>CABIIJ010000079.1 GCA_902175065.1 uncultured Comamonas sp. | reverse complement strand
GTGGTGGGGTGGGGGTGCCAGTCTTCATGCCGCAGCGGGGGATTCGACCAGGCGGTAGCCCATGCCGCGCACGGTTTCGATGCTGCCGGGGGGCAGCTTCTTGCGCAGCCGGGCGACGAAGACTTCGATGGTGTTGGAGTCGCGCTCGCCGTCCTGGGGGTAAATGTGTTCCGACAGCTGGGTGCGGGTGAGCACCTGCCCGGGCTGCTGCATGAAGAGCTGCAGCAGCTTGAATTCATGGCTGGTCAGGTTCAGCGGCGCCTGGTGCACCCAGGCGCTGGCCTGGCGGGTGTCCAGGCTGATGGGGCCGCACTGCCACAGGGCGCTGCTGTGCGGCGTCAGGCGCCGCAGCAGGGCACGCAGGCGGGCCAGCAGTTCTTCCATGTGAAAGGGCTTGGCCAGGTAGTCGTCCGCCCCGGCGTCCATGCCGGTGACTTTCTCGTGCCAGCTGCTGCGGGCCGTCAGGATCAGCACCGGCATCGTGCGCCCCAGGCTGCGCCAGCGACGCAGCACGGTCAGGCCGTCGACGATGGGCAGCCCCAGGTCGAGCACGACGGCATCGAATTCCTCCACCTCGCCCAGGTAGGCGGCTTCCTGGCCGTCGCTGGCGGCCTCCACCGTGTGCCCGGCGGCGGTGATGGCCGCCACCAGCTGGGCTTGCAGGGTGGGTTCGTCTTCCACGACCAGGATGCGCATCAGTGTTTCCGGCGTTGTTGTACGTAGATGACTTTACCGTCCACGGCGTCCATTTTGATTTTCAGCATGGTGCCGTCGGTCTGCAGCAGGCGGATGTCGTAGACGAACTGGCCGCGTTCGCTTTCAAACTCCAGCTCCACCACCTGGCCGGAGTATTCCTTTTCCACCTTGTCCAGCACCGTGCGCAGCGGCAGCACTTTGCCTTGCTGCAGGGCCTGGCGGGCCATTTCGTGATCGTCGAAATCGGCGTGGGCCGTGGGCAGGGCGCTGCCCCACAGGGCCAGCCCCAGGCAGGCGCTGCTGAGGGCCAGGGTCAGGGTACGTGTGTTCATCGTGCATTCCTTTCAAAGTGAACCGTGGTGCGGTTTGTACCTGGCCCGGCCTGAATGAATGCTGAACAGCGCCTTCAGCTTGCGTTCAGACCGGCTTGGCCATGATGCGTCTACGGCAAATCCAAGGGTTTACCCTGAAAATACCGCAATCCAAAGGAACACGATCATGCAAATGAAAAGAATTTTCTGGGCCTGGGCGGCCCTGCTGACCCTGGCCTGGGCCGGGGCCACCTGGGTGGGCTGGAGCAGCCCGCCCGACATGCCGGGGGCGCTGTGGTGGCAGGTGCGCCGCCACGGCATCTACCTGACGGGGGTCTGGAGCATGGGGATGATGAGCCTCATCATGCTCCTGGCCCTGCGCCAGCCGTGGCAGGAACGCTGGGTCGGCGGCATGGACCAGGTGTACCGGCTGCACAAATGGGCGGGCATCGCGGCCGGTGTGACGGCGGTGATGCACTGGGCACTGAAGGAATACGCGGGCGGCTGGATCAAGACCGCCTGGGGCACCGGCGGCAAACCCGTGCGCGATGCGGTGCTGGCCTGGGCCACGGACTGGCGCGGCCTGTCCAAGGACGTGGGCGAATGGGCGTTTTACGCCCTGGTCGTCTTCATCGTGCTGACGCTGTGGCAAAAACTGCTGCCCTACAAGCCGTGGCGCAAGCTGCACCGGGCCATGCCGGTGCTGTATCTGGCCCTGGCCTTGCACACCGTGGCGCTGACGCCGCTCACCCTCTGGGCTGCGCCGATGGGGCCGTTGCTGGCCGTGCTGCTGCTGATCGGCAGCGGGGCCGCCGTGTGGTCGCTGGCAGGCAAGGTGGGGCAGGCCCGCAGCTACGCTGCCCGCATTGACAGCGTGCGCCTGCTGGGCGATCAGCCCGGCACCGCCCCGCTGGAAGTGTTCTGCGCCCTGCCTGGGGACTGGCCGGGGCACCGGGCCGGACAATTCGTCTTTGCCCGGTTCGATGCGGAGGAAGGCCATCACCCCTTCACCATCGCCAGCGCCCCCGATGCCTGTGGCCGCGCTGCCGACGGGGCGGCCCTGGTGCGCCTGGTCATCAAGCCGCTGGGCGACTACACCCGGCAGCTGCACCAGCGTTTGCAGCCGGGGCAGACGCTGCGCATCGAAGGCCCCTATGGCCATTTCGATGGCCGGGGCGATCAGGCCCGCCAGCAGGTGTGGATTGCCGGCGGCGTGGGCGTCACCCCCTTCATCGCCTTGCTGGAAGCACGGCAGAACGCCGCCGTGGCGGACAGCCTAGCCCCCGTGGCCATGCACTACTGCACCCGCGATGCCGCGCAGGATGGCTTGCTGCCGCGCATTCAGGCGCTGGCCGCCAGCGCCCGGCCCCCGGTGGTGCTGACCGTGCACGATGCAGCACAGGGGCAGTTCCTGCGGCCGCAGGATTTGCTGCGGTACGGCGGTGCCCTGGATATCTGGCTGTGCGGCCCGGCGGGGCTGGGGCAGGCGGTGCGGGAGCAGGCTCGGCAGCAGCGGGGGTGGCGCGTGCATCAGGAAGCGTTTCAGATGCGGTGAGTGTTTTTTGATAGCTGCTTTCGCTTGTTGTTTAACGGTTTCATTATTGAAAATATCTGAAATCGTTGTGTTTCAAGTGGAAGCAGCTATTTTTATCTTTATGTTTTTTTGGGGCTGCTGGCCGGGACTCGCCCCGGCGGGCGACATCCTTTCTTGCACGCGCAAGAAAGGACGCAAAGAAGGCGTGCTGGCGCAGCTTTGGCACCGTGGAACTCGCTTCGCGCCCTGCGGGCGCTGCGCTCGGACAACCACGGTGGGTCAGACGGGAGGCCGCTGATGGTGGTAAACGGCCTGCGCCCTGATGGAATGCGTTTGGGCACGGGGGCTGCTTCGCTTGCCGCGCAGCTTCGGAAGCGGTGGCGGTGCTCTTTGTTTTTCAGTGCAGTGTGGGCGAGTCCGGCAGGGTGGGGGGCTGGATGCGGAAAAAGCCGGTGCCTGCGCTGCCTCGGCCAATTTCTTCTTCCGTTGCCTCGCGTACGGCCTCTACCTTCAATTGCAGGCGCAGGGCGATTCCGGCCAGCGGGTGGTTGCCGTCCAGCACCACGTGCTCGGGGTAAATATCGGTCACGGTGTAGAGCGCATCCTTGGGGGCTGCGGGGTTGCAGCCAGGGGGCAGGGCGTAGCCCTCGAAGGTCATGCCTTCCTCCAGCTCGGCGGGGAACAGCTTGCGCGGCTCCAGAAAGATCAGCGTGTCGACGTAATCGCCAAACGCTTCTTCCGGCTCCAGGTGCAGTTGCAGCGTATCGCCCACGGTGTGGCCTTGCAGTGCCTCTTCGATGCGTTTGAGCAGATCGTCCCCGCCGACCAGGAACTCCACCGGCGCATCCAGCACGTCCAGCTCGTCGCCCAGGGTGTCTTTCAGGGTCCAGGTCAGGGCGACGACGCATTGTTCGGTGATGTTCATGGTCATGGATTTGCAGCCTTTTGCGCGGCAGCGCCGCAGAGTGGAAAAAGAAAGACCGCCTGCACGGGCGGGCGGTGGATGGAGGCGGATTTTCCCATGCCAGCATGGGATGAGGGGCCAGGACAGGCAGGCGGGGTCGTCCATAGGACAATAGGCGCCGTTTATCCGCACTCTTGCCCTTGATTTTATGGACACCTCACTTCCAATCGCCCTGCTGGGCGGCATCTCGCCCGACAAATTCATGCGTACCTACTGGCACAAAAAGCCGCTGCTGGTGCGCCAGGCCATTCCAGGCTTCAAGCCATTGCTCAACCGGGCCGAGCTGCTGGACCTGGCCGGGCAGGACGGCGTGGAGTCGCGTCTGGTGCGCCAGTTGGGCGGCGGGCAGTGGAGCCTGGCCCACGGGCCGTTTTCGCGCCGCCGTTTGCCGCCCTTGAAGCAGCCGGGCTGGACGGTGCTGGTGCAAGGGGTGGATCTGCACGTCCAGGCCGCGCATGCGCTGGTGCAGCCGTTTCGCTTCATCCCCGATGCGCGGCTGGACGATTTGATGATCAGCTTTGCCACCGACCAGGGCGGCGTGGGGCCGCATTTCGACAATTACGACGTGTTCCTGCTGCAAGCCCACGGCAAGCGCCGCTGGCGCATCGGGCGGCAGAAAAACCTGAACCTGCAACCGGACGTGCCCTTGAAAATCCTGACCCATTTCGAGCCGGAGGAGGAATACGTGCTGGAGCCGGGCGACATGCTCTACCTGCCCCCCATGTGGGCGCACGACGGCATTGCCGAGGGCGAGTGCATGACCTATTCGGTGGGTTTCCGTTCCCCCAAGCAGGACGAGCTGGCACGCGAGCTGTTCCTGCGTTTGTCCGATGCCCCCGATGAATGCCCCAAGGATGTGGTCTACAAGGATCCCAAGCAGGCGGCGGTGGCCAACCCCGGCGCCATTCCCGCTCCCTTGCTGGACTTCGCCCGCACGGCGCTGGAAAAAGCCCTGGCCGAACCCCTGGCGCTGGAGCGTGCCCTGGGCGAAACCTTGAGTGACCCGAAGCCGGGGGTGTGGTTCGAGCCTGCCGAGGATTTCGGCCTGATCGAAAACGTGCGCCTGAACCAGCGCACGCGCATGTTGTACGACGCCCGGCACATCTTCATCAATGGCGAGAGCTATCTGGCCGAAGGCCGCGATGCGGAGTTGATGCGCCAACTGGCCGATACCCGGCAGTTGTCCTCGCAGGAAGTGCAGCAGCTCAGTGACGATGCGCTGGAGCTGCTCTCCTCCTGGGTGGATGCGGGCTGGGCGCACAGCGAAGCCCATTGATGTCTGTAGAAGCGCAAAATAATTTCAAAATTGTGTAAACCAACCCTCGGGACTTGGCGTTAAAGGTTACAGATTCAGTTGTGCTAAATCAAAATTCGGCTAGAGTAGCCCCGGTTTCTCACTGAACTAGCGTTTCGCTCTATTGACAACAATCCCTTGAGAGAGGTGTTTTTCATGAAAAAGTCTGTTCTTCTCGCTTCCATCATCGCTGCTGCTGCCCTGGCCGCTTGTGGCCAAAAAGAAGAAGTGGCCGCCCCCGCTGCGCCTGCCACTGAGCAAGCGGCTCCTGCCGAAGCTGCACAAGAGGCTGCCGCTGAAGCCGTAGACGCTGCGAAAGAGGCTGCTGACCAGGCCGCCGAAGCAGCTACCGACGCCGCAGAACAAGCCGGCGACAAGGTGGAAGCCGCTGCCGATGCAGCCAAAGAAGTGGCTGCTGACGCTGCCGACAAGGTGGAAGCCGCTGGCGACGCCGCCAAGGAAGCGCTGGACAACGCTGCTGACGCTGCCAAGGCTGCCGCCGATGCCGCTGCCCAAGCTGCTACCGACGCCGCCAAGTAATGCTTTTGTCCCCGCAAGGGGATAGACGCCAGGAACCCTGCCAATGCCCTTGGCAGGGTTTTTTATGGCTTTTCAGTGTGTTCTTGGTGCTTGTGGCGTTGCCAAATGTCCGTAAAAAAGCCGCTGCGTGGGCAGCGGCTGGGGAGAAAAGCCTGACCTGACGGCAGTGCGGTGCAGCAATCAGGCGGTGCTCACCTCAGGCTTATTTCATGTCCTCGGCCAGCACACGCACGATGCTTTGGGCGGCTTGGGCCGTTTCCGGCTGGCCCTGAGCGTTCAGGACGACCACCTGGCTGGTCTGCCCTTCGCTGCGCACGGCGATCTGGTATTGGTGGGGTTGGTTTTCGGCCTTTTTCTTGCTGCCGAATTTACGGCTGAACCAGCCCTGCTTTTCTTTGGTGGTTTGAGGCTGGTTGGACGCGACGTAACGCACGTAGTACAGGCCTTTGCTGCGGTCGCGGTCTTCCACGGTAAAGCCGGTGCGGTCCAGGGCCACACCGACAATGCGCCAGGCGCGGTCGAACGGCTCCTGCACGGCCAGTGCAGGTGCATCGCCGACAGTGATGATTTGGACGGCCCTGGAGGCGCTGCCCTGGGCCGTGGCAGAGGCGACCAGCGCCTTGGATTGTTCCTCGCTGGTGCCCAGTTTGATCATCAGGCGGCGCAGGAACTCGGTTTCCAGTTCCGGATCGGCGGCACGGGGTTGCCAGATGGTGGAGTCTTTCTGGCTGGAGGTGTAGACCTCTTCCATCCCCCGGTGGGTGATGTAAATCTCGGTTTTGCCGTCAGGGCGGCGCTCCAGACGGGTGCGGAACTTGTCGCGTTCGCTGGTCGAATAGAGTGAATCGAATACCTTGCCCAGGGTCTTGCGCAGCACGTCCTGGGGCAGTTTGGCGCGGTTTTCCGCCCAGTCGGTTTCCAGGATGCCCAGGTCGGGCTTTTCCTGCTCCAGGTTGAACCCGTGGTCGAGCCAGAATTCCCGGGCGGGTTCCCACAGCTGCTCGACCGGGCGGTCGACCAGCAGCCAGCGTTTGTCGCCTTCGCGCAGGATCTGTACGTCACCGACCTGCAGCGGGGCGGCACGTTCGACGGCTGGAACCTGGTTCTGCCCCGCTTGCAACGCCAGGGCGGAGACGGACTTGTCCTGCGTCGTGGTGTAGCGCGTGTCCTTGGAGAGCTGGGTCAAATCCGGCGGGATCTCCAGCGTGCTGGCTTTTTTGGCGCTTTTGTAGTCGATCTTGTCTTCCTGAATGACGGAGCAGGCCGATAAAGCCACGGCCAGGCCAATCACGCCAGCACGGGCAAGGGGGTGTTGCACTTTCACGCGAAATTCCTTGGGTAATGTCCTGAAGGGAGCGCCACTGTAATCAAAAAATGGCAAGGCGCGAGTTTAGAGCAAGCCAGCGTCTTGCAAAGCGGCTTCCACCAGGGGATGGTTCTGGGCGGTGAACGGTGTCAGTGGCAGGCGCATGGTGTCGCCGCAGTGGCCCATGCGGGCGACGGCCCATTTCACCGGAATGGGGTTGGATTCGACAAACAGGCTGCGGTGCACCGGCATCAGGCGCCGCTGGATGGCCATGGCGGTGTCGCGGTCGCCGGCAATGGCGGCCTTGCACAGCTCGCTCATCAGGCGGGGGGCGACGTTGGCCGTCACGGAGATGTTGCCGTGGCCGCCGCACAGCATCAGCGCCACGGCGGTCGGATCGTCGCCGGAATACACGCCGAAACCGGCGGGAACCTCGCGGATCAGCCACTGGGCGCGGTCGATATTGCCGGTGGCTTCCTTGACGCCGATGATGCTGTCGATCTGCGCCAGGCGCAGCACGGTCTCGGGCTGCATGTCTGCCACGGTACGCCCGGGCACGTTGTACAGCACGATGGGCAGGTCGCCCACGGCCTCGGCAATCGCCTTGTAGTGCTGGTAGATGCCTTCCTGCGTGGGCTTGTTGTAGTAGGGTACGACCTGCAACTGGCTGTCGGCCCCGACCTTCTTGGCGTATTGGGCCAGTGCAATGGCTTCGCGGGTGCTGTTGCCGCCGCAGCCCGCCATGATGGGCACGCGCCCGGCAGCCTGTTCGACGGCCACGCGGATGATTTCGCAATGCTCCTCCACCGTGACGGTGGGCGATTCGCCCGTGGTGCCGACCACGCCGATGCAGTCCGTGCCTTCGGCGATATGCCAGTCGATGAGCTTGCGCAGGGCGGGGTAATCGACGCTGCCGTCTTCAAGCATGGGGGTAATCAGGGCGACGATGCTGCCTTGCAGGGCGACGGTGGGTGTGCTCATAAACGGTTCTGTGCTTCAGGGAAAGAGACGAAAGGACATGAAGGATGCCCTGCGCCAATCGCCGCTCGATTGGCGCAGGGCATCCTCGAAACGTCCATTTTAGCGATCTCGATGGGGGTGTTTTTTCGTCATTTTTTGCCGTAAAAGGCAAATCTCTGTTTAATCCGACCGAAAAATAAGTCAAAACGTCAGGTAGGTGCCAGGGGCCGTACCAGGGGGGCGGAGGTGTCTTCGGCCGGGCGGATGGCGGCAATGCGCTGGACGACGCGCTGCGCTCCCGGGGTCGGCACCAGCCCGTGTTCGTAGGCCACGATGTGCCAGCCGTCGCACAGTTGCAGCAGTTCCCCGGGTTGCAGCAGAAATTCGGGCCGTGCCGGGTGCCCGTAGGCCGCGTTGCCATGGGCAAAGGTTTCGTACAGCAGCACCCCGCCAGGGGCAACGCAGGCCCGCAGTTGCGGCCAGTGCGCCCGCCACAGGTAGTTGGTGACGATGACGGCGGCGAACGTCCGCCCGGCCAGGGGCCATGCGGCGTCCTCCAGGTCGGCACAGATCAGCTCGCCGATGCCGTGCAGCGGCGCCAGCGCGGCGGCATTTTTGTCCACGCCCGTCAGCTGGTGCCCCAGCGTGGCGAAGTGGCGCAGGTGGCGCCCTGCTCCGCAGGCCAGATCCAGAACCCGGCTGCGAGGGGCAAGCAGGTGCTGCCAGCGCAGCAGCCACTCGGACGGTTGGTTCGGCATGGTCATGGCGGGGCGTCGGCTGTCAGGGGTGTCTGGCTGCTGGAGCCGGGCGCAGGCGGTCGACCGCTGCTGCTGCGGCCCCGGCGACCAGTACCGGCAGTAGCCAGCCCAGACCCATGTCGGCTCCGGGCAAGGTCAGCAAGGCGCTGGGGATGAAGGCGTGCAGGTCGGCAGCTTTCAGGCCATCGATCAGGCCAAGGAGCAGGGCTACCAGCAGCACCGGGGCGAACACCCGGCGCGGGCTGCGCCACAGGGCGTTCATCAGGTTCAGCGCCACCAGGGCGATGGCCACGGGGTAGATGGTGTAGAGCGCGGGCACGGCGATGGAGATGAGCTGCGCCAGCCCCAGGTTGGCGGCGCCGAGGGAGAAGGCGCTCACGATCAGCACCACCGTGCGGTACGACAGCGGCAGCAACTGGCTGAAATACACCCCGCAGGCGCTGACCAGGCCGACGCCGGTGGTCAGGCACGCCAGCAGGATTACCATGGCCAGCAGCCACAGGCCAGGGGCGCCGAAGGTGTGTTCAACGTAGCGAGTCAGCACCTGCACGCCGGTGCTGGCATCGGCGGCCAGATGGGCGTTGTGCGCTCCCAGGTAGACCAGCGAGACATAGACCAGCCCCAACCCCAGGGCCGCAATCACGCCTGCCGCAATGGCGTAGCGGGTGTGCAGCCGTGGATCGTGGATGCCCTGGCTTTTGACGGCATTGACGATAACCACGCCAAACACCAGGGCGCCTAGCGCATCCATGGTCTGGTAGCCCTGCAGGAAGCCTTCGGCCAAGGGATGCTGCACATAGTTGCCCGTGGCGGCCGTGAGCGTGCCCGTTGGCAGGAAGAAGGCCGTGCCGCCCAAAATGGCCAGGGCCAGGATCAGCATCGGGGTGATGATTTTGCCGATGTTGTCCATCAGCTTGCCCGGGTAAAGCGAGAGCAGCAGCACCAGCCCGAAATAGATGCAGGTAAAGATGAACAGGTTGGCCGGCGTATCGCCGACAAAGGGCGCTGCCCCCATGGCGAAGGACACCGTGGCCGTGCGCGGCGTAGCGAACAGGGGGCCGATGCTCAGGTACACCACGACGCCAAGGGCAACGCCGGCAGACTTGCCGAGGGGCGCAGTCAGCGCGGGCATTCCGCCGCCGACCCGGGCCAGGGCGACGACGGTGAGCAGCGGCAGCCCCACGCCGGTGAGCAGGAAGCCCCACGCTGCAGGCCAGAGCTGCGTCCCGGCGGACAGTCCGACCATCGGGGGAAAGATGATGTTGCCGGCGCCCAGGAACAGGGCGAAGGTCATGAAACCGAGGGCCAGGATGTCCCACGTCTTGAGATGCGAAGTCATGGAACGCGATTGTGTCAAAAAAATTGCATATATGACTTTAAGATTGATTGAAAAATTGATATTTATGGTCTAAATAAAAATTTTATTGCGTATTCTGGTCTGGTAACCGCTATAGCACGCTGCGCAGGCGTGTCGCGTAGTCTTGCAGCGCGGTCGGGCCGGGTTCCTTGCGCGGCCAGGTCAGGGCCACGCCATCGCCTTCGTAGCGCGGCACGACGTGGATGTGAAAGTGGCGTACCGTCTGGTCGGCCGCCGCGCCGTTGGCTTGCAGCACGGTGATGCCGTCGGGGTTGAACGCGGCCTGAATGGCGTGTGCCATGCGCTGCGCGGTCTGCATGACGGCCCCCGCTTCTTCGGCGGTCAGCTCCAGCAAGGTGACGGCGTGGCGCTTGCTGGCCACCAGCACATGGCCGGGGTTGACCTGCCCCAGATCCATGAAGGCCAGGGTCAGATCGTCTTCATACACCCGGGCGCTGGGAATGGTGCCGGCCACCAGCTTGCAGAAAATGCATTCGCCGGGCGGCGAGGTATCGACAAACATGGGCATCGAGGTCTCCTTCATGAATTTGAATGGCAGGGGGATTTTTTGCCCCGAGCATAGTGGCGCTACGGGTAGAGTTCGGCCTTTGGCAGAAGAATCACACCACTACTGTGGGGAAGACAGCGCATGAGCATCAAAAGCGATAAATGGATACGCCGCATGGCGCAAGAGCACGGCATGATCGAACCCTTCGAGCCAGGGCAGGTGCGCCAGGCCGAGGGGCAGCGCATCATCAGCTACGGCACCAGCAGCTATGGCTACGACATCCGCTGCGCGCGGGAATTCAAGGTGTTCACCAACATCCACAGCACCGTGGTCGATCCGAAGAATTTCGACGAAAAAAGCTTCGTCGATTTCGAGGGCGACTACTGCATCATCCCGCCCAACAGCTTCGCCCTGGCCCGCACGGTGGAGTATTTCCGCATCCCGCGCGACGTGCTCACCGTGTGCCTGGGCAAAAGCACTTATGCCCGCTGCGGCATCATCGTCAACGTCACCCCCTTCGAGCCGGAATGGGAAGGCTACGTGACGCTGGAGTTCTCCAACACCACCCCGCTGCCCGCCAAGATCTACGCGGGCGAGGGCTGCGCCCAGGTGCTGTTCTTCCAGGGCGACGAGCCGTGCGAGACCAGCTACAAAGACCGCAACGGCAAATACCAGGGCCAGCACGGCGTGACCCTGCCGCGTGCGTAGCCTGTTGAAGGATCGGCCATGAAGTGGGAAGGCAATCGCCAGTCGGACAACGTGGAAGACCGCCGCCGCAGCGGTGGCGCAAGTGGGGGCGGCCTGGGCGGGCGCTCCATCGGCATCGGCACCATCGTCATTGCGCTGGTGGGCTGGGGCGTGTTCGGCATCAACCCGCTGACCACCATCGGCCTGCTCTCCGGCGGCGATGCGCCGCAAACCCAGCAGGTCCCGGCCCAGCGCCCGGCGCAGGACGACCGGCAGGCGGCCTTCGTCGCCACCGTGCTGGCTTCCACCGAAGACGTGTGGGGGCCGATCTTCCAGCAGGGCGGCGCACGCTACCAGCCGCCCAAGCTGGTGCTGTTTCGCGGCAGTACGCCCACGGCCTGCGGCATGGGGCAAAGCGCGATGGGGCCGTTCTACTGCCCCGGCGACCGCAAGGTCTACCTGGACATGGAATTTTTCGACACCATGAGCCGCCAGCTGGGCGCCCCGGGCGAATTTGCCCGCGCCTACATCATCGCGCATGAAGTGGGCCACCACGTGCAGACCCTGCTGGGCGCTACCGCCAAGGTGGACGGCCAGCGCGGGCGCATCAGCCAGCAGGCGCAGAATGCCCTGTCCGTGCGCCTGGAATTGCAGGCCGACTGCTACGCCGGACTGTGGACACAGCACTCGCAGCAGGCGAAAAACTGGCTCAGCCAAAGCGACATCGCCGCTGCGCTGAACGCCGCCACACAGATCGGCGACGACACCCTGCAACGCCAGCAGACCGGCACCGTGCGCCCGGAAACCTTCACCCACGGCAGCAGCGCCCAGCGCGTGCGCTGGTTCGAGCGCGGATTGCAGGCCCGCAGCGTGCAAAGCTGCGATACCTTCGGCGCCCAGCAGCTATAAACGTCCGTCAATCATCAATTCAATAGCTGCTACCGCTGGTATTCAAACGATTTCAACTATGAAAGATACTGAAATCCTTATTTTTCCAGTGGAAACAGCTATTGTAAGAATATCAAACAGCTTTTCACCGCCGATCCCCCACCCCGTTTTCCACCCCCGCCCGGACGCAGGACGGGAGGCAGTGCGACAATTGCGCCCTACATGACAAGTTCTACCAGCTCTTTTTCTCAGCTCTCCCTCGCTCCCGCCTTGACCCAGGCCGTCGCCGAAATGGGTTACGAAGCGATGACCCCGATTCAGGCCCAGGCCATTCCCGTCGTGCTGACCGGCAAAGACGTCATGGGCGCGGCCCAGACCGGCACCGGCAAGACCGCAGCGTTTTCCCTGCCGCTGCTGCAGCGCCTGCTGCGCCACGAAAACGCCTCGGCCTCGCCGGCCCGCCATCCGGTACGCGCCCTGGTGCTGCTGCCCACGCGCGAACTGGCCGACCAGGTGGCCCAGCAGATCGCCCAATACGCCAGGCACACCAAGCTGCGCAGCACCGTGGTTTTCGGCGGCATGGACATGAAGCCGCAAACGGCGGAATTGAAAAAGGGCGTCGAAGTGCTGGTGGCCACGCCGGGACGGCTGCTCGACCATATCGAGGCCAAGAATGCCGTGCTCAACCAGGTCGAATATGTGGTGCTCGACGAGGCGGACCGGATGCTGGACATCGGCTTTCTGCCCGATTTGCAGCGCATCCTGTCCTACCTGCCCAAACAGCGCACCACACTGCTGTTTTCTGCGACGTTCTCGCCGGAAATCAAACGCCTGGCGGCCAGCTATCTGCAAGACCCGATCACCATTGAAGTCGCCCGCCCGAATGCCACGGCATCGACGGTCGAACAACGCTTCTACAGCGCCCATGACGACGATAAACGCCGCACCATTTGCACCGTATTGCAGGAGCGCGGCATTCGCCAGGCTTTCATTTTCTCCAACAGCAAACTCGGCTGCGCCCGTTTAAGCCGGGCGCTGGAACGCGACGGTTATCGCGCTGCCGCCCTGCACGGCGATAAAAGCCAGGACGAGCGCTTGAAAGCCCTGGAAGCCTTCAAACAAGGCGAGGTCGATCTGCTCGTCTGCACCGACGTGGCTGCACGCGGCCTGGATATCAAGGACGTGCCCGCCGTATTCAACTACGACGTGCCTTTCAATGCCGAAGATTATGTGCACCGCATTGGCCGCACCGGTCGTGCTGGCGCCAGCGGGCTGGCCGTTACCTTGGTCGCACCCAGCGATACCCGGCTGGTGGCGGACATCGAGAAGCTCATCAAAAAGAAAATTGCGGTGGAAACCCTGGATTTACCCCCGGCGCGTTCGCGCCAGCGCGGTTATGCCCATGGTGAGCGCGATATTGATAATGGCGCCGGGCGAAGCGGGCATTTTGCCAGCCGTCCGGTGCGGGGCGCACGGCCAGTACGGATGGCGCCCCCGGATCCGTTTTTCGATCGCCCTTATGAAGCTCCCAGCGTAAATGACGCCACCCCGGCATGGGAGAGCAAGCCTGCGCCGACCGGTACGGCCCGTCAATTAAAAGCCAAGCGAAAACTGCCCGCCTTGTTCAAACCGGCAGGCAGCGTTTAAGGAGCTTTCGAGCTTTCTGAAACTCCCGGGGCCTGCGCTTGCGGGCAGGCCCATTGGTGCAATTGCCGCTGGGCAAAATCGGCCATGGAAATCTCCAGCGCCGACAGCTGGCCGCCCCATACGCAGCCCGTGTCCAGGGCAATCAGTTGCGGGTCGTTGCGCAACCCCAGCGTCGACCAATGGCCAAAACCAACGATGACCTCCTGCGTGCGCCGCTGCGGGCAGTCAAACCATGGCACCAGTCCCGCCGGGGCGGCACTGGCCGATTCCGAACTGCTGAAATCCATTTCTCCCTGAGCACTGCAAAAACGCAGTCGCGTCAGTGCATTGACAATCGTGCGCAGCCGGTCCATTCCGGTCAAATCCTCGGCCCACGCTGCCGGGGTATTGCCATACATCTGCTGCAAAAATGCGGCCCGTCCCGTCCCGCTCAATTGCGTTTGCACCTCCTGGGCGTAATCCAGCGTGTTTTGCAGGCTCCAGCCTGGCAATACCCCGGCGTGGACGAGTAATAAATCCTGTCCCTGGGCGCTGCGCAAATGCCGCGCCAGCGGCTGCCGGGCCAGCCAATCGAGCAGGACGTCCCGGTCGGGCGCCTGCAAAATCGGCGCCAGGGTATCGCGCCGCCCTGGCGAACGTACGCCGTGGGCGCAAGCCAATAAATGTAAATCGTGGTTGCCCAGCAACACCTGAATACTGCCCTGCATATCGCGGCAGTAGCGCAGCGCCTGCAGCGATTGCGGGCCGCGATTGACCAGATCGCCCAGTAAATAGACCGTGTCGGTGTGCGGGGAAAATTCAATCTGTTGTAGAAGTTTTTGCAAACAGGCGTAACAGCCTTGCAGGTCGCCGATAAGGTAGGTTGCCATATATATTTAATTTGCGATCGCCGAAATTATTTACTTATAATCCGTCCACTATTTTGAAAGGATGTTTAGATCATGAGTTCTTACAAGGAATTGCTTGAGCAGCGCCGCGCTCTGGAATTGCAAATCGAAGAAGCCCGTCGCCGCGAATTGGCCGATGCCGTGGCCAAGGTGCGTGCCCTGGTGGCGGATTATGGTCTGACCGCAGACGACATCTTCCCGCCCGCCCGAGGTGGCCGCAGCAGCAGCGTCCAGGGCGCAAAAGTCGCTCCCAAGTACCGCAATACTGCGACTGGCGAAACCTGGACGGGCCGTGGCAAGCCGCCAAAGTGGATTCAGGGCCAGGATCGCGATCAGTTCCTGATCCGCGACTAAACGTGCAATACCCGGAACACCCAGGAAACCCGCTTCGGCGGGTTTTTTGTTGCCCATGCACCATTTCCGGCCCGGGTTTTGACAGGACAATCCCGCACCATGGATGGTGCAAAGAAACAGTTATTGATTGCCGGTGGCGGTATTGCCGGTATGGCCGCCGCCCTTGGAGCGACCCATGCTGGATGGGATGTGCGGGTCTTTGAACGGGCCGCGCAGTTCTCCGAGGTCGGTGCCGGGGTGCAGCTCGGCCCCAATGTGGTGCGGCGGTTGCAGGCCTGGGGGCTGCAGGCGGCGTTGCAGGCCGTGTGTGTCCAACCTCAGCGCCTGCGGGCGCACAGCGCAGGCAGCGGGCGGGAACTGGCCAGCACCCCCCTGGGGGCCAGCATGGTGCAGCGCTACGGTGCTGCCTACGTCACCATCCACCGGGCTGATCTGCACCAGTTGCTGCTGCAGGCGGTGCAGGGGCGTGATGGCGTGTTCATCAACAGCGGCCAGCCGGTAGAGGAAATTCTGGGCACCGATGGCGTGGTCACCATCCGCACCCGGGGCTATCCCTGCGTGGAAGGCGATGCCCTGTTGCTGGCGGATGGGGTGTGGAGCCAGTTGCGCGGCGTGGTGCTGGGCGAACACAGCCGCCCCCGGGTCAGCGGCCACCTGGCGTACCGCGCCCTGATTCCCATGCAGGATGTGCCGCCCGTCTGGCGGACGCCAGAGGTCAATGTCTGGCTCGGGCCACGCCTGCATGCCGTGCATTACCCGGTGCGTCGGGGCGAGTTTCTCAATCTGGTGGTCATCGTCGAAGGCCCGGCGCCGGGCGATATGGCCGACTGGGACCATGCTGCCAACACCGAAGTGCTGACGGCCGCCCTGGCGGGCAGTTGCAGTGCCTTGCGCGACCTGCTGGCCTGTATTCCGGCCAGCGGGTTGCAGTGGCGCCTGTGGCCGTTGTCGGATCGTCCGCCGCTGACCGGCCCGCAGGGCATGGCCCGGGGGCTGGTGGGCCTGATCGGCGATGCGGCCCACCCCATGCGCCCGTACCTGGCCCAGGGCGCGGGCATGGCCATCGAAGATGCGGCCGAGTTGCAGCGTGCCCTGTCCATGGCCGATCTGGATATGGCGACCCGCCTGCGCCGCTACGCCTTGAACCGCTGGCAGCGCAATGCCCGCGTGCAGGCGCGGTCGATCCGCAACGGCGAGATTTTTCATGCCACCGGGGTGATGCGCTGGGGGCGCGACAGCGCCATGCGCCTGCTGGGCAGCCGCTTGATGGACGTGCCCTGGCTGTACCGGGGCGACGGCGCTTGCGCTACGGGCTGGTAGTGCCTGCGCTACCGGCTGGCAGCGTCGGCCTGTGCCAGCAGCGGCGATACCGGCAGCACCCGAAAGGCCAGCGAGGCCAGCGCCAGCCAGGCGGCGATCGTGCACAGCACCACGCCGTAAACGTCCCAGCCCAGGGCATTGGCCCAGGTGGCGACCACCCCGGTCAGCCATTGCATTGCCGCCACGCCGAGAAACATCGCCATGGTGAACAGGGACAGGGCACGCCCCGTGAGCGCTGCCGGGTAGGAGGCCCGCACGTCCGCATACTGCAAGGGCGCATAGCCCGAGAGCAGGCCCATCAGCAGGATCAGCGCCACGCTGGCGCTGCCCCAGGGCGTCCAGGCCAGCACCACAAAGAACCCGGCCAGGGCCAGCGAGGCCCGGCCCAGCCACTTTCTGCGCCGGGCCACGCCCGGGTCGAGACGGCCAAACAGCCCGGGGGCGAACAGCGAGATCAGCGATACCCCGAGCGCCACGTTGCCCGCCTGCACCAGGGAAAAATCGAAACGCCCCATCAGCAGCGGCCCCAGCCACAGCCCGCGCAGGCTCAGAAACGCCGCGTAGCAGGACATGCCCAGCACCACGATGCCCCAGGTGTGCGGCAGGGCGAAGAGCTGGAAGAAGCGCAGCAGCGCCTCGCCCCAGCCCTCCTGGCTGGGCGGCGGGGCGTGGGGCGACGGCGGTTCGTGTACCAGGCGGTAAATCAGCGCCCAGGCCAGCAGGCACAGCACGGCCAGCACCAGAAAGCCGATGCGCCAGCTCCAGGTCTGTACCACCCAGGCCAGGGGCGTGCCGGTAAACAGCAGGCCCAAGCCGCCGCCACCCAGGCACAGGCCGGAGAAAAAGGCGAAGCGCTCCGGCGGAAAGTGCCGGGCCACGAACAGGGTGCAGACCAGGAAGGCCGGCGAGCAGCCCACGCCGATCAGCAGCTGCCCCAGCATCAGCACGGGGTAGCTGGGTGCCAGGGCCGACAGCAGGGCGCCGGCCACCGCCAGCGGCAGGGCGCAGACGATGGTGCGGCGCAGGCCGAATTTGTCCAGCGCAATGCCCATCAGCAACTGGGCAATGCCGAAGGACAGGCCGAACAGTCCGGCGAACGCCCCCAGGTCGGCATTGGTCAGGCCGAACTCTGCCTGCAGCCCGTGCGCCAGCGTGCTGGTGACGGTGCGAAAAGCCTGGCTCAGGGCAAAACCGGCGAGCAGCGCCAGCAGCATCAGCCACAGCGGATGGTGGCGTCGGGGGGTAGAGGAGGGGGGCGCTACAGGCATGGTCACAGCGCCAAGCCTAACCAGCGCCGCAGGGCGGCAGCCAACGTGTCTGGGTGGGGGCGTCGGCGCTTTTAGCGTTTGCCGCGCAGCCGGTAGATCACCGCCAGCAGCAGTATCCAGGGCAGGCCGAAGGCCAGCGTCAGGCGAAATTGCGGGGTAAATGCCGTGGTCACCAGCACCGCCCCCATCAGCACCGCGCCCAGCAGCGTCAGCCACGGAAAGCCCCACATGCGAAACGCCAGCGGCGGCTGCCCCTCCTGGTTGCGGCGGCGGCGGAACGCCAGGTGGGTGACGAACACCATGAACCACGCCAGCATGGCGCCGAACATGGCGATCGACATCATCCAGACAAACGACTCCTGGGGCCAGAACGCATTGACGAACATGGCCACGGCCACGCCCAGGCTGGAAATCAAAATGGCGGCCACCGGTACGCCGCTGGCATTGGTGCGACCAAAGCGGGTGGGCGCCTGCCCGGCCCGTGCCAGGCTGAACATCATGCGCGAGGTGGTGTAGAGCTGGCTGTTCATGGCCGACAGCGCCGCCACCAGCACGACGAAGTTGAGCACCCCGGCGGCATAGGGGATGTGCGTCAGCTCCATCACGCGCACGAAGGGGCTGGTCTGCGTGGCGGCCTCCGTCCAGGGCACGATGGCCAGCATCAGCGCCAGAGTGAGCAGGTAGAACAGCACCAGGCGCAGCACCGTGGTCTTCATCGCCTTTTGCACAGCGCGTTCGGGCTGCTGGGCCTCACCGGCGGCCACGGCAATGGCTTCCACACCCAGATAGCTGAACATGGCCACGATCACGCCCAGCCACATGCCGCTGATACCCTTCGCCCAGAAGCCGCCGCCTGCCTGGTAATTTTCCAGGCCCATGCCCGGGGCCGGGGCGCCAAACACCACATAGCTGCCGATCAGGATGAAGGCGATGATGGCCGCCACCTTGATGGCGGAAAACGCATATTCCACCGTGCCGTAGACCTTCACGCTGCGCAGGTTCACCCCCACCAGCACGGCGGAGAACACGCCCACCCAGATCCACTGCGGCACGTCGGGGAACCAGTAGGCCATGTAGATGCCCACGGCGGTCACCTCCATGCCCACGGCCAGCACCAGGGCCGCCCAATAGGCATAGCGCAGCACGAAGCCGATCATGGGGCCCAGGTAATACTCCGCGTACGCACCGAACGAGCCGGAGGTGGGGTGGGCCACCGTCATCTCCCCCAGGCAGCCGATCAGCAGCAGGGCGATGAACGCGCCGATGGCATAGCTCACCAGCACCGCCGGCCCGGCAAAGCCGATGGCAAAGGCGCTGCCCATGAACAGGCCCGTGCCGACTGCGCCGCCGATGGCGATCATCACCATCTGGGCGCTGGTCAAATGCTGTTGCAAGCCGCGTTCGCGCTGCTGGATGTCGTGAAAACTGGCCATATGCCTGCCCTGTCCCGTGTTCAAAAATCAAACCGGGGAGTATCCACGCTATCGTGGCTGGCGATGACGGGCATCACAGATTTTTCCTGGTGGTTTACGCTGGCCTGTCTCCGTATCCCCTCCGTCTTTTTCGGTCAGTCCCGGCCCGGGCTGCCCTGGGCGTAGCGTCCCGGCGTCAGTGCGTGGTGGGCCTTGAAGCTGCGCTGCAAATGGGCCTGGTCGGCAAAGCCCATGGCATGGGCTGCTTCTGCCAGCGCTGCGCCATCGGCCAGCAGGCGGCGTGCCCCGTTCAGGCGCAGGTTCAGCCGGTAGGCACCGGGCGTCACGCCGGTAGCGGCCTTGAAGTGGCGGATGAAGCGCGAGGCGCTCATGCCGCACGCCTGCGCCAAAGCCTGCACGCTGGTGGCCGATTCCGGGTGCTGGTGCAGGCAGTGCAGCGCCTGCCGTACCGCCGCATCGTCGGCGGCCACCGGCAAGGCCGCAGGCCGTGCGTGCTGCTGGAGCAACTGCTGCAATGGCGCGGCTGCGCCTGCGGCATCGCCCGCCAGCAACGCCTGGCACAGCGTCTGGACGGCAGCGCGGCTGGCCGCATCGCGCACGGCCCGCCGGACAAAATGCAGCGGCCCGCTGTCTGCCGTGCATTGCTGGTGCAACCAGTCGGCCTGTACGTACACCATGCGGTACGACCAGTGCGTGACCTGTTGCGGGTTGCAGGCGTGCCAGGTGTCCGGCTCGATCAGCACCACGTCGCCCGGGGCCACCGGCTCGGTGCCGCCGGGATGCTGGAACAGTGCCGTGCCGGTATCGACGATGCCCAGCGAATACTCGGCGTGCATGTGCAGCCGGTAGCCGTGCGGCGACTGCCGGCTGATCCGCAGCTCGGCCCAGGGCAGGGCCGGGTGGCGGATGAATCGATGCGGGAGCGCAGGCATGGCGGCGATCATGCCAGCATCCCCAGCACGCTGATGACCAGCAGGGCTGCCAGCGCCCGGTGCAGCGCCCGCTGGCGGCCCGGGGTGTGCAGCCAGCCCATCAAGGCCCGGCCCAGCAAGGCCCAGCAGCCCACGCCGATCAGGCAGGCCGCCAGCGAAATCACGCACAGCGCCAGCAGGGCACCGCGCCCGGCAGCGGGCTGCGGCGGCACGAACACGCCAATGGCCGACAGCGCAAACAGCCAGGCCTTGGGGTTGAGCGTCTGCACCGTCACCCCCTGGATGAACGGCTGCCAGGGCGATGGGGTGAAGGGCGAACGGGACGGCAGGGCCGCAGCCCCCGCCTGTTTTGGCGCAGCCGCCGGGCCTGCTGCCGGGGCGGCCTGCGCCAGCTTCCAGGCCAGCCACAGCAGATAGGCCGCGCAGACCCACTGGGCGCTGCCCGCCAGCCGGGGCAGCAGCAGCGCCATTTGCGTGGCGAACAGGCCCATGAGGGCCACGATGGCCCCATAGCTCAGGCTGGCCCCCAGCACATACAGCAGCGCCCGCCGGCGCGGGCCGTGGCTGCCGTGGCGCAGGGCCAGCACATTCACCGGGCCGGGGGTGATGGCCCCGACCAGGGCAAAGCTGCCCATGGCCAGCAAGGGGGTCAGAAAAGCGGGGGAGGTCAAGGAAGCGGTCACGGTCATGGCCGCGCACTGTGCCGGGACCGGGCCGCGTTGTATTGAACGCAATTGCGCGTGCGGCGGACGTTGGCGCCCGATGCTTTCAGTACGGCCGCTCCAGCAGCGGCAGATGGTGGCGCTGGCGTACCCGGTTGCAGGCGTCCGAGCCAGCGGCAAACTCCCGGCAGGGCGAGGGCCGCCATTCGTAGATGCCGCAGGCGACCTGCTCGCCTACCGTGCCGGTCAGTGCCGCGCAGCGCGGGCGGGCGTAGTCGGTGCCGCGCAGGCGGCAGGTGGATGCGGTCACCGGTTCGATCAGGCCCATGGGGACGCGCCCGCCGTGTTCCTGCGATTCGTACACGGAAAAATCCACGCGAAAGGCCGCGCAGCAGGCGCCGCAGGTCAGGCAGGGATGCGTGCCCGCCATCAGGCTGCCTCCTGCCAGTGCTGCACGTCGGCATCGTCCAGCGGGGGCAGGCCGAACTGGGCACGGGTGTCGTGGCAGCCGTAGCTGGCAAAGGGAAAGTCGCGGCAGGGGCGCGGGCGGCTGTCGTAGATGGTGCAGCCGATGCAATCCGCTCCCACGTCGGGCAGCGGCCCCAGGGCCACGCAGCGCACGGGGCGGTATTGCGTGCCGTTCATGCGGGCGCGGTTGCCGCCGGCTTCGTGGGCGAGGCTGTCGGGGACGCTGCCGCCCATGGATTGCAGTTCGTAGATGGAAAACTCTACGCGGTAGTTCTGGCAGCAGACGCCGCAGGTCAGGCAGGGGTGGATGTCGGTGGAGGACATGGTCGGGAGAGGGGGTTCAGGGTTCGATAGGCGAAAGACTTTCGGGGCCACATCGGCCTGCCAGCACCAACATGCGGTTGGCAGCCAGGCACAGCACAGCCCACGGCGCAAGGCCGTTGCAATACAGGGAGAGGGAAACTAGGTGTGCCCCAGCAGGTAGCGGGGGGCTTTCAGCCGGGGGGTGACGCTTTGCGTGGGTAAGCCGGCAAAGAAGGCTGGCTGCGCAGCTTCAGCGGCTGCGTCGGGGGCCGTGAAGAAAAAAAGAGCTTCTGCCGCTGATGGTTGCTGGTTTTTCATGATGTTTATCTTGGAAAACCTTGTTCAATCAGCGGGAGAAGCTCTTTTTAAGGTAGCAATGAATCAGGCAGGCAGTTGCCCCAGCAGCAGGTACTCCATGAGTGCCTTTTGCACGTGCATCCGGTTCTCGGCCTCGTCCCAGACGACGGACTGCGGGCCGTCGATGACGTCGGCGGTCACTTCCTCGCCCCGGTGCGCGGGCAGGCAGTGCATGAACAAGGCGTCCGGTTTGGCGGCGGCCATCATGTCGGCATCGACGCACCAGTCGGCAAAGGCCTTGCGGCGCTGCTCGTTCTCGGCTTCGTAGCCCATGCTGGTCCACACGTCGGTGGTGACCAGGTCGGCCCCCTGGCAGGCGTCCTTGGGGTTGCTGAAAATCTTGTAGCAGCCGGCGCGTGCCGTGCGGCCACCGAAGGCCAGTTTCTCATCCACCTCGTAGCCGCTGGGCGTGCTCACATGCACGGTAAAGCCCAGCAGGTCGGCCGCTTGCAGCCAGGTGTTGGCCATGTTGTTGCCGTCGCCCACCCAGGCGACCACCTTGCCGGCGATGCTGCCGCGCTGTTCGATGAAGGTGAAGATGTCCGCCAGGATCTGGCAGGGGTGGAACTCGTTGGTCAGTCCGTTGATGACAGGCACGCGCGAGTGCGCGGCAAAGCGCTCGATCTTGTCCTGGCCGAAGGTGCGGATCATCACCAGATCGGTCATGCGGCTGATGACGCGGGCGCTGTCCTCGATCGGCTCGGCGCGGCCCAGCTGGCTGTCGCCCGTGGTCAGGTGCACGACCGAGCCGCCCAGCTGGTACATGCCCGCCTCGAAGCTCACCCGGGTGCGCGTGCTGGCCTTCTCGAAAATCATCGCCAGGGTGCGGTCGACCAGGGTGTGGTGCTTGTCGTAAGACTTGAATTTTTTCTTGATCAGCGCGGCGCGGGCGAGCAGGTAGCCGTACTCGGCGGCGGTGAAGTCGGAAAACTGCAAATAGTGTTTCAGGGCGCTCATGAGGGCGGGGTCCTTTATGCGGGGCTGTCAGGCAGCCAGGAAGGCTTGCACCAGGGGTTTGAGGCGGGCGACGATTTCATCGGCCTCGGCGGTGGTGAGGATCAGCGGCGGCACCAGACGCACCACGGTGTCCGAAGTGACACTGAGCAGCAGCCCCGCCTCGGCAGCCAGGCCGATCAGGTTGCCGCAGGGTTTGGCCAGCTCCACGCCGATGATCAGGCCCTGGCCACGGATTTCGACCACGCCGGGGATACTGCCCAGTTCGGCTTGCAGTTGGGCCTTCAGGTGGGCGCCGACTTCGCTGGCGTTGGCCAGCAGGGCGTCTTCCTCCATGATGCGCAGGGTTTCCACCCCGGCCCGCATGGCCAGCGGGTTGCCGCCAAAGGTCGAGCCATGGTTGCCTGCTTGCAGCACGGCCGCTGCCGCCTGGTGCGCCACGATGGCGCCGATCGGCACGCCCGAACCCAGGCCCTTGGCCAGGGTCATCACGTCCGGGGTGATGCCGGCCCACTGGTGGGCAAACCATTTGCCGGTGCGGCCCATGCCGGCCTGCACTTCGTCCAGCATCAGCAGCCAGCCGTTGGCATCGCACAGCGCACGCACCTGCTGCAGGTACTCCGCGCGCATCGGGTGCAGGCCGCCTTCGCCCTGAATCGGTTCCATCATCACGGCCACGATGTTGGGGTTGCCCTCGGTCGCTTCCACCAGGGCCGTGTAATCGTTGGGAGCCACGCGAATGAAACCGTCGAGCAGGGGGCCAAAGCCGTTGCGCACCTTGGGGTTGGCGGTGGCGCTCATGGTGGCGAACGAGCGGCCATGGAAAGCGTGGTCGTAGACCACGATCTGCGGCTGGGCAATGCCCTTGTCGATGCCGTACTTGCGGGCGATCTTGAGGGCGCCCTCGTTGGCTTCCAGCCCCGAGTTGCAGAAGAACACGCTGGTCATGCCGGCGCGTTCGGCCAGCATCGCGGCCAGTTGCTCCTGGCCGGGGACGTGGTAGTAGTTGGACGTGTGGATCAGCTTGGCCACCTGGTCCTGCAGCGCCGGCACCAGCTTGGGATGGTTGTGCCCCAGGGTATTGACGGCGATACCGGCCAGCGCGTCCAGATACTCCTTGCCGTTCACGTCCCAGACACGGCAGCCCTGGCCGCGCTCCAGCGCAATCGGCACACGGCCATAGGTGGGCATGACGTGGGGGGAAGCGGCCTGGGTCGTGGCGGTCATAGGAACATCTCCAGCAGGGAAGCGGCAGTGCGCCAACCGGTAGCGCATGAGCCCGCGTAAAAGGCAGTGATTCTAGGGCTTCTCACCCCGCTCCACAGCGCAGGCTTGCCGCTTGATGGATGCAGGGCATCCCTGGGCCTATTTAGGGGCAAACGGGCCTTACTCTTGTATAAGAGTTAAAATAGCACGGTAAACACAACCTTCGCACGTCCGGTTTGAGGCGTGCTCTTTTTTTGATCATGCCGATGGCCTTCGAGAACTCCAAAGAACTATTTATCCAGGGCGTGACGCTGGAGGGCAAGACCTTCCGCCCCAGCGATTGGGCCGAGCGGCTGGCGGGTGTCATGAGCCGCTTTCGTCCCGGCGGCGCCCAGCCGGGCTGCCACCTGGGCTATTCGCCCTGGTGCATCCCCACCACCATGAGCGGCGTCAAATGCGTGGTGGTGCGCTCCGAGCTGCGTGCGCATGAGCCCATGGCCTGGGATTTCGTGCTGAACTTCGCCCGCGACAACCACCTGCAGGTGGTCGAGGCCTGTCTGCTACCGGACGAAAAATAGGCGTTGGCGGCCCGCTGCCCTGGTTCCCCTGCTTGCAAATGACCGCCGCAAGGCGGTTTTTTTCTGCGTTGCTGCGCTGCTGCCGGTCACAAAAAAACCGCCTTGCGGCGGTTTCCTTGTTTTTGCTGACAGCGCACCCGTTTTGCAAACGGCAGGCGGCGTGGGCCGCCCGTGCTTTGCCTAGATGGGGATGGCTTAGGCGGCCAGGGCCAGGGCTTTGACCTTGGCGGACAGGCGGCTCTTGTCGCGAGCGGCCTTGTTCTTGTGGAAGATGCCTTTGTCGGCCACGGAGTCGAGCACCGACTGGGCTTGCTGGAACAGGGTGGTGGCCAGGGCTTTGTCGCCAGCCAGCACGGCCTTTTCCACCTTCTTCACGGCGGTACGGTATTTGGAACGCAGCGAGGTGTTGGCGGCGTTGAGCTTGACGTTTTGGCGGGCGCGTTTACGGCCCGATGCCAGGCGGGGGTTCTTTTTGGCTTTGGTTGCCATGGTGTTTTTCCTTCGATTGGTTTGTGGATGTTGCCAGCAAAGCCGAGCATTATAGCCCGAAGCGCACTTTTTTACCAAAGCGGGCGGATGCAATGGCTACACTCCTGCAGGTGTCGCTCTTCAAATCTGCCTCCATCGTCTCGCTCATGACCCTGGCCTCGCGCGTGACGGGGCTGGTGCGGGATCTGCTCATGGCCTCGATCTTCGGGGCCAACGCCCTGACCGATGCGTTCAATGTGGCGTTTCGTATCCCCAATCTGTTTCGGCGCCTGTTTGCCGAAGGGGCTTTCAGCCAGGCGTTTGTGCCGGTGCTGGCTGCCAGCCATGCCAAGGAGGGGGAGGAGCGTACCCGGGAGCTGATCGCCAACGTGGCTACGGTGCTGGCCTGGGCGCTGCTGCTGGTGTGCGCCCTGGGCGTGCTGGGGGCGCCGGTGCTGGTGTGGCTGCTGGCCAGCGGCTTCCAGAACCAGGGCGAGACGGCGGCTGCGGTGCTGATGACGCGCTGGATGTTTCCCTACATCGGCTTCATGTCGCTGGTGGCGCTGTCCTCGGGCGTGCTCAACACCTATAAGCACTTTGCCGTGCCTGCGGCCACGCCGGTGCTGCTCAATCTGTGCATGATCGCCGCCGCCTGGCTGCTGGCCCCGTGGTTCGGCCGCCAGGGCATCGAGCCGATCTACGCCATGTGCGCCGGGGTGATGGCCGGTGGCGTGCTGCAACTGGCGGTGCAGATTCCGGCGCTGCGCCGCATGGGGTTGCTGCCGCGCCTGGGCTGCAGCTCGGCGGCGCTGCGGGCGGCCTGGGCCGATGGCGGGGTGCGCCGCATTTTGCAGTTGATGGCCCCGGCCCTGCTGGGCGTGGGCGTGGCGCAACTGAGTTTGATGATCAACACGCAGATCGCCTCCTACCTGGCCCCGGGCAGCGTGACCTGGCTGTTCTATGCCGACCGGCTGATGGAATTTCCCACCGCCTTGCTGGGCGTCGCTCTGGGCGTGGTGCTGACCCCGCAACTGGCCGCCGCCAGGGCTGCGGGCGACAGCCAGCGCTATTCGCAGATGCTCGACTGGGGGCTGCGCCTGGTGCTGCTGCTGGCGCTGCCCTGCGCCGTGGGGCTGCTGGCCTTTGCCCAGCCGCTGGTGGCGACGCTGTTCCACCGGGGGGCGCTGCACGGCGGCGACGTGCAGCAGATTGCCCTGGCCCTGGTGGGCTATGGCGTGGGCCTGCTCGGGCTGGTGGCGATCAAGGTGCTGGCGCCGGGCTACTTTGCCAGCCAGGATATGCGCACGCCGGTGAAGATCGCGGTGGTGGTGCTGGTGCTGACCCAGGTGCTCAATTTTTTCCTGGTGCCGCGTTTGCAGCACGCGGGCCTGGCCTGGTCGATCGGCCTGGCGGCGCTGGTCAATGCCGGATGGTTGCTGCTGGGCTTGCTGCGCCGGGGGGCCTACCAGCCGAGCAGCGGGTGGTTGAAATACTTTTTTCAGGTGCTGCTGGCCTGCGGTTTGCTGGCGGCCCTGCTGCTGTGGCTGGGTCAGCGCTGGGACTGGCTGGCCCTGGGCCAGTGGCAGCGGGCTGGTGTGATGGCGGCGAGCCTGCTGGCCAGTGCTGCGGTGTACTTTGGCGCCTTGCTGGCCACGGGCGTCAGATTGCGTAGCTTGTTGCGCAGATAAACATTGGGTTTCAGCCACTTTGATGGCTGAAATGCTTTATGGATGCGTGGTAAATGCTATGAATAAAAAAACCGCCCTCTGTGTGAACCGAGGGCGGTGCGCGGTGTGGAGGGAGCGTGCGGTTTATTCGGCCTTGACCGCCAGTACCGGGCAGGGCACGCTCATCAGGATGTCGTGTGCCAGGCTGCCCAGCAGCAGCTTGCCGACGGCCGAGCGCCGACGCAGGCCGATGACCAGCAGGGAGATCTGCTCGCGGTGTACCAGATTCTGGATTTCTTCCAGCGTGTCGTGGCCGCGCACGAACATCTTGAACTCTGCCTGGATGGGCAGGCTTTGCAGGCGCTGCTCCAGGCGTTCGGCGTCGTGGCCGGGGACGATGTCCCGGTCTTCCTGCGGGCCGCCGGGGGCGGCATTCACGACGATCAGCCGCTCATTGCGGCGGGTGGCTACTTCAATGCCTTTTTCCAAAGCCGCTTCACCTTCCGGGCGGGGTGCGTAGGCGACGAGAATGGTCATAGGGTTTTCCTTAGCGAACTCGATGAAGCTGCACAGCATAGCGGCTCTCAAGCCCTTGGTGTGTTTATCCAGGCCCGGATTTACACCAATTTCGCCGCTTCCAGTTCTTTCTTGAGGTAGGCGTAGAACAGCGGAGCTGCCACCAGTCCGGCCGGGCCGAAGACCGATTCGGCGACGAACATCACCGACAGCAGTTCCCAGACCGCCATGTGCGTGCGCTGGCCGACCACCTTGGCGTTGATGACGTACTCGGCCTTGTGGATCAGGATCAGAAAGCCCAGGCAGGCCGCAGCGGCCGAGGGCGATACCGACAGGCCCACCAGCGTCAGCACCAGATTGCAGAACAGGTTGCCCACGATGGGAATCAGCCCGGCCACGAAGGTCAGGCCGATCAGCGCCGGGGTGTAGGGCAGGCGCATGTCCCACAGCGGCAGGATGAACAGCAGGAAGATGGCCGTCAGCGAGGTGTTGAACAGCGCAATCCAGAACTGCGCGGCCACGATCTGGCGGAAGGCATCGCCCATCAGCGTGACGCGCTGGCGCAGGCTGGCCGTCAGCGGCGCCAGCGGGATCAGGCGCGGGCGCACGGCAGCCAGCAGGCCGATCAGCAGGCCGACGTAGGCGTGCAGCAGGCCCGCCAGCCAGGCCTTGCCGGCAGAGGCCAGCATCCCGGCCTTGGTCGCCAGGTAGACGGCAATGGTGCGCTGGATGTCTTCCGTGCCCTGGGGCAACTGTGCGCCCAGGTCGGGGGGGAGTTTTTGCTGCAGCTCCAGGATCGTGTGCGCCAGGAAGTTGAGCAGCTCGCGGTACTGCTGGGGCGCTTCCATGATGTAGCCACGGGTGTGCGACAGGGCGCTGGAGAGCAGTAGCAACGGCGCCAGACCGACCAGAATGGCCGCGACCACCTGCGCCCAGCGCCGGGGCACGACGGCGGGCGCCCGTCGATCCAGGCGGTCAAGGAGGCTGGCGATGCGCCGTGTGAGCAGAAAGCCCAGGCAGGCGCACAGCAGGCCGGGCAAGAGTCCTTGCAGCATGACCAGCAGCAGCGTGGCGGCCATGAGCAGGTAGCTGGCCACCAGCACCATCCGTGAGGGTGGCGAGGATGCCGGGACAAGGGAAGGGAGCAAGGTGCTCTCCTGCGCAAGAAAGGGAAATGGGCCGAAGCGTTACACCAGGGCCACTGCAGGGCCGGTGCCGCGCGGGGCGATCTGGCCGATGGTGAAGACGGTTTCGCCCAGTTCGCGCAGGGTGGCGGCCGTGGCGTCGGCGGCCTCTGCGGGCACGACCACCACCATGCCGATGCCGTTGTTGAAGGTGCGGTTCATCTCCACATCGTCGATCCCGGCGGTCGCTTGCAGCCAAGCGAACAGCTCGGTCTGCGGCCAGCTGCCTTTTTGCAGCCGGGCCGCCAGCCCTTCGGGCAGCACGCGGGGGATGTTTTCCAGCAGGCCGCCGCCGGTGATGTGGGCCAGGGCCTTGATGGGGTGCTGCGCCAGCGCGGCCAGCACGTTTTTCACGTACAGGCGCGTGGGCTGCATGATGGCTTCCTTGAACGGCTGGCCGTCCAGCGTGGCCGGGGCGCTGCTGCCGGCGCGGTCGATGCACTTGCGCACCAGGGAGAAACCGTTGGAATGCACGCCGGCCGAAGCCAGGCCCAGCACCACGTCGCCAGCCTGCACGTTCTGGCCGGTGAGGATTTTGGATTTTTCCACCGCACCGACGGCAAAACCGGCCAGGTCGTATTCGCCATCGGGGTACATGCCGGGCATCTCGGCGGTTTCGCCGCCGATCAGGGCGCAGCCGGAGAGTTCGCAGCCCTTGGCAATGCCGCCGACCACGGCCGCGGCCGTGTCCACGTCCAGCTTGCCGCAGGCAAAGTAATCCAGGAAGAACAGGGGTTCGGCCCCCTGCACCAGCACGTCGTTGACGCTCATGGCCACCAGATCGATGCCCACGGTGTCGTGCATGTTCCATTCAAAGGCCAGTTTCAGCTTGGTGCCCACGCCGTCGGTGCCGCTGACCAGCACCGGCTCCTGGTAGCGCTTGGGCACTTCGAACAGGGCGCCAAAGCCGCCGATGCTGGCCAGCACGCCTTCGCGCATGGTTTTCTTGGCCAGCGGCTTGATGCGTTCGACCAGCGCATCGCCGGCATCGATGTCCACACCGGCGTCTTTGTAGGAAATGGGGGGGTTGGAAGCAGTGCTCATGGCAGAAGGCGAAATAAGGCTAGAGAGCGTTTGCCAGCGCAGCAAACGGCAGAACCTGCAGATTCTAAGGCCCGCACCGGAGGCCGGAGGTTGCTGGGACTAAAATGCCAAGCTTTCGCGGCCCGACGACCATGCAATGTGCGACGGGTCGTTTTCCTGTTCCACCCTTCCTCTTTCCTTTTCTTGCATGTCGCTGTGCTGCGTTGTGCCGCTGCTGTCCGCATGAAGCAGTTGGCCCTGGATATTGGCTTGCCCACAGGCCCTACGCTGGAGCGTTTTTATGCCGGGCGCAATGCCCCCGTGGCGCAGCATGTGCGTGCCTGGGTGCTGGCCCACGCCGGCCCCAGCATGCCGGTGCCCACCTATGTCTGGGGCGACAGCGGTGCGGGCAAGACCCATCTGCTGCAGGCCGTGCGCGAGTTGCTGCGCGAGCAGGGCGTGCAATTGGGCTGGATGGACGCCAGCACGGGCTTTCCGCCCGAATTCGACGAGCGCTGGGGCGCGGTGCTGATGGACGACGTGCACAGCTACACCCCGATGCAGCAGCAGCGGGCGTTCAACTGGTTCGTCAATGCCAGCAATCCGCCCAGCGGCCGGCCCTGCTGGGTGCTGACGGCGGGCAATGCGCCCCCGGCGGACTTGCGCCTGCGCGACGACCTGCGCTCGCGCCTGGGCTGGGGTCATGTGTTCCAGCTCCAGGTGCCCAACGAGGACGAATGCCGCCGCATCCTGCAGAACGAGGCCGCTGCCCGTGGCGTGACCTACAGCGCCGACGTGCTGGACTACATGCTCAAGCGCTTCTCGCGTGACCTGTCCAGCCTGATGCCCCTGCTGGACATGCTCGACGACTTCGCCCTGCGCAACAAACGCGCCATCACCATTCCCCTGCTGAAAACCATGTTGGAGACCCAATAGGACTGCGCAGGCAGCTATCTTTTTTATTTCATGAGCACACCTTTGACCCGTCTGGCCCTGTTCGACCTGGACCACACCCTGCTGCCGCTGGATTCCGACCACGGCTGGGGCGAGTTCACCATGCAGATCGGCTGGTGCGACCGCGCCGAGTTTGGCCGCCGCAACGATGCGTTCTTCCAGGACTACCTCGCTGGCCGCCTGGACATCCACGACTACGTGCGCTTTGCCACCGAAGCCGTGGTGCAGCGCGGCCCGCAGGCCGCCGCTGCTGCGCACCGGCGTTTCATGGACGAGGTCATCCGCCCGGCCATGCACCCGGCGGCGTTCGAACTGGTGCGCCGCCACCAGCAGGCGGGGGACGTGGTGGTCATCACCTCGGCCACCAACGAGTTCGTCACCCGCCCCATCGCCCAGGCGTTCGGGGTGACGGAACTCATCGCCACCGAGCTGGCACGCGGCCCCGACGGCTGGCTGACCGGCGAAGTGGCGGGCCAGCCCAACATGCGCGAAGGCAAGGTGACCCGCATGACCGCCTGGCTGGCCGCGCGGGGCTGGGACTGGGGCGATGTGGAAGCGACCTTCTACAGCGACTCCATGAACGACCTGCCCCTGCTGGAGAAAGTCCAGCATCCCGTCGCCACCAACCCCGACCAGCGCCTGCGTGCCCTGGCGCAACAGCGCGGCTGGCCCGTGCTGGATTTGTTTGAAGAAAAATAAGCCCTCTCATGATCAAGACCTTTATCGACAAGCTGCTGGGCAAACCCGCCGCCCGCAGCCGCAAAAATCCCTTTGGCAAACGCGAGGAGCTGCCTGCCAGCGTCCACGGTATCGACCCCAAGCTGGTCGATGACCGCGCCATCGACGTGGTGCGCACGCTGAAAAACGCCGGGTTCGAGGCCTACATCGTCGGCGGCGCCGTGCGCGACCTGCTGCTGGGCCTGCGCCCCAAGGACTTCGACGTGGCCACCAACGCCACGCCCGAGGAAGTCAAGCGGCTGTTTCGCCGCGCCTTCATCATCGGCAAGCGCTTTCGCATCGTCCACGTCGTCTATGGCCGGGGGCGCGAGCACGAGGTGATCGAAGTCTCCACCTTCCGCGCCTTCCTGGACAACAGCCAGGCCGAGCAGGTCAGCGGCAACGAACGCACCAGCAAGCAGCAGCTCATGGGTGTGCAGCACGCCGTGGACGCCAGCGGCCGCGTGCTGCGCGACAACGTCTGGGGGCCGCAGGACCAGGACGCCACGCGGCGCGACTTCACCATCAACGCCATGTATTACGACCCGCACAGCCAGGTGCTGGTCGATTTCCACAAGGGCATCCAGGATGCGCACAAGCGCGTGCTGCGCATGATCGGCGACCCCGAGCAGCGCTACCGCGAAGACCCCGTGCGCATCATCCGTGCCGTGCGCTTCGGGGCCAAGCTGGCCCACCTGGGCTTCAAGCTGGAGGCGAAAACCGCCAAGCCCCTGGTCGCCTGCGAGCCGCTGCTGCACGACGTGCCGCAAAGCCGCTTGTTCGATGAAATGCTCAAGCTGCTGCTCACCGGCCACGCCGCGGCGTCGATTGCACAACTGCAAAAGCTGGGCCTGTCCAAAGGCATCTACCCGCTGCTGGACGTGGTGGTGGAACGCGCCGCCACCCCGATGGTGCAGGCCGTGTTGCAAGACACCGACCGGCGCGTGGCCGAAGGCAAGACCTGCGTGCCCAGCTTTTTGCTGGCCTGCGTGCTCTGGCAGGACGTGCAGACCGGCTGGCAGCAGCGCCTGCAGGACGGCTGGCAGAGCTTCCCGGCCTTGCAGGAAGCCATCGACGAAGTGTTCGAGCGGCGCATCGGCGACGTCTCGGGCCGGGGCAAGCTGGCTGCCGACATGCGGGAAATCTGGGCCATGCAGCCGCGCTTCGACAAGCGCACCGGCGCCACGCCCTTCAGCCTGGTGGCGCAGGGGCGCTTTCGCGCCGGGTTCGACTTTTTGCGCCTGCGGGCCGACGTGGGCGATGCCGACGAGGCGTTGGCCAACTGGTGGCAGCTGTTCCAGTACGCCGATGAAGCCCAGCGCGAAGACCTGATCGCCCAGGCCCGCGACGAGCAGCGCCAGCGCCAGAAAACGCAGAAACCCAAAGCGCCGCGCAAGCCCAGGGCTGCCGATGGCGATAGCGCCAGCCCCCTGGACGCCGTGGCGGTGCAGGCGGCGGGCGAGGAAGGCGATGCCCCTGCCAAAAAACGCCGGCGCCGCCGCAAAAAGCCTGCGGGTGAATCTGCCGCTGCGCCGGAAGGCAGCACCGAAGGCTGAGGCGGGCATGAACGCCACCATCGACGCGGCCACCGACCCTGCGGCTGAAACTGCTGCCGCCACCACCGTCTACATCGGCCTGGGCGCCAACCTGGGCGACCGGGGGCAGGCGCTGCGCTCTGCCGTGCAGGCGCTGGCCGGGTTGCCGGGCACGCGGCTGTGCGGCGTCTCCAGCCTCTACCGCAGCGCCCCGGTGGATGCCAGCGGGCCGGATTACCTCAACGCCGTTGCCGTGCTGGAGACGAATGCTGCGCCGCAGGATTTTCTGGCCCGGCTCCAGGCCCTGGAAAACGCCGCAGGCCGCCAGCGCCCCTACCGCAATGCCCCGCGCACGCTGGACCTGGACATCCTGCTCTGGGGCGATGCCAGGCTGGACACCCCCACGCTGACCGTGCCGCATCCGCGCATGGAAGAACGCGCCTTTGTGCTGCGCCCCTTGGCCGAACTCGCGCCGCAGCGCGTCACCGCCGCCCAACTGGCCGCCGTGGCCGGGCAAGCCATCGACGTGCTGGCCGGGCCGCAGTGGGTGGAGGGGGTTGCTACTTTATAAGTAGCATTTTCCGCAGATATATAAACGATTTCATATTGTTTTTATTCTGAAATCCTTGCATAGTCAGCGGGAAAAGCTATGAAAAAAGGGGCTGCTCCTTGCGGAACAGTCCCTTTTTCGCAGATGGCCCGCCTGCGCGGGCGGACCGGACTTGGCCGTCTCAGTTGCGAATCAGGTGGTCGAACGCCGACAGCCCTGCCGTTGCCCCCGCACCTGCGGCGATGATGATCTGCTTGTACGGCACGTTGGTGCAGTCGCCCGCAGCGAACACGCCGGGGACGCTGGTCTGGCCCTTGGCGTCGATGACGATCTCGCCCATCTTGTTCAGCTCCAGCGTGCCCTTGAGCCAGTCGGTGTTGGGCAGCAGGCCGATCTGCACGAAGATGCCTTCCAGCGTCACCTGCTGGATTGCGTCATTGGTGCGGTCCTTGTAGGCCAGGCCGGTGACCTTGCTGCCGTCGCCCAGCACTTCGGTGGTCTGGGCATTCTTGATGACGGTGACGTTGGGCAGGCTGGCCAGCTTTTTCTGGAGCACGGCGTCGGCCTTGAGTTCGGGCATGAACTCGAACACGGTGACGTGCTCGACCACGCCGGCCAGGTCAATCGCCGCTTCCACGCCGGAGTTGCCGCCGCCGATCACCGCCACGCGCTTGCCCTTGAACAGCGGGCCGTCGCAGCTCGGGCAGTAGGCCACGCCCTTGGTGCGGTACTGGTCTTCGCCGGGCACGTTCATGTTGCGCCAGCGGGCGCCGGTGGACAGCACCACGCTCTTGGATTGCAGCGTGCCGCCGTTTTCCAGTTCCACGGTGATCAGGCCGCCTTGCTGCGCAGCGGGAATCAGCTTGGCAGCGCGTTGCAGGCGCATGACGTCGATGTCGTAGTCGCCGATGTGCGATTCCAGCGCGGCGGCAAATTTCGGGCCTTCGGTTTTATTGACGGAGATGTAGTTCTCGATGTCCAGCGTGTCGTTCACCTGGCCGCCGATGCGCTCGGCAGCAATGCCGGTGCGGATGCCCTTGCGGGCGGTGTAGATGGCCGCCGCTGCGCCGGCCGGGCCGCCGCCGATGATGAGCACCTCGAACGCTTCCTTGGCCGAGAGCTTGGCCGCTTCGCGGGCCGCTGCGCCGGTGTCCAGCTTGGCGACGATTTCGCCCAGCAACATGCGGCCTGCGCCGAACACTTCGCCGTTCAGGTAGACCATGGGCACGGCCATGATTTCGCGCTCCTGCACTTCTTTCTGGAAAGCGCCGCCTTCGATGACGGTGGTCTTGATGTTGGGGTTGAGGATGGCCATGAGCGACAGCGCCTGCACCACGTCCGGGCAGTTGTGGCACGACAGGCTCATGTAGACCTCGAAGTTGAAGTCGCCTTCGATGGCGGCGATCTGGTCGAGCAGGTCCTGCTCTTCCTTGGGCGGATGGCCGCCCGTCCACAGCAGGGCCAGCACCAGCGAGGTGAATTCGTGCCCCAGGGGCAGCCCGGCAAAGCGCAGGCTGCTGTTGCTGCCCTGGCGTTGCAGGGTGAACGACGGCTTGCGGGCGTCGTTGCCATCCAGGCGCAGGCTGATCTTGTCGCTGCGCAGGGTCTGGATGGTGGTGAGCAGGTCGCGCATCTGCGCGGCAGTCTCGCTCTCGTCCAGGGAGGCCACCAGCTCGAAGGGCTGGGTCACGCGCTCCAGATAGGCGGCCAGTTGGGTTTTGAGTTGCTCGTCAAGCATGGGTGTCCTCCGAAAAAGCAGTGATTTTGAAGATTTTTGGGCAATAAAAAGCCGGACGGCACGGTGCTCGCACCCGTCCGGCTGGTTTCAGGGCAAAAGATTTAGATCTTGCCGACCAGATCCAGCGAAGGCGTCAGCGTGGTGGCGCCTTCTTTCCACTTGGCGGGGCACACCTGATCGGGGTGGGCGGCGGTGAACTGGGCAGCCTTGAGCTTGCGCAGGGTTTCCGACACGTCACGGGCGATTTCGTTGGAGTGCACTTCCATGGTCTTGATCACGCCATCGGGGTTGATCACGAAGGTGCCGCGCAGGGCCAGGCCCTCTTCGGGGATGTGCACGCCAAAGGCGTTGGTCAGCTGGTGGGTGGGGTCGCCGACCAGGGGGAATTTGGCCTTGCCCACGGCGTCGGAGGTTTCGTGCCACACCTTGTGCGAGAAATGGGTGTCGGTGGTGACGATGTAGACCTCGGCGCCAGCCTTCTGGAATTCGGCGTAGTTGTCGGCGGCGTCCTCGATTTCGGTGGGGCAGTTGAAGGTGAAGGCAGCCGGCATGAAGATCAGCACGGACCATTTGCCCTTGAGGGATTGCTCGGTCACTTCGATGAATTCGCCCTTGCCAGCGCGGTTCACAAAAGCTTGGGTCTTGAAGGGTTGGACTTGGGTGTTGATCAAGGTCATTGCAGTTTCCTTTCGTTGTGAAGTGAGTGTTTGACTGAACACAGGATCGAAGTTTAGCCCCGTTTAAAAATAAATCTAATCAATTGATTTGATTGTTGTGATTGTTTATTTCTAACACTATGCGGCTTGTCGCGCACTGCCGCCGCATCTGCTCACCTCCTGCTATTCCTTAGCGCAGGCAGCGCCCTTGCCGCTGGGCCGACAATGGCGGTTTTTAAGGAGTGTTCCCGTATGCAAGGTGAACCCAAGGTCATCGCCGCGCTGCAAGCGCAACTGAAAAACGAACTCACCGCCATCAACCAGTACTACATGCACTACCGGCTGCAGAAGCACTGGGGTTTCGAGGCGCTGGCCAAGGTGGAATACAAGGAGTCCATCCACGCCATGAAGCACGCCGATGCGCTGATGGATCGCATCCTGATCCTGGACGGCCTGCCCAACCTGCAGGACCTGGGCAAGCTGCAAGTCGGTGAAGACGTGCCCGAAACCCTGGCCTGCGACCTGCGCCATGCCCAAGGCGCCCAGCAGTGCCTGAAGGACGGCGTCCAGGCCGCCGAAGCTGCGCAGGATTTCGTCTCGCGCGATCTGCTGGAAAAGCTGCTCGAGCGCACCGAAGACCGCATCGACTTCCTGGAGACGCAGTTGAACCTGACCGAATCCCTGGGCCTGGAAAACTACCTGCAAAGCCAGATGGGCGAGGCGCACGAGGACTGAGTGCTGCCGCGTGCTGTCACCGGGGCTGCTTCAAGCGCCGGTGCGGGCCTGCCGCCCCATCCAGGCGGCCAGCAGGTTCAGCAGCGAACACAGCACCCAGTAGATTGCGCCGACGAACAGGAAAACCTCCGCCGGGTTGATCATCAGCCGGGCGTTGACCTGGGTGGCCAGGAAGGACAGCTCGCCCACCCCGACGATGTAGGCCAGCGAGCTGTCCTTGATCAGCGTCACCCACTGGTTGATGAAGGAAGGCAGCATCATCGGCAGTGCCTGCGGCAGGATCAGCACGCGCAGCACCTGCCAGCGCGTCATGCCCAGGGCGGTGCCGGCATCCCACTGGCCCTGCGGGATGGCACGGATGCCTGCCGCCACGCTGTGGGCCAGATACGCCCCGCTGATGAGCGACAGTGCACAGACCACGGCCAGCAGGCCGGGCACGTCCATGCCGAACAGCACGGGCAGCAGGAAATAGATCCAGAAAATCAGCATCAGCACCGGAACGGCCCGCAGCAGGCCCAGCACGCCGCGCAGCAACAGTGCGGGCAGGCCGCCGCTGCGGGTCATGGCCAGAGCGATGCCCAGGCCCAGGCCGAGGGCGGCGGAGAGCAGGCCGGAGATGCCGCTCAGAATCAGCGTCAGCAGGGCGCCGCCGGGCGGGCCGTCGGGGAAGGTGCCCAGCAGCAGGTACTGCCAGTCGTCGGCAAGTGCGAGGAAGTTCATGCACGGCCCATCCGGGTGTGCCCCCATTGGCGGCGGTTTTGCAGGTGCTGGCTGAACATTTCCAGGCCGATGACGAGCAGTACGTACAGCAGCGTGGTGATGCCGTAGACCTGAAAGGGCTGGAAGGTTTCGGCCTCCACCTGCCGGGCGCGGTAGGACAGCTCGACCAATCCGATGGTCATGCCCAGCGAGGTGTTCTTGACGATGTTCATGTACTGCCCGAACAGCGGCGAGACGATGCGTGCCAGCGCTTGCGGCAGCACGACGTGGCGCAGCACCTGCCGGGGCGTCATGCCCAGGGATTCGGCAGCCTGGGTCTGGCTGCGTGGCACGCTGCCCAGGCCGGCCCGGATTTCCTCGCCCACGTAGGCGGTGGAATACAGCACCAGCCCCACCAGCGCAGCGACAAATTCAAAAGAAGGCCAGCTCACGGCCAGCGGCCCGATGGCGAAGCTGTGCGGGCTGTTGAGCCACGCCGTCCAGCCGGACGGCAGCAGCCCCGGCACGGCGAAGTACCAGAAGAACAACTGCACCAGCAGCGGCGTATTGCGAAAGGCCGAAAGGTACAGCCCCGCTGCCCAGCGCACGGATGCCGCAGGCGCCATGCGGGCCGCCGCAAACAGCAGGCCCAGCAGCGTGGACGCGGCCACGACCAGCAGCGAGGAGAGGAGGGTGATGCCCCAGCCGCTGAGCAGCCAGTGCCAGTATTTGGTCGCCAGCAGGTGCTGCGGCCAGTCCGTGAAGTCGATCATGGGGAAAAAAGTAACAGCACTGCGCGGGGCAGTGCTGTTGGTTCAGGGGGGCGTTGTGGCGCCAGGGATGCTCTGCACGAATCGAGCGGTAAGCCTGCGCTTCGGGTCGGGATGGGCTGCAAGGCGCAAACCGCAGCGATAGCCGTAGCTATCGTGAGGATTTGCAACGCCGCAGACCGCCCGAGGCCGCAGATGCAGGCGGCGCGGCGATTTGTGCAGAGCATCCCCAGGGCTACTTACAGCTTGTCGCCAATCTTGAAGTTGCGCTGCAAGGGCGTGTTGCTTTGCGGGCCGAACCAGGTGTCGTAGATCGTGCCGGCCTGGCCTTTGGCTTCCAGGTCCTTGAGCGTGGTGTTCACCCAGTCGGTCAGCGCCGTCTCGCCCTTGGGGATGCCCACGCCGATGTAGTCGCTGGAGATGGTGAAGGCGGGCACTTCCCACCTGGCACGCTCTTTCTGGTCCTTGATGGTGGCCAGCAGGCCGACCAGCTTGGGGCCGTCCTGCGAGATGGCCTGTACCTGGCCATTGCGCAGCGCGGTAAAGGCAAACGGCGTGTCGTCATAGGCCACCAATTGCGCTTGCGGATGCTTCTCGCGCAGCACGATTTCGTTGGTCGTGCCCTTGTCCACGCCGATGCGCAGGCTGCCCAGTTGTTCGGGCGAGGTGAGCTGGCCCTTGGGCGCGATGAACTGCGTGCCCGAGGCGAAGTAGGGGATGCTGAAGTTCACCTGCCTGGCGCGTTCCTCGGTAATGGTGAAGTTGGCCAGCACCAGGTCCACCTTGCCTGCCAGCAGCAGCGGCACGCGGTTGGCCGGGTTGGTGGGCACCAGCTGCAGCTTCACGCCCAGGCGCCGGGCGAATTCCTGGGCGTAATCCACGTCCAGGCCGACGAGCTTGCGGGTCTTGGGGTCGGCAAAGCCGAAGGGCGGATTGGCATCGAATGCTGCCACGCGCAGCACGCCCGCCTTCTGGATGTCTTGCAGGCGGTCGGCCAGGGCGGGGGTAGAGGCCAGTACGGCAGCGCCAGCGGCGGCGGCGACGATCAGTTGCTTGAATTGCATGGTGGTGTTTACCTTGTGGGTGTTAAAAAATTTTGCCTAGCAACGACATGATTTGTAGTCAAGACAGGCATACCCGGTATTTTGAAGATGATTTATTAGATGAAAAAAGAATAAATTTTGATTTTTATATTTCTTTAATGTCTGATTTGCGTTATGGCCGAACGCTCTGCCAATAACGCGGCTGCCGTTCACGCTCGCATTGCGCGGTTGCGGGCCGGGTGGAATGCCAGTGGATGGCCCCGCAGGTGGCGGTATTGAAAAGCTGTGCCTGCGCAGCCTGCAAGCGCTGCACCACCGGCGCGGCCGGATGGCCGAAGCGGTTGCGCCAGCCGCTTTGCACCAGGGCCACCTGCGGCTGCACGGCGGCCACCCAGGCGGCGGAGGTGGAAGTCTTGCTGCCGTGGTGCGCCACCAGCAGGGCGTCGGCCCGTACATCGGTGCCGGAGCGCAGCAGGGCACGCTCCTGGGCCTGTTCCACATCGCCGGTCAGCAGGGCCACGGCGCCGCTGGCCGAGCGCACCTGAACAACGCAACTGCTGGCATTGGTCGCAGGCTTTGCCCCGGGCTGGCGCGGTGCGCCTTGGGCAGGCCACAGCACGGTAAACGTCACCTGTTCCCACACCCATTGCTGCCCTTGCGCACATGCCAGCCAGGGGCGCTGTGCCTGGCTGGCGATGGTGGCAATACCGCTGCCCTGCAAGGCGGCCTGCGGCTGGGCGGCGAGAACGGACAGCGCCCCGCCGGTGTGGTCGCTGTCCGCATGGGTGAGCAGCACCATGTCCAGACGCAGGCCCAGGGCGTGCAGCAGCGGCACGATGCTCTGGCTGCCCGCATCCCCGCCGTCCCAGCGCGGGCCGGCATCGACCAGCAGGGCATGGCCCGCCGTCTGCACCAGCACGCTGCTGCCTTGCCCCACGTCCAGCGCCAGCAGGGAAAACTCCCCCGGCGGCGGGGGCCGGGGCTGCCACAGCAGCATGGGCAGCACCAGCGGCAGTCCCAGCAGGCGCAGCGGCCAGGGCCAGCGCAGCAGCAGCCACAGGCAGCCGGCCATGCCGACCACGCCCAGGGCCAGCGGCGGCTGGGCGAAATAGGCCACCGCCCCCGGCCATTGCGCCATCCAGGCCAGCACGGCGAGCAGCAGGTCGGCACACCACACCGCTGCCGTCCACAGCGGCGGGCAGACCACCCCGGCCATCGCCAGGGGCGTGAGTAGCAGCGTCACCCAGGGAATGGCCCACAGGTTGGCGAAGAAGCCGACGACGGACACCTGCCCGAACAGCAGCAGGGTCAGGGGGGCCAGGGCCAGTCCGATCAGCGTCTGCTCGCGCACCAGTCGCCACAGGGGCCGCCACCAGCGCCAGGGGCGGGCGGCCTGCCCGGCGCCGGTCATGAACAGCACGCCCACGGCGACGAAACTCAGCCAGAAACCCGCTTGCAGCAGCGCCCACGGGTCCCAGGCCACGACCACGGCCAGCACCAGCAGCCAGATGCGTGGCCAGGGCCAGTGCACGCCCAGGCTGCGCAGCAGGGTGACGGTGAACAGCATCAGCAGCGTGCGCTGCGCCGGAATGCCCCAGCCGCTGAACAGGGCGTAGAGCAGGGCCAGCACCAGCCCCACCCAGGCGGCGGCCAGCGGTGCGGGCCAGCGCAGGCACAGCCAGGGGCTGCGCCGCCACAGCCCGCCGACCAGCACCACGGCCAGCCAGGCAAACATGGTGATGTGCAGGCCGCTGATGCTGACCAGGTGGGCCACGCCGGTGGCGCGAAAAATCTGCCAGTCCGCCTTGTCGATCGCGCCCTGGTCGCCCGTGACCAGGGCCACCACCACCCCGGCGGCCCGGCTGGTGCCCGCGTGGCCGTGCAGCCGCTGGCGCACCTGTTCGCGGGCCTGCTCCAGCGGCGCTTGCCAGGTCTTGCCCAGTCGTTGCGGCGCAGTTTGGGGACGCACGTAGCCGCTGGCCTGCACGCCCTGGCTCCACCACCATTGCTCCAGGTCGAATCCCTGCGGGTTGCGGGCGCCGTGCGGGCTTTGCAGGCGCACCGTCCAGCGCCAGCGCTCGCCGGCATGGACGGTGAAATCGGGCACGTAATGGCGCAGGGCGATGCGCGGCGGCAGCGGCACGGGGGCGCCTGTGCCATCCCAGGCGTGTTCCGGCGCAAACAGCCAGCGCTGGCCGCGTTCGGTCGCCTGCGGCAGGCTGATGACGACGCCCTGCACGGTAACGTCCGCCCCCTGCATGGCGGCAGGCAGCGCGTGGCGGGCAAAGGCCGTGGCCCGTGCGCCGGTGCTGCTCCATCCGGCCAGGGCCAGGGCCAGCAGCACGCCCAGGCAGGCTGCAGCCCGTGGCACCGGCCGCCCGCGCCAGAGCAGCCCCGCCAGCCCTGCCGCCGCCAGGCCCCCGATGGCATAGTTCCACAGCGGCCCCAATTGCCCCTGCTGCAATTGCAGCGCACAGCCCAGCACCCAGCCCATCAGGGGCCAGGCCGTCAGCCAGGGGGCTATTTGGCGGTCAGGGGCTTGCGCTCTTGGCATACTTGCAGGCCATGCTAGTGGGGGGCAAAGAATTTGGGCAAGCGCCCAAACCCCACACTGGCGCTCCATTACCTCATTCCCTTGAAAGAAAGCACCACCATGAGCGTTTACGACCAGCTCCAAGCCCTGAACATCACCCTGCCGCCCCTGGCCGTGCCAGCCGCAGCCTACGTGCCCTTCGTGCAGACGGGCAACCTGGTGTTCCTGAGCGGCCACATCGCCCGCAAGGCCGACGGTACGGTCTGGGCCGGCCAGCTGGGCGGGCAGATCAGCACCGAAGACGGCAAACAGGCCGCCCGCGCCATTGCCGTCGACCTGATGGGCACGCTGCAAGCGGCCTGCGGCGGCGACCTGAACCGCGTCAAGCGCATCGTCAAGGTGATGAGCCTGGTCAATTCCACGCCAGCGTTCACCGAGCAGCACCTCGTCACCAACGGCTGCTCCGAGCTGCTGGGCGAAGTCTTCGGCGACAAGGGCAAGCACGCCCGCAGCGCCTTCGGCGTGGCACAGATCCCGCTGGGCGCGTGCGTCGAGATCGAGCTGATCGCGGAAATCGAATAATGCCGTCCGCGCCCCCGGCGATGGAATTGCTGGCCGTCTACACCACCGTCCCCGATGCAGCCAGCGCCGGGGAACTGGCCCAGGCCGCCATTGCCCAGGGGCTGGCCGCCTGCGTGCAGCAGGACAGCGTCCACAGCACCTACCAGTGGCAGGGCCAGTTGCAATCCGAGCCGGAGGTGCGCCTGCTGTTCAAAACCACCCCGGCGGCCTGGCCCGCGCTGCAGGCGCTGATTGCCCGATTGCACCCGTACGAGGTACCGGCGATTTATGCCCTGCCCGTGTCGCACGCCAGCGCCAGCTACGCCCGGTGGGTGGCGGACCAGGTGGTGGTGAATACTGATAAACCATAGCTGTTACCGCTTGGTAATCAACGATTTCATAGTCATTTATCTTTAAAGTCTTTGCAATACAAGTGGCGGCAGCAACGGAATTGATAGCTTCCGTGCCCGTGCCACAGATTGGATTTGCGTCCCCCCTGCCATGAATCTGCCGTTCCTCGATCTGCTCACCGCCTTTGGGCAAAGCCTGCTGTTTGCCTTCATCGGCGTGCTGCCCATCATCAACCCCCTGGCGACGGCCCCGCTGTTCGTCGATCAGGCGCGGGGCTTGAGCGAGCACGACCGTGCCCTGCTGGCCCATCGCATCGGCAAGAACGTGGCGATCCTGCTGACCTCCACCATGCTCACCGGCTCCTACGTGCTGCGCTTTTTCGGTGTCTCGCTGCCCGCCGTGCGCATTGCCGGGGGGATGATCGTCGCCTCGATCGCCTGGCGGATGCTCAACGCCCAGCAGGCCACCACCGACGACGCCACCCAGATCGCCCACGCGCTGACCTGGGACAAGGCCCGCGTCAAGGCCTTCTATCCCCTGACCTTTCCCCTGACGTGCGGCCCCGGCACCATCGCCGTGGCCATTGCCATCGGTGCCAGCCTGCACTCGCGCACCAGCGTGCCGCTGACCCTGGCGAACATGAGCGGGGGGCTGGCAGCCTCGGTGCTGCTGGGGATTCTGGTGGCGCTGACCTTCCGCTATGCCACCACCTTGCTGCGCCGCCTGGGCGACACCGGGCAGGTGGTGTTCATGCGGCTGATGGCCTTCATCCTGCTGTGCGTGGGCGTGGAAATCGTCTGGAGCGGCGCACGCGCCCTGCTGGCCGGGCTGGGCATTGGCGCCCCGGATGCGCAATAGCCGTCCATGCGACAGCCGGGTGTGGGGTGCGCCTAAAATCTCGGGTTTCCCCTTCGCCCCACTTTGCCATGCCTGCCAAGCGTTCCGCTGAAAAGAAATCCACTTCCCCCTCCGACGAGCCGGTCAGCTACGAAGCCGCCCAGGCCGAATTGCAGGCGCTGGCCCAGGCCATGGAATCCGGGCAATTGCCGCTGAACGAGATGCTCGACGGTTACCGCCGCGCCTCGGTGCTGCTGCGCTACTGCCATGCCCAGCTCGATGCGGTGGAGCAGCAGATCCTGCAGCTCGATGGCGGCGACCTGAAACCGTGGGCCGCAGAGTGAGCGCATTGACCAGAGAAAGCAGGGCAGGCCGTGCAAGATTTTGATTTTCCCCATTGGGCCGATGCGCAGTGCCAGCAGGTGGAGCAGGCGCTGGCCGCCTGGGTCGGCATCGGCGCCCCGGCCGGGCTGGGCGATGCGATGCGCTACGCCGTGCTGGACGGCGGCAAGCGCCTGCGCCCCTTGCTGGCGCTGGCCGCAGCCCAGGCCGTCGGCGGCAACGCCGCTGCCGCGCTGCGGGCCGCCTGTGCGGTGGAGTTGATTCACGCCTATTCCCTCGTCCACGACGACATGCCCTGCATGGACAACGACGTGCTGCGCCGGGGCAAACCCACCGTCCACATCGCCTTTGGTCAGGCCCAGGCCCTGCTGGCCGGCGATGCCTTGCAGGCCCAGGCGTTCGAACTGCTCACCCCCGACGTGGCCGATGCGCCCGGCGTGCCCGCCGCCATGCAGGCCGATTTGTGCCGCATCCTGGCCCGGGCCGCCGGCGCCCAGGGCATGGCGGGCGGGCAGGCCATCGACCTGGCCAGCGTCGGCCAGCCATTGACCGAGGCGCAACTGCGCCGGATGCACCGCCTGAAAACCGGCGCCTTGCTGGAGGCCAGCGTGCTGCTGGGGGCCGCCTGCGGGCAGGCCGACGCGCAGGCGCTGGCCGCCCTGCACGCCTATGCCCAGGCGCTGGGGCTGGCGTTTCAAGTCGTGGACGACGTGCTGGACGTGGTCGCCGATGCCGCCACCCTGGGCAAGACCCCCGGCAAGGACGCGGCCAACGACAAGCCCACCTACGTCGCCCTGCTGGGCCTGGACGGCGCCCAGGCGCTGGCGCAGGACTTGCTCGCCCAGGCCTGTGCCGCCTTGCAGGCATCGGGCCTGGCCGACACGCGTGCCCTGCTGGCCCTGGCCCGGCAGGTGGTGGGGCGCTCGCATTGAATGCGGGCCTGTGTTCACATAAAAAATAGCTGGGGCCGCTGGCCCCTTGGGCCTTTCAGCCCTGAGAGACTGGATAAATGACTGCCAACGCCTACCCTTTGCTACAAAAGATAAACGACCCCGCCGATCTGCGTGCCATCGCCCGGGGCCAGTTGCCCGCCGTGGCCGACGAGCTGCGGGCCTACGTGCTGGACAGCGTCTCCAAGACCGGCGGGCACCTCAGCTCCAACCTCGGCACCGTGGAGCTGACGGTGGCGCTGCACTACGTCTTCAACACGCCGTACGACCGCATCGTCTGGGACGTGGGGCACCAGACCTACCCGCACAAAATCCTCACCGGCCGGCGCGACCGCATGGGCACGCTGCGCCAGCTGGGCGGCATCTCCGGCTTCCCCCAGCGGGCCGAAAGCGTGTACGACACCTTCGGCACGGCGCATTCCTCGACCAGCATTTCCGCCGCCCTGGGCATGGCGATGGCCGCCAGGCGCAAGGGGGAAAAGCGCCGGGCGATTGCCGTCATCGGCGACGGCGCGATGACCGCCGGCATGGCCTTCGAAGCCATGAACAACGCCGGGGTGCTGGACGGCAACCTGCTCGTCATCCTCAACGACAACGACATGAGCATCAGCCCGCCCGTCGGGGCGCTGAACCGCTATCTGGCGCAGCTCATGAGCGGCCAGTTCTACGCCGCCGCCCGCCACGTCGGTAAGAACGTGCTGAAAAACGTCCCGCCGCTGCTGGAACTGGCGAAAAAGCTGGAACAGCACGCCAAAGGCATGGTCGTGCCCGCCACGCTGTTCGAGAACTTCGGCTTCAACTACATCGGCCCCATCGACGGGCACGACCTCGATTCCCTCATCCCCACGCTGGAGAACATCCGGCAGCTCGACGGCCCGCAGTTCCTGCACGTCGTCACCAAAAAAGGCCAGGGCTACAAGCTGGCGGAAATCGACCCCATTACCTACCACGGCCCCGGCAAGTTCGACCCCGAAGTCGGCATCGTCAAGCCTGCCGCCCCGCCCAAGCCCACCTTCACCCAGGTCTTCGGCCAGTGGCTGTGCGACATGGCGGCGCAGGATGCGCGGCTGGTCGGCATCACCCCGGCCATGCGCGAAGGCTCCGGCATGGTGGAATTCCACCAGCGCTTCCCGGAGCGCTACTACGACGTCGGCATTGCCGAGCAGCACGCCGTCACCTTCGCCGCCGGGCTGGCCTGCGAGGGCGTCAAGCCCGTGGTGGCGATCTACTCCACCTTTCTGCAACGCGCCTACGATCAGATGATTCACGACGTGGCGCTGCAAAAACTGCCCATGGTGCTGGCGCTGGACCGCGCCGGGCTGGTCGGGGCCGATGGCGCCACCCACGCCGGGGCCTACGACATCGCCTTCGTGCGCTGCATCCCGCACATGAGCATGGCCTGCCCGGCGGACGAGCGCGAATGCCGCCAACTGCTCACCACGGCCCATGAGCAGGATCACCCCGTCTGCGTGCGCTATCCGCGCGGCGCGGGCGCAGGCGTGCAGCCGCTGGCCGACCTGAGCGGCCTGCCCTTCGGCAAGGGCGAAGTCCGTCGCGAAGGCCGGAAAATCGCCATCCTGGCCTTCGGCACCCTGCTGTACCCGGCGCTGGAAGCGGCTGACAAGCTGGACGCCACCGTCGCCAACATGCGCTGGGCCAAGCCGCTGGATACCGGGCTGCTGCTGCAACTGGCCGCCAGCCACGATGCGCTGGTCACGGTGGAAGAGGGCTGTATCCAAGGCGGCGCAGGCAGCGCCGTGCTGGAAGCCCTGGCTCGGGCAGGCGTGGTCAAGCCCGTGCTGCAACTGGGCCTGCCCGACGTGTTCATCGAACACGGCGACCCGGCCAAACTGCTGGCCTTGCAGGGGCTGGATGCGGCAGGTATTGAAAACAGCATTTGCCAACGGTTCATGCCGGTTTGAATGGAGATATCGGGGATTTCCCTTGCGCTATGCCCGCCATAGCATTTTGCGTGGCCCAGGGCATTCAATAGGGATTGCTTTGATTTCACGCAAGCCCTTGCTGTGGAATACTGCAAGCTTGATTGCGCTGGCACAAAACGCCAGCGCACATGTTCATATTCCAACCAAGGAGATGCAATGGATCGTCGTTCCCTCATCAAGCAAGCGGGTATTGCCGGTATTCTGGCCGCTGGCGTGGCCCCTGCGGTGCATGCCCAGGCTGCGGTGCGCTGGCGCATGGCTGCCAGCTTTCCCAAATCGCTGGACACCATCTTCGGCAGCGGCGAGAAATTCGCCAAAACCGTCAAGGACCTGTCGGGTGGCAAGTTCGAGGTATCGGTACACGCCGCCGGGGAGCTGATGCCCGCTTTCGGCGTGGTGGACGGCATCCAGAACGGCACCGTGGAAATGGCCCTGACGGCCCCCTACTACTTCACCGGCAAGGACTACATCTTCGCCTTCGGCTGCGCCGTGCCCTTCGGCCTGACCGCCCGCCAGATGGACGCCTGGATGGAGCATGGCGGCGGCCGTCAGCTGATGGACGAGTTCTACGCCGAATACAACATCAAGAGCCAGAGCGCCGGCAACACCGGCACGCAGATGGGTGGCTGGTACCGCAAGGAAATCAAGTCGGTCAAAGACCTGCAGGGCCTGAAGATGCGCCTGGGCGGCGGCCTGTTCGGCGATGCCATGCACAAGCTGGGGGTCGTCTCGCAGAACATGCCCGTGGGCGAGGTCTACCAGGCGCTGGAAAAAGGCACGCTGGATGCGGTCGAGTTCGTCGGCCCCTACGACGACCAGAAGCTGGGCTTCTCCAAGGTGGCTCCTTACTACTACTACCCCGGCTGGTGGGAAGGCGGCGCCGAGCTGGAGTTCTTCATCAACACCAAGGCCTACGCGGCCCTGCCCAAGGAATACCAGGCCATGGTCGACGTGGCTTGCCAGGTGGCCGCACGCGACATGACCGCCAAGTACGACGCCATGAACCCCATCGCCCTGAAAAAGCTGGTGGCTGAGGGCACCAAGCTGCGCTCCTTCCCCAAGGACTTCATGGACGAGGGCTACAAGGCCTCGATGGAAGTATTTGCCGAGAACGAGGCCAAGTCGCCCATGTTCAAGAAAATCCACCAGCACATGCGCACCTTCCAGCGCGACCAGCTGCTGTGGGACCGCTACTCCGAATTCCGTTACAACAGCTATATGAGTTCGGTCAAGCTGTAAAGCCAGCATATTTCCCCGTTCAGCGTTTTGTCACGCATGTGACAAAATCGAGGAGCCTGTCGACCTGTGTCAATACGGGAAAGCAGGCTCCTGTTTTTTTCTTGTCGACTTTTTGAAAAACATTCAAAACATTTTTCGCAAGAATGGAACGGGAGCATTCAGAATGCAAGACCCTACTAACTACTTCCAGGAGACACAGACCATGGATCGTCGCTCAATGCTGAAAAACGCCGGTGTTGCCGGTATTCTGGCCGCCGGAGCAGCCCCTGCCGTTCATGCACAAGCTGCCTTGCGCTGGCGCATTGCATCGAGCTTCCCGAAATCGCTCGACACCATTTACGGCGCAGCCGATGTGTTTGCCAACGCGGTCAAGCGCATGACGGGCGGCAAGTTCGACGTGACGGTACACCAGGCGGGCGAATTGATGCCCGCCTTCAACGTGGTCGATGGCGTGCAAAGCGGCACGGTCGAGATCTGCCACACCGCGCCGTACTACTTCTTCGGCAAGAACGAGGTGTTCGCCATTGGCGGTGCGATTCCCTTCGGCATGAACTCGCGCCAGCTGACGGCCTGGATGCTGGAAGGCAACGGTGAAAAGCTGATGAACGAGTTCTACGCCAAGTACAACATCGTGGTCATGCCCGGCGGCAACACCGGTACCCAGATGGGCGGCTGGTTCCGCAAGGAAGTCAAGAGCCTGGAAGACCTGAAGGGCCTGAAATTCCGCGCCGGTGGCTTTGCCGGCAAGGTGCTGGAGCGCCTGGGCGTGGTGCCGCAGAACATTCCCGCCGGTGAAATCTACCAGTCGCTGGAAAAAGGCACCATCGACGCCGCCGAGTGGATCGGCCCCTACGACGATCTGAAGCTGGGCCTGAACAAGGTGGCTCCCTTCTACTACTACCCCGGCTGGTGGGAAGGTTCGCTGCACCTGTCGTTCTACATCAACGACAAGGCGTTCAACGGCCTGTCCAACGAGAACAAGGCCATCGTCCGCGCTGCCGCCATGGAAGCCCACGTCACCACCCAGGCCAAGTACGACACCTTCAACCCCGGTGCATTGAAGCAACTGGTGGCGGCCAAGGCCAAGGTGCTGCCCTTCCCGCAACAGGTGATGGACGCTTCGTTCAAAGCCGCGATGGAGCTGTACAAGGAGCTGGACGCCAGCAACCCCGACTGGAAGAAAATCTACGCCGACTACCGCAACTTCCAGCGCGACCAGGTGCTGTGGTTCCGCTTCGCCGAATCGCGCTTCGACAACTTCATGATGGGCCAGAAGCTGTAAACAGTTTCCTTCCTGCTACAAATGGGCAACCTGCGGGTTGCCCGTTTTTTTTGTGTCTTTGTGTATCGAACGGTGAGTCGATCAGGTGCAGGGGGATTTCACACCGGCAGCGGGCGCTGCGCGTTTTTCGGGCGGAAGGCGGCGCAGACGGCATCCTGGGTATGGATGTACGGCCCGCCGATCAGGTCGATGCAGTAGGGCACGGCGGCGAAGATGCCGGGGACGATGCTCTGGCCCTGGGCATCTTTCAAGCCTTCCAGCGTCTCGGCAATCGCCTTGGGCTGGCCGGGCAGGTTGATGATCAGGCAGTGCCCGCGCACCACCGCCACCTGGCGCGACAGGATGGCCGTGGGCACGAAGCGCAGGCCGATCTGGCGCATCTGCTCGCCAAAGCCGGGCAGTTCCTTGTCGGCCACGGCCAGGGTGGCTTCGGGGGTGACGTCACGCAGCGCCGGGCCGGTGCCGCCGGTGGTCAGCACCAGATGGCAGCCGCCATCGGCCAGCTCGCGCAGGGTCTGGCTGATGAGGGCCTGCTCGTCCGCAATCAGGCGCGGCACGAGGTCCAGCGGGTTGCGGATGGCGCGGGTGAGCCAGTCCTGCAGGGCGGGCAGCCCTTTGTCCTCGTAGACGCCGCTGCTGGCGCGGTCGCTGATGGAGACGATGCCGATGCGCACCCGGTCCATGGCGGGAGTGGCGGCGGGGTCAGTCATTGGCTTCGTCCTCGCCGCCGTCCCGGCCTTCCTCTTCGGCTGCCGCATCGGTGTTCAGGCTGCGGCGCAGCAGCTGGAACAGGTCGCGGTAGGCACGGCCTTTTTTGGCGGGCGGGGCGCCTTCGGCAGCAGCGGTCTGGGCCTGGTCCTTGCGGGCCTGGCGCACCAGGGCACGCAGGGGCTGCACGTCGGTGCCGGGGTAGTGCTCCAGCCAGAGGGTGAGGGCGGCATCGTCGGCAATCAGGCGGTCGCGCCATTGTTCGGCCAGCAGGATTTGCGTCTGCTCCGGCCCGGTGCCGCTGCGCTGCTCGTGCAGGGCGGTGCGGGCGGCGGCGACTTCGCTGTCTTCGAGCTTGCGCATCAGCTTGCCGACGAATTGCAACTGGCGGCGCCTGGCCTCGAAGCTGGTCAGGCGCTGGTACTCGTGCAGGGCATCGAGCAGTTTCTCGGGCAACTGCAGGCGTTCCAGGGTTTTGGGGTGCAGTTCCAGCAGCTCCTGGCCCAGGGTCTGCAGGGCTTCGCTTTCTTTTTTCTGGTCGGAGCGGGTGCTGTCGTCGGCGTCGCGCAAGCCTTTCAGCTCGGCTTTGAGTTCCAGATCGCGGGCGCTGCCTTCGGCAACGAATTCGCCTTTGACGTAATAGCCTTTTTTGGGTTTGCGTGGCATGTTTCAATCTGCGCCCCTGGGGGCAATTTCCAGGAGCGAACTTTGAGTGGAGGGCACCGCGCCATGAATAAAAGACGGGGCAATTGCAAAGGCAGCCGGGTGGCGGCTGCGCGGCTGGGTATCATAGCCGCCGCTATGAAAAATCTGCGCCAACGTGATGTAAGAACTGCCGCCGGGCAGGCCGATTCGGGCTTTAGTTACAGCCCGGTTTTTTTTGAGAATCTGGTCGATCTGGCGCTGGCCCACGCCAAGAAACTGGGGGCCACCGATGCCGGGGCCGATGCCTCGGAGGGCTGCGGCCTGAGTGTCGGCGTGCGCAAGGGCGAACTGGAAACGGTGGAGCGCAACCGCGACAAATCCCTGGGCGTGACGGTGTACGTCGGCCAGCGTCGGGGCAACGCCAGCACCTCGGACTTTTCCGAAGCCGCCGTGCAGCAGACCGTGCAGGCGGCGTTCGACATTGCCCGTTTCACGGCGGAAGACCCGGCGGCGGGCCTGCCGGACAAAAAGGACATCGCCCCGCAGAAAACGCACCGCGATCTGGATTTGTTCCACCCCTGGCTGGTCGACGGCCAGCAGATCAGCAGCGAGCAGGCGGCCGAGCTGGCGCTGCGCTGCGAGCAGGCGGCGCTGCAATTGCACAAGCGCATCACGAACAGCGAGGGGGCCAGCGTTTCGGCCCAGCAAAGCCATTTCTTCAGCGCCCACACGCGCGGTTTTCGCGGCGGCTATGCCAGCTCGCGGCACAGCCTGTCGGTGGCGCCGATTGCCGCGCTGCCGGGCAAGAACGGCGAGATGCAGCGCGACTTCTGGTACAGCTCCGAGCGCAATGCCGCCGATCTGGCCAGCCCCGAGGCGATTGGCCGCTACGCCGCCGAGCGTGCGCTGTCGCGCCTGGGCAGCCGCAAGATTGCCACCACCGAATGCCCGGTGCTGTTCGAATCGACCCTGGCCGCCGGCCTGCTGGGCGGTTTCGTGCAGGCCGTCAGCGGCGGTGCGCTGTACCGGCAGAGCACGTTCTTGCTCGACAGCCTGGGCAAGAAGATCTTCCCCAAGCATGTGCAGATTGCCGAAGACCCGTTCATCATCGGCGGCAAGGGCAGCTCGCCCTTCGACGACGAGGGCGTGCGCGTGCAGGCCCGCAAGGTGGTCGATGACGGGCGGGTGGAGGGTTACTTCCTCTCCAGCTACTCGGCCCGCAAGCTGGGGATGCGCACCACGGGCAACGCGGGCGGCTCGCACAACCTGAGCATGACGTCCAGCCTGACCAAAAAGGGCGACGATCTGGCCGCCATGCTGCAAAAGCTGGGCACCGGCCTGTTCGTGGTGGAGCTGATGGGCCAGGGCGTGAACTACGTCACGGGCGACTATTCGCGCGGCGCGTCGGGCTTCTGGGTGGAGAAGGGCGAAATCGCCTTCCCGGTGCAGGAGATCACCATCGCCGGGAACCTGAAGGACATGTACCAGGGCATCGCCGCCATCGGCGCCGATGCCTACACCATGGGGGCCAAGACGGTCGGCTCCATCCTGATCAACCGGATGAAAGTCGCAGGCGGCGCATGATGCGCCGGTCCGACTGGCTGCGGGCGCTGCTGGTCATCGTCATCTGGGGCGTCAATTTCGTGGCGATGAAGTGGGGGCTGGAGGAACTCTCGCCCCTGCTGCTGTCGGCCATGCGGTTCTGCGTGGCCTCGCTGCCGTTCCTGCTGTTCGTGCGCAAGCCGGCCAGCCTCACCTGGGGCGTGCTGGCCGCTTACGGGCTGGTGCAGGGCGTGGGGCAGTTCGGCATGTTGTTTGCCGGGCTGGCGCTGGGAATGCCGGCGGGCATGGCCTCGGTGGTGCTGCAGGCGCAGGCGTTCATCTCGCTGCTGCTGGGGGCGCTGTTCCTGCACGAGCAGCCCAGGCCCTGGCAGTGGATGGGGCTGGTGGTGGCCAGCGCCGGGCTGGCGGTGATCGGCATGGCCCGGGGCGATGGCGCGGGCAGCATGACGGTGATCGGCTTCTTGCTGACCCTGGGGTCGGCGGCCATGTGGTCGCTGGCCAACCTGATTACCCGCCACGCGGCCAGGCAGGGGCCGTACGAGCCGCTGCCCTTCCTGGTCTGGTCGAGCGTATTCCCCATCCTGCCGCTGTTCGTCCTGTCGGCCTGGCTGGAGGGCGGGGCGGGCCATATCGTCGTGCAACTGCAGTCGGCGGGCTGGCTGGCCGTGGGGTCGGTGGCGTACCTGGCGCTGCTGTCCACCCTGCTGGGCTACGGGCTGTGGACCAAACTGCTGCAACGCTACACCGTCGGCACGGTGGCCCCGCTGTCGCTGCTGGTGCCGGTGATCGGCATCGCCTCGGCCATGTGGGCGTTTGGCGAGCGCCCGGTGCTGCTGCACTGGCTGGGCGCAGCCGGGGTGCTGCTGGGCATGGCGGTCAACCAGTGGGGCGGACGCTGGGCACGCCGGGCTTGAGAAAAAAGAGCTGCTTCCACTGATGAATAAACGATTTCAGGCATAAAAACATCTGAAATCCTTTGTTTTTGAGCGGAAACAGCTCTCTTTTTGTCTGTTTACTGGCTCAGGGCCGCCTTGACGGCAGCGCTGGCCAGCCCCATGTCGGCCTTGCCTGCCAGCTGGGCCTTCACGGCGCCCATGACCTTGCCCATGTCGGCCGGGCCGCTGGCGCCCAGCTCGGCCACGATGGCGGCCACGGCGGCGGTGATGGCCTCGGCGCTCATGCGTTCGGGCAGGTAGATTTGCAGCACGGCCATTTCGGCTTTTTCGATGTCGGCCAGATCCTGGCGGCCCGCGCCTTCGTAGGCGGTGATGCTGTCCTTGCGCTGCTTGAGGAGCTTGTCGATGATGGCGACGATGGCGGCGTCGTCCAGCTCGATGCGTTCATCGACCTCCTTTTGCTTCATCGCCGCCTGCAGCAGGCGGATGGTGGACAGGCGGGCGCTGTCCTTGGCCCGCATGGCGGTTTTCATGTCTTCGGTAATCTGGGCTTTCAGGCTCATGGGAATCATCCTTGGCAAAGTGCCGGGGCAAAAAATCGGGAGCAGGCCCCGGCAGGGGAGTGGATTGTGCCAAGCCTTGGCGGCCATCCGTCGATCAGGCCCGTGCCGTCATGCGCTGGGCGTGTGGTGCAAAGCCGTATCCGCTGCCCGGCGCAGGGCCGCGCCGATGTGCTGCAGGGTGTCGGAGCGCACGGCGGCGTGCTGCCAGTGCAGGGGCACGTCCAGCCAGCGTTCGGGGGCGATGCAGACCACGCGGCCCGCCTGCAGGGCCGGCTGCACCAGTGCTTGCGGGGCCAGGCACCAGCCCAGGCCCAGCGCCGCCGCATCGACAAAGCCGGTGGCCGTCGGCAGGTAATGGATGGGCGGCGACAGCCGGGCGCGGGTGATGCGGCGCACGAAGCGCCACTGCAATGCGTCCTTGCGGTTGAAGACGATCATCGGCGCCCGGGCCAGCGTGGCGGCGTTCACCCCGGTGGAGAAGTGGCGTGCGGCAAATTCCGGCGCGGCAATGGCCTGGTAGCGCATCGCGCCCAGCGCCTGCACGGCGCAGCCCTGCATCGGCACACCGTCTGCCGTGACCACGCCGAGTACGGAGCCGTCGCGCAGCAAGTCCAGGGTGTGGTCCTGATCGTCCACCCGCACGTCGAACAGATAGCCGTGCTGCTGGTGCAGCGCTGCCAGGGCGCCGAGCACCCAGGTGTCCAGCGAATCGCTGTTGACCGCGATGGCGATGGGGCGCGTTTTTGCGCCCGGGCTTTTTTCCGGCAGGAAGTCGGCCAGGGCTTCGGCCTCCAGCATCTGCATCGGACGCACGCGGCGCAGCAGCAGCGCCCCGGCAGGCGTGGGGCGGCAGGGCGGCTGGCGCACCACCAGCACCTGCCCCAGCCGGTCTTCCAGCGCCTTGATGCGCTGGGACACGGCGGACGGGGTCACGCACAGCCGCCGTGCGGCGGCCTCGAAGCTGCCTTCTTCCAGCACGGCGGCAAAGGCGGCGAGTTGGGGGTGTAGCAAGTCCATGCAGGGGTTTTTAGAACCTGTTCACGATCTTTTCATGATGCCCGCAAGGCAGCAAAAGGCCGCAATCTAGGCGCGTGCCGCAGGCCAGGCTGGTGGCCTGAGCAAGGTGTGCAACGACGAGTGCGGTTTTTTGCTGCCTTGCCCGAAGGGTTGCCCCGCCAAGACGGCATCTGCGGCGTTGCAAATCCTCGCCGCCCCACCAGGGCGACTGCGGTTTGCGCCTTGCATCTGCCGCCCTGGCGGGGCAACGGGCACCATGAAAAGATCGTGAACAGGTTCTTAGATTAGTTTTTCTGGATGATGTGAAGAATTTTTAGTTTTACTTCATCGCGTAGGCGCTGCACGATACGCGCTTTCCTCCACTGCTGGATGCCTGAATGCTTTTTTCCTCTGCCGCCGCCGGGTTCGTCACCAGTGCGGGCCTGATCATCGCCATCGGCGCACAAAACGCCTTTGTGCTGCGCCAGGGCCTGCAGCGCAGCCATGTCGGGCTGGTGGTGGCGATCTGCATGGTCAGCGACATGGCGCTGATCGTGTGCGGCGTGGCGGGCATGGGCGCCCTGGTGCTGGCGTGGCCGCAACTGCTGCAAGTGCTGCGCTTTGGCGGTGCGGCCTTTCTGGCGTGGTACGGCCTGCTGGCGGCGCAGCGGGCCTGGCGCGGCACGGGGGCGCTGGTGGCGGGCCAGGGCCAGGCGCAAAGCCGCCGCCGCGTGCTGCTGGCCTGCCTGGCCTTCACCTTCCTCAACCCGCATGTGTACCTGGACACGATGGTGCTGATCGGCAGCCTCTCCACCCGCTACCCCGGCGCGGCGCAATGGGCCTTTGGCCTGGGGGCGTGCCTGGCTAGCGTGGTGTGGTTTTGCGCCCTGGGCTTCGGGGCACGGCTGCTGCAACCCATTTTTCGCAATCCCCATGCGTGGCGGGTGCTGGATGGCTGTATTGCCGCCTTTATGCTGGCGCTGTGCCTGCTCTTGCTGCTGCATCCCCTGCAATGAGCCTGTCGAATCACCCCACTGAACTTTTCGTATGTACCTGCCTGCCCCGTTCGCCGAATTCCGTCCCGAAGAACTTCACCGCCTCATGGCTGCCCATCCCCTGGGGATGCTGGTGACGCAGCAGCCCGACGGGCTGGAGGCCGATCACCTGCCCTTTCTGCTGGATGCCGAACGCGGCCCGCTGGGCACCTTGCAAGCGCACGTCGCCCGGGCCAATCCGCTGTGGCAGGCGGTGCAGGAGGGCGCCCCGGTGCTGGTCGTGTTCCGGGGAGTGAATGGCTATATCTCCCCCAACTGGTATCCGAGCAAGCAGGAGACGCACCGCCACGTTCCCACCTGGAATTACGAGGCGGTGCATGCGCATGGCCGCATCCGGGTGCGGGACGACGAAAAATTTCTGCGCGGGGTTCTCGGTCGCCTGACGCGCACCCATGAAGCGGATGAACCCCGGCCCTGGCGGATGAGCGATGCACCGGCCGACTATCTGGCCGAACTGCTGGGGCAGATCGTCGGTATCGAAATAGAGCTGACCCGCATCGAAGGCAAGCGCAAACTCAGCCAGAACCGGGACGCCAGGGATTTCGAGAACACGGCCCACACCCTGGAAAGCCGTGGCCGGCAAGACCTGGCGGCGGCGATGCGCCGGGCCAGGGATTGAGCCATCGGGTACGATTCCTGCTTCCGAATTGGGGACGACCCCGGCCTGCGGGCCTGTCTATCGTCCGGGACGACCCGGCTCTTTCCGAAGGAGGGCCGTATGGCCTGGATGTATTTGGTGCTGGCCGGTGTGCTGGAGGTTGTTTGGGCGTACACGATGAAGTTGTCGAACGGCTTCACGCAATTGGGTTATTCGGCCATCACGATGGTGACCATGGCCGCCAGCTTCGGGCTGCTGTCGGTGGCGATGAAGTCGCTGCCCCTGGGCACGGCCTACACGATCTGGACGGGCATTGGCGCGGTGGGCGCGTTTGTTGTCGGCATCCTGGTGCTGGGCGAGGCGGCGAGTCCGCTGCGGATTCTGGCAGCGCTGCTGATCGTCGGCGGGCTGGTGCTGATGAAGCTGTCGTCCTGACCCGGCTGAAGGCTGGACACAAAAAAACCGCACCCGGCGTCCCTGGTGCGGTTTTTTTGTGAAGAACTGCGCTGTGCTTAGTACAGTTTCTTGGGCAGTTGCATGCTGCGCACGCGCTTGTAGTGGCGTTTCACGGCAGCGGCTTTTTTGCGCTTGCGTTCGGCCGTGGGTTTTTCGTAGAACTCGCGGGCACGCAGCTCGGTCAGCAGGCCCAGCTTCTCGATGGTGCGCTTAAAGCGGCGCAGCGCTACTTCATAGGGTTCGTTTTCTTTGACGCGGATGGTAGTCATTCAATTTCCAGATATATCTGTGCTGTCAGAGGGTTTGCAGGAAGATCGGGCCTGCAAGCCGTGGGTCAGCGGTTGTTCCCCGCCTGAAACTAGTATTGGCACGGCGGGGGATTGCCAGCAAAGCGCGAGATTATAGGAAATTTTTCCGCGCCTGGCACCTTGCAGCGCTGTTTTGCCGGTCTTTTCCGTGGCGGCAGGCAGGAACGGCGGTGGGTGCAGGGGCTTGGGCAAGGCTTGCCGATGTGCCGTCACGAGGCACGGTGGTGGCGGGCCAGGTCGATGCGTTCCTGTACCGACGAAAACGCCAGGGTCAGCACCGTGCCCACGCCGGCCCCCAGGGCGGTGTCGAGGATGCGGGCCAGCGCCATGTCGGCCGCTTCGCCGGGGACGGCCAAGGTGGTCATCAAGAGTGCCATGGGGGTGACGAAAATCTGCCCCAGGGCGTAATTCATGCCAATCGTCATTTCGGTGCAGATTTGCAGCACGGCCACGGCCAGCAGCAACGTCCAGAACGAGGGGGCGGCGGACAGGAAGGCCCAGGCGATGGCGGCGCCCACTAGCGTGCCCAGCGTACGCTGCCAGGCGCGATGGATGGTGCCGGGCAGGTGCGCCCCCTGCTGCACGGCCACGGCACCGATGGCGGCCCATGCCGGGTGGGGCCAGCCGGCGGCATACGCCAGGCCGGACGCCAAGGCTGCGCACAGGGCGACGCGCAGGGCCTGCCGGGGCGCGTAGCCGGGCGAGGGGGCGGCCACCACGCGGTGTTGCAGGGCCTCGGTGGGGGATGCTGGCAGGGCGCTGACATCACGCAGGTGATCGGTCAGCAGGCACAGCACCCAGGCGACGGCGACCCCCAGCGCGGTGGCTGCGCAGCGCTCCACCAGCAATGACAGGCTGGCCACCGGGGCGAGGGCGGCACTGGCGGCAAAAATGAAAATCACTGCGCCCGGCACGCCGGTTTGCAGGCGGTGCGCCAGGGCGGCGATGCCCCCCGTGATGGCGGCCAGCACCAGCAGCAGGGCCAGGGGCGGCAGGCCCTGCCAGGACAGCCAGGACAGCACCGCCACCGGCCCGAGCAGGAGGCCCCCGGCGATCAGCACGATGCGCCGGCGCTGCACGACCGTGGTGGAGCGCCCGAACAGCGCCGCCAGCGCTCCCAGGCAGGCAAACCCGAGGACGTGCTGCCAGGGGGAGGGGTGCAGGGCTGCCGCGATCAGCACCACTGCCAGGGCCACCTGGGTTCCGGCAATGGTGGCGTTGCGCAGGGAGGGTTGCGGCTGGAGGGTGGTCAGGCTTTCCCGCAGCCGGGCCGGGGCCAGCAGCAGGCGCAGGGCCAGGCGGTAGGACGCCGCGCGTCGCGGGGATGGGGCCATGGGATCAACTTTTCGGCTGGGCGGCGGCAATCCGCGCCTCGATGCGGTCAAAGGCCTGCAGCATCCGTTGCGCGGCCTGTGGCTCCAGATCGACGAGCAAGGCGTCTTCGATGGCGGTCAGGCGCTGGCGTACTTCGGTGGCGGTCTGGCGGCCTTGCGGGGTCAGGTAGACCAGCTTGATCCGCCGATCACTGGCGTGGGCCTGGCGTTCGATCAGCCCCTGGGCGACCAGCATGTCCAGCAGGCGCACCAGGCTGGAGCCTTCCAGCCCGATGGCGGCAGCCAGCTCGGTTTGCGACAGGCCGTCGCCCAGGCGCAGCAGGTGCATCAACGGTGTCCAGGCAGCGTCGCTCAGGCCGTCGGTGGCCAGTTGCGCGTCCAGTGTCTTGCGCCAGCGCCGGCCCAGGCCGACCAGGCGCACGCCCAGC
>CABIIJ010000078.1 GCA_902175065.1 uncultured Comamonas sp. | reverse complement strand
CTGCGCCGCCGCCCCATGACCCACCTGGGGGGCAGCATGTTTGAATGCTGCAACCTGCTGTAGGCTGGGTCTAACCCGCCCTCAGTGGTGGTGCCCCGGCGCCGACGGCTGTGCCAATGCCTCCACCTGCTCCAGCGGCTCGGCGCAGCCGTGCTGGCCATCGTCGCGCGGGGCGGACAGCAAGGGGGCGTTGCGCCACAGGTAGGCGGCAAAGCCGGCCACCCAGAGCAAGCCGGCGGCCATCGTCAGCCCCAGCGCCCACGGTGCCAGGCTGAAGTGCCCGGCCAGAAAACGCAGCAGCGCCGATGCCACCAGGGCCAGCGCCGTCACCGGCACCCAGCGGCTGGTGTCCAGCCACTGGCCGGCGTGGATGCGGCCCGCCACATTCATGACCGCGAAGATGGACAGGCCCATGGCCCCCACCATCAGCAAATGGCGGCCCGCCGAAGGCAGCCAGGGCGCTCCGAGCATGGACAGGCCGATGGCCGCATAGCCCAGGGCCACCAGCCAGTAGCTGGCATACAGGATCAGCGCCCAGCGGTAGAACAGCGCCCGGCCGATGTGCCAGTCGTTGAGCAAGTTGAACATGGCCGCCGCTGCCGCCAGGGTCAGCCAGGCCGTCACCAGATCGCTGCCCTTGAAAAACTCCACCGCACTGCACAGGCAGATGCAGAAAGTGGCCAGATTGCGCCGGGGCGGCCGCGCCAGGTAGCCTACCGTCCCGTGCTCGGCCAGATCGGGCTTGCCCAGTTCCACCAGGCGATTGACCACGTTCATGGAGATGCGGCTGCCCGCCAGGATGATCAGCACCATCATCAGCCCCACCGCCAGCCGCACCCAGGCCAGCGGATCGCTCCCCTGCCACAGCAGGGCCGTGAAGAACCCCAACTGCACCAGCAGCAGCGCCAGCAGCGCCCAGGCAAAGCTCAGGTGCCCTCGGGCCTGCGCATCGTGGCTCAGCGCCGGCAGCAGCAGCGCCAGCAGCCCGGCGGTAAACAGCAAGTGCGTCACTGCCACGGCCAGCACGTCCAGCGGCGCAGGCAGCCATGCCGCCATGCCCCAGGCCAGCCGGCCCAGCAGCCACAGCAGCGCCAGCCCCACCAGCCGCCGGGGCGGCGGCGGTGCGGTGCCGGTGAATTCCGGGATGGCCGTCAGCAAGAAACCCGCCACGGCGGCACTGCCAAAACCCACCACCAGCTCATAGCCGTGCCACAGCGCCACGCCGCCGGGCGGCGCCCAGCCCAGCGGCCACGGCCCGCCCAGCATCAGCAGCCAGACGGCCATCACCGCGCAGGCCATGGCGCTGCCGGCCAGGAAAAAGGGCCGGAAGCCGCACATGAACACCGGCCATTCAGCGATTTTTTTCATACTGCACACCCTCCCCGGTGCGGCGTCGCATCCTGCGCACAGCAAGGCGTTGCGCTGGCGACCATCTCCATGTCCATCGTCCGTGCTGCTTCATGCGCCCCATCCGCCGATGCGGATGGCGGTGCAGGTGGCAAGGGCGGCAGGCCGAAGCTCTCGCGCACGTCCGGCATCTGCACCAGGCGGGCCGTGCGCTCGTAAATCCAGGCCTCGCTGCGTTCCTCCTGCGGCAGCGGCACCATGAAGGAGCGCAGCACCCGCCCCGGCTGCGGGGCCATGACGACGATGCGGTCGGCCAGCCGCACCGCCTCCATCAGGTCATGGGTGATCATCAGCACCGCCGTGCCGCGCAGGGCCACCTGCTCGCGCAGCAGGCCGTACAGCTCGTGCTTGAGGCCCACGTCCAGCGCGGCAAACGGCTCGTCCATCAGCAGCAGATCCGGCTGCGTCACCAGGGCGCGGGCCAGGGCCACGCGGCTTTGCATCCCGCCGGAAAGCGCGTGCGGGTATTTGCCCAGATCCGCCTCGGCCAGCCCCAGGCGCAGCGCCAGCTGCGTTGCCTGGGTGCGGCGCCGGTGCCCAGGCACGCCCAGCGCCTTCAGGCCCAGGGCGATATTGCCCAGCGCATCCTTCCAGGGCATCAGGCGCGGCTGCTGGAAGATGCAGCCCAGCCCGCGAAAACCCGATTGCACCTGCCCCTGCGTGGGCGTGAGCAGCCCGGCAATGATGTGCAGCAGCGTGCTCTTGCCGCAGCCCGAGGGGCCGACCAGCGCCAGCGTCTCGCCCGCGTACAGATCCAGATTCACGTCCCGCAGCACATCCTCCAGGGCATAGCGGTGCGTCAAATGCCTTATCTCCAGTTGCATGGCATCCCCTCCCGCATCATTGCCGCCAGCGCTCGGCCAGCCGCTTGAACGGCTCCAGCACCAGGTATTCCGCTGCCAGCAGCAGCACCAGCACGGCCAGAATCCAGGCCAGCGAGGCCGCACTGTCCAGTTGCGCCCGGGTGGTCGCCAGCTCTGCGCCCACGCCATCCGTGGTGGCCAGCAGCTCGGCCATCACCACCACCTTCCAGGCGCTGCCCAGCGCCGTGATCCAGGCCGGGAACAGCCACGACAGCATGTGCGGCAGGTAGACATCGGTCAGGCGCATCCACCACGGCAGGCGCAGCACATGGGCCACATCGCGCAACTGATCGTCCAGCGTGCGGGCGCCCTGCATGGCCGCCGCAAACACCAGCGGCAGGCAGGCGATGAACACGGTGAACACCGGCGTGGCATCGCCCATGCCGAACCACAGCATGGCCAGCACCAGCCAGGCAATCGGCGGCATCCCCAGCAGCAGCGTCACCAAGGGCCGCGCCGCCATGGCCGCCGTCATCGAGCGGCCCGCCACCATGCCCAGCACACTGCCCGCCAGCACAGCCGCAGCCAGCCCGTAGAAGGCCCGCCGCGCGGAGATATGCAGCGGCCCGCCCGCCAGCCCCTCGCGCAGCATCTGCACCAGTTGCAGCATCGTCGCGTGCGGGCCGGGCAGCAGCAGCTCGCCGTAGTGCTGCGCCCCCCACTCCCACAGGCCGCAAAACAGCAGCAGGCTGACCATCGCCCCCCAGCCGCTCCACAAATACCCCAGCACCGCGCCCAGGCCGCGCAGCGCCCCCCTGGCCACCGTTCGGGCAGCCCTTGCCGTTGTTTCCATAGCGGTCTTTCATCAGAAATAAAACCCGTCGTCGGGCAGCTTGCCGCCGACCAGGGCGGGGGCGCTGTCCAGCAATTGCGTATAGAAAAACTCCAGATCGGGCCGCGCCTGCGCTGCCGTGCGCCAGATGGCCGGTGCCGCCGCCAGCGAATCGGCCACCGCCTGCGGCTTGAGCAAAGGCAGATGGCGCCGGGCCATCTCCCCGCACTCCAGCGGATGCGCCTGGCACCAGGCATGGGCATCGGCCAGGATGTCGCGCACCTGCGTGAGCAGCGCCGCATCCTCGCGCACCGCACCCACCGCCGCCACGCCCGCCTGGGCAATCTCGGGCGGGCGCTGGAACACCCGTGCCCACTCCTGCTGCAAATCCACGCTGCGGTACAACTGCGGCGCCACCATCGCCACGGGGAACGAACGCGTCTTGCGCAGCGCCATGGAAATCGCCGGTTCGGCCAGCAAGGCATGTTCCACCCGCCGGGCAATCAGGAGCTGCATCGCATCCAGCGGCGAAGCCACGTAGCGCAGCTTGAAGTCGCGCTGCGGCTCCAGCCCCTGCTTGCGGGCCAGGAGCTGGAACAGGATGTCCGGCATGTCCGAGCGGAACGGCATCGCAATCTCCTGCCCCTGGAAATCGGCCAGCGTCTGCCACTGCGCATTGCGCGACACCAGCCACAACATCCCCCACACCGACACATCCAGCAGCCGCAGCGGCGCCCCCCGGTTGTAAAGATTGGCCGCCACGTTGCTGGGCACCGCCACGAAATCCGCATCGCCGCCCAGCACCAGCGCCCGCAACTGGTCGGGGTTGGTCCAGACCTGGAACACCACCTCATCGGCCAGCGGCGCCAGCGCCCCGCTCTCCAGCGCCCGCAGCAGCGGGAAAGACACCGCCGCCATCGGCCCCGCCAGCCGCAGGCGTGGCCGTGGCCCCTGCTGCTCCTGCGCCCGCACCGGCCAACTGGCCGCCAGCGCGGCAGAACATGCCCCCGCCAGCAGGCGGCGGCGCAGGGGGGAAGCGGGAGGAGCCATGGGGCGTGCAATAGATGTGATAGCTGGTACCGCAGGTATTTTGATGCTTTTCATATAAAAACCTATTGAAATTCCTATTTGACAAGCGGAAGACGCTCTATTTTTAGTAAAAATCAGTCAAAAACTATGCCGCAGCATCACGCTCACCTCGGTCTGTTCGAAACCGAACGCCCAGGCCAGATTGCTGCGGTTATGGCTGTAGCGCAGGCGCAATTCAGGCGACAGGCCCGCCAGCTTCCAGCCATTTGCGCCCAGGCTGGCGATGAAGACCTGCTGCCGGTCATGGCGGCGGGCACCGAAAAAGCCGTCGAAGGCATCGCTGCGGCTGCCGCGCCAGATGCCCGTGGCGTTCACGAACAGCCCGGCCTTCCCCTCGAAGCCGTGGTAGATGCCAGCCCGCAGCACCTTGTCGCGCGTGCTGGCCTGGGCCACGGGGTGCTTCTTGCGCACCATGTCCGCCCCGCCGTACAGCATGGAACGCGGCGACAGCGCATAGCTGGCCGACAGCCCGAACTGGTGCTGCGTGTAATCGCTGCCGCTCACCCGCCGCCCCTGGTCGGTGTGGACATAGCGCTTGGTGTCGGCGCTGGCCCCCAGCCGCCAGCGGCTGCCCACCACGAACTGCCCCTCCAGTTGCAGGCCATGCGCCACATAGTCGGTGCTGCGGTTGCGGTAGAAATGCTCCACATACGGCGTCACGTTCAGGGTGCGCCGGGCATCCAGCCACTGGTAGCCCAGATACAGCACGCTGGTGGCATTGCCGTAGTCGCTGACGGGCGTGCTGCCCCCCGCGTCCAGGCGCTCGTAATAGCTGCCATAGCTCACGGGCCGCACTTGCAGATTGTGGTTGCCGCCCAGGTGCCAGCGCCGCTGCAAGGCCAGCTCGTAATTCATCACGCCGGAACGAATGGCCTCCGGTGCGTGCCGCTCAACCACGCACACCCCGCTCACCATCGCCAAACACGTCACAGCCCCGGTGGCCTGATTGATATTGCTGTTGTGCCCCAGCCCCACGGCCATGCTGCCGTGCCAGCCGCTGCGCTCCTTGAGCGCCTGCTGGTACTGGCCCACCAGCGCCTGCACCGTATCCGGCAGCCCGGCCTGCTGCGCCCGGGTGAAGGCGGCGCGGGCCTCGGTATCGCGGTTGTCCTCGAACAGCAGCCGCGCCAGCTCCAGGGCAATGCGGGCATCCTGCGGCTCGGCTGCCTGCGCGGACTGCATCAGGCGCAGCGCCTGCGCCACGTCGCCCTCCTGGCGGGCCAGCAAGGCCAGGGCCATCTGCGCCAGGGCTGGCCGGTGGCCTTGCAGCAGGCGGTAGCGGCTGACGAATTCGGCCAGCCGTTCCCACTGGCCGGTGTTGATGGCGATGTAGATCGCCGGCTCCAGCGCCTGCACGGTGGAAGGCACGGTGTGCACCTGCCCCTCGTACAGCAACGCCCCCGGCGGGGCTTGCAGCAGCAGGCCATCCTCCGGCCCGGCCATGCGCTCGGCCGCCTGGCGCGACTGCTGGTGCAGCAGAAAGCGGGTGTCGTCCTCATCGGCCCGTGCCGCTGGCACGAACAGCGCCAGCGCCAGCAGCAAGGCCGGCGGGCGCAAACAGTTCAATCTCTGGTGTGGCATTACGCTCCCCTTGTGCCCCCATACCCGACAAAACAGCCCTGGCATCCCCTGACACGCAGGCTCTTCCAGGGCCGGGCAACAAAAATGGAGGTCGGCGGAACCGGCCTCCATTTCATTTGGGACTTATTTGCTAAGTTCAGGCATTAGTTGCTGCGGCTGCCACCGAAAGCAACGTTGGAGGCAGCGGTTCCGCCCTTGTAGATGCCAGCCAGCGCGGATGCGTTGTTGTAGAACTGGCCTTCGATCGTTCCATTGGTGTGAGTGAACTTGCCTTGGCTGGCTGCTGTGAAAGTAGTCGCAACGCCACCAGGGTTGAAGTTCACGGTACTGGTGCCATTGGTGATGGAACCCGTCAGCGTACCGTTACTGCCGTTGTAATTGGCCGTCAAAGTACCACCATACAGCTTGGGCGCCGTCGGCAGGTTGTCAGAAGCCGTGCCCACACCCTGAATGCCGATCACGTTGTAAGTGGCATTGCTCAGCGTGGGCATATTGGTCGTGGCGTTGTCCCCCACGTACCACACGGTGCGGTCGCTGCTGCCCATGTTCAGATTGGTGCTGTTGCTGGGGGGCGTACCGGCTGCACGGGGCGCCCACTCACCAAAATACACACCGCTGCCCACGGCCAGGGGAACGCCGCTGGCATTGGCCACCTGACCAATCACCAGACCGCCAAACTGCGGGGCGAAAGACAGGGTGGTGATCTGGCGCACGCTGTTGATCACAAATTTGGACGTACCCTGGGTGGCCGAAGCCTTCCAAACCTGGGCCACATCAATGGGCAGTGGCAGGCCCATGTCCGTGGCTTTCAGAATGGTGCCATTGCCGCGTGCGGCAATGGCGGTGTTGGAACCCTTGATCGGGCCGCCGGCCAGATCAATATAAGAACCGGCCCCATTCAATGCCACGCCCGAATTGCCGCCACCGAACATGATGTGGTTGGAGTTGCCCACCGCCACACCGGCAGGATTGGACGTGCCGCCCGAAGCCGCCATTGCAGCGCCGCTGCCCAGAAGTGCCACTGCTGCCAGCGCAATCGTGGATTTTTTCATAATAAATTTCCTTTTCAGAGGTTAAACGAGAGTTGAAAAACGCTTGTTTTTTTAAAGAAAAAACAAGCAAAAAAATCTTAAAACTTGATCGTCATCCCTGCCGTAATGGTGCGCCCCGGTGCAGGCATGACGTTTTTGGACATGGGGTCCATATAGTATTGATCGGTGAGATTGACAATATTGACGTTCAACGACACTTTTTTATTGACCTGGAATTGTGCGTACAAATCATGCAGCATGACCGACTGCCAATACAGCGCATCCTTGCCGCCCCGGAACCAGACCTTGCTGATTGCAGGGTCGGAGATCAGGCGATTCAATTGCTTGTTTTCCGCCCCGGTGTGGTAAGTGCCGCGCCAGCCGATTTGCAGGCGTTCATTCAACAGCCGTGTGCCCAGCTCCATATTGATGGAGTATTTGGGCTGCAAACTCATGCCGCTATAACTGCCAGGAAAGCCCCCTTCCATACAGGTTGGAATGCGGTTGTAGAAAGGGTCCATGCTGCTGGCAAAATCCTTGTCGCACATTTCCTGCTTCAAACGGTAGGTACCGCCCAGGCCGCCAAAAAAACGCCCGCTGTCAAAGCGCGATTGCAATTCGATACCCTGGGTTTTTTTCTTGTCGAACTGGATGGTGTCCATGAAAATGGTACGGTCGATAAAATCCTTGATTTCGGTATTGTAATAACTGATGCGGGCATCCGCCAGCGCCAGACCGGGGAAGAATTGCGTCAAATTGTGGGCATAGCCAATTTCAAAATTGGTGCTGCGCTCGGGCTTGCTGGCGCCATTGGCCGCAAAAGTGCCCAGCGTGCCCGCGCCATCGATCACGGTGCTGCCGGTAAATTCATAAATGCTGGGGAAACGCGTGGTTTGCGCATAGCGTGCAAAGCCGGTGCCAAACTTGCCTATTCTGGCCGTGGCGCTTAAAACGGGACTCCAGGCATGACCCGACTGGTCGGCGTCGTTTTCCCAGGCCTGGCTGGTGTCCAGTTGCTCGTAAACATCTTTCGCTTCAATAGGAATGATCTTGGCGACTTGTTCTCCGGTATTTTCTATTTGTCCATTGGTATCCCAAGGGTTTTTAATCCCATCCACACTCGAATTAATATCGATTTGACCGGAGGCAAACGGATTTTGGGAGGCATCAGGTTTGCCATTCACCATAGGAACATAGGCCGCCAAACCTTTCCAATAGATTCCACCACTGCTATTGGTCACTTCGCGGCCTGCTTTAAATTCTTCTAGAACGTTTGAGGCATCAAGATAAGCCTGCATTGCAGGGGTTATCACACCGTCATGAGTTGACGCATTCCAATCAGCTTGGGTCAGCGCACTGCCTGCTTGCCCCTGTTTCTGCGCCAAATCCCAGAGTTTTGTTGCATCTGCCGCGCTCATCGCTTCGCCATATTCCAGCGACACCCCGGTCTTTTTCCGCATTGTTCCAGAATATTTGATTCTTCCCGTATCCTTGCCGGTATAGCGCATATAGCGGGTGCCTGCCGTCAGCGTCAGCCAGGGGGTGGGCTGATAGCTCAGATTCATGGTAGCCGAATATTCCTTGCGCTCACCGGAACGTGGGCCAAAGAAATCGGTGGTGGCTTGCATGGTATTGCCGTCAATGGCCAGGCCGCCGCCATCCAGGCTCACTTTGGTTTGCTGCACCCGGTCATTGAGTTTTTCACGTTGGTAATTGACGCCCACCGTCAATTGCAGATTTGAGGCCAGCTTGATCTGGTTGCTTAAATCCAGGCCGGTGCGGTCATGGCTGGTCCATTGCCGCCCACGGGCAATAATGGTGCCGTCATGCGCAGGCAGGAGGGAACTAAAGTCAAATCCAGGATAAGCACTCACCAGTTCATCATAAAATTTCAACCCTTTCAAAGTTTCATCATCAACATCGATGATATAGGGCGAAATACCTGTCTGGTAGCGGGTGCCGTTGGTTTTGGTGTGCCACAGGCTGGCTTCCAGGTTCAGCCATTTGGAGTCTTCCGGCTTGATTTCATAGTCCAGCTTGTAGCGGTCTATCTTCATTTCAGAATGCGGTCGCTCAAAGACAAATCGTGAGATATTGGCGAAATCGGCATTCGGGTACTGGTTTTCATAGGCTTCCCGGTAGTCCATCAACAATACCGAGCTGCCCGGTGTGGTTTCGCCAAAGTTCATGTCGTTGCGCATGAACGACAGGCCGATTTTTTGTGCGTTGGGCAAATACCAGTTGTTTTTCAGCAGCGTGGTCTTGCTTTCGCTGGCGGTGTTGTAGACCTCATCGCCAGCGCCGTACAGCTTGGTGATGTTCGGAATGAATGAATCCGTGCTGCTTTTGTCCAGGTAGTCATGTCCGGCATATTTGTCGGCATTTTTCTTGCCGGCGTAATAATTGCCCTGGGTGCGTTTGCTGTACGAGGCTAGGAAATCCGTCATTTCGTTGCGCCCGGCAATTGCCAACATGCCGGAGTGGCTGTCGAAGTTGAAATTCTCCCCGCTGCCTTTTTCACGCGGTGTTCCCGAGGGAATGGCCACGCTGTAGCCAGTGCGTACAGCGCCGGGGATATTGCGGTAATCCTGGCCATAGGCCGCGCTGGCATCGACCCGGGGCTTGCTGCTGTTGCTGGAGGTGTCGGCTTTCAGTTCGATGCCGAAGTTTTTCCCTTCGGGAATGATGTCGCTCGGCTCGATGGTGCGGATGTTCACCGCGCCGCCGATGCCGCTTTTGATGCCGCGTGAGAGCGACGGGCCTTTTTCCACCTCGATGCTGCGGAACAGCGCCGGGTCGGCATAGCTGCGATTGCCTGCACCAAAGAAGTGCAGCCAGATGTTGGTGGACTGCTCGGTGCCGTCGATGGTCAGCGGCACGCGCCCTTCGCCAGTCAGGCCACGGATGTTGGGCGTAATCGACTGGCTGCCTCGCGTGTCCATGCTGTAGACGCCGTTCATGCCCTTGAACACGTCGCCGGGGTTGGTGGCTTGGAAGCGCTGGAGTTCTTCACGGTCCTGGTAGACGGTGGTGACGTTCTTGTCATACACGTCGTCATGGCCTTTTTCGTCGGCGCTGCGTTCACCGGTGACAGTGACTTCATTCAGGGTCTTGCTGCCTGCCGTAGCTGCTTCATGCGCCTTGGCGCTGGCCGCTGGCGCACGCCAGCCTTGTTCCGTGGCCGCTTGTTCCGCCGCCCGCTCCTGCGCGTAAGCCATCCCGGTGTGCAGGCACACCAGGGCTACGGCTGCGGATACTGCGCCCGCCTTGTGGCGCAGCCTCTCTCTCTTGGTCTCTCGATTGATTCTCATTTCTGCTCTCGTTCAAAAAAATGGGGGGAACTTTTGCTTGCCGTCAGCCGTGCTGCGCTGCAAGAACCGGCGCATTCTTTCAAACGAAGGAGCGAATCGTTCTTGATAATTGTTAAGTCGTGAAAAAAAATCATTCTTGTTTTGTTATAAAAAAGAGAGCTTCTTCCGCATGAATTACAGTATTTTTTGATTGTTTTGTTCTTTAGATTGTTTGTTTCATTGCGGAAAAAGCTGCGATATTCATAGCAATAGGGGAATTTCCAGGGTTTTGCCCCTCCTCCAACGTCCCCCGCCCTTCTCCTCGTCATGCCCGCCCCTCCTTTCCGTCATTCCCGCGCAGGCGGGAATTCAATTTAAAAATATATCCCCTGGGCTACAATTTTGGTTTTAAACCCAATTTTTGATGCCCAGGGGACACATGAGCACGCTACTCGACATTGCCGAAATGCTGAGAGACGCCCGCAAGAAAGCCGGTCTCAGCCAGGGCGAACTCGCCCAGCGTGCGGGTGTCTCGCGCACGACCGTTGCCCGCATGGAGACCGTGGCCAAAGGCGACATGAGCGTCTCGGCCCTGGTTCGGCTGCTGGAAGCCGCAGGGTACGACCTGAAGACCGTGAAGCAGGGCCATGTCCGCACCGTCGAGGACATCCTCGCCGAGCAGCGGCAGGGGGACGCTCCATGAGGCTTGACGTCCAGGTCTGCGGCCGGCGTGTCGCGCAGCTTTACCGCGAGCGCGATGAATATCTGCTGAAGTACCTGCAGGGTACTGCCGCTGCGGACTTCGTGAGCCTGACCATGCCTGTGCGCGAAGAGCCTTGGCGGTGGCCGCGTGATCTGCACCCGTTCTTTCGTCAGAACCTGCCCGAGGGCTATCTGCTGAACATCATCCGCGAGGAGTTCGGCCCCCAGCTCGATGGCACCGACCTGTCGCTGCTGGCCGTGGTCGGCGGCAGCGGCATCGGTCGCGTCACGGTCACGCCCGAGGGCGCCACGCCCGGTCAGGATCTGGCGCCGCTGGACATCGCGCAACTGCTCAAGGGCAAGAATTCCACCGAGCACTTCGCCGGGCTGGTGCGCCGCTACGCCCGTGCATCGATCTCCGGCATGGTGCCCAAGTTTCTGGCTCCTGAATCTGCTGACGGCTCGCAAAGCGGCCCGATGGGAAAACCCACGCTGCGAACCCGTCGGCACATCGTCAAAGGCTCGGATGAGAGCACGCCCTACCTGGGCTTCAACGAGTTCTACAGCATGTACGTGCTGGAGCGGCTGGACGTGGTGCCGGTGGCCAGGACGCAGATGTCCGACGATGGCTGTGTCCTGATCGTCGAGCGCTTCGACGTCGATGCCAGCGGCGTACCCTCCCACGGACTGGAGGATGCCTGCAGCCTGCTGGGTCTGCCGCCGCACGAGAAGTACGCCACGACCACGGAGAAGGTGCTCAATGCCACGCGTGCTTACCTTCCAGCGGCACGTGTGCGGGTGCAGCTCGAACATCTGGGCTGGCACCTGCTGACGAACTACGTGGTGCGCAACGCCGACTGCCACGCGAAGAACATTTCGGTGCACTACACGTCGCTCGCCGACGTCGGCTACACGCCGGTCTACGACATCGTGACAACGCAGGCCTATCCGCGCTATGCCGCCAATCCTCCAGGGCTGTCGATCGACGGTCGCCAGACCTGGGCCGCAGGGAAGGTGCTTGAACGATTCTTCAACACGCGCCTTGGCATCGCCCCACGCCGTTACGCCGAGATGGTCGAGCAACTATGCGAATCGGCAGTGGAAGTGGGCAGGGAAGTAATCGCCGCCAGCAAGAACGAGCCACGCTGGCGCGAAACGGCAAAGCAGATGGTTCATGCCTGGAACGACGGGATGTCATCGCTACGCAGCCCCAAGCAGGCAGCCCGCTTCAAGGGGCTTGACCTGGCGATTTCCGAAGCAGGCTTTTCTGCTCCCGAGACGGCACAGCCGCAAGGGGAGGTCATTGGCCGTTCCGAACTGCTGGCCCCACGCGGACGCAAGCGATAAGAGCGTGTTTACGATCTTTCCGCTCTTAACGTGACGTGGAAAGGTGCCATTCCCGCGCAGGCGGGAATCCAGCAGCAACCTCACCGTCATCACTACCGTGCCCATGGCCACCGCAGTCACTGGACGCCCGCCTGCGCGGGTGTGACGGTGGATGGGAGCAGGTGTGACGGAGGGGAAGGATGCAATTGCCGCAATTGCTCCTGCCATGCCGACTGCGCCGTCACCAGCCGCATGGGCGGCAATGCTGCCAGCAGGCGCGGGCCGTAGGTTTTTTCCAGCAGACGGGTATCGGCAATGGCCACCATGCCCCGGTCGGTTTCGCTGCGGATGAGGCGGCCCACGCCCTGTTTCAAGGCCATGGCGGCCTCGGGCAGCAGGTAGTCATTGAAGGCGCTCAGGCCCAGTGCCTCCAGTTGGCGTGAACGGGCCTGCACCAGCGGGTCGTCGGGCGGGGCAAAGGGCAGTTTGTCGATGATGAGCAGTTGCAGCGCATCGCCTGCGATGTCCACCCCCTCCCAGAACGTGGCCGAGGCCACCAGCACGCAGCCCCGGCCTTGCACCGTGCCCTGGCGAAAGCGTTCCAGCAGCGCGTGCTTCGAGCCTTGGCCCTGTACCAGTACGTCGATGGCGGCAAACAGCCCTCCGGTCTGCCCGAACTGCTGCTGCAAGTGGCTGCCGATGGCCTCCAGCGCCTTCAGGGTGGTGGTCAGCACCAGCGTGCGCCCGCCCAGTTGCTGTGCGCCCTCCTGCGCCAGCCGGGCCACAAAGGCGCTGTGTGCGGCCTGCGCCTGCACGGGCGGGGCATCGGGCGGCACGTACAGGCGGGCCTGCGCGGGGTAGTCGAAAGGGCTGGCCACGCGCAGCGTGCGGGCATCGGTCAGGCCGCAGGTGCGGGTGAACCATTGCAAATCTTCACTATCGCCCAGCGTGGCCGAGGTGAAGACCCAGGCTTGCGGCGTGCTGGAGGCCTGCAGGATGGCGTGCAGCAGCGGCGCGACGGTCAAGGGCGCCTGCGTCAGCACCAGGTGCCGGGCGTGGCGATCGAGCCAGCGCACGCTATCCAATGGCGCGGGGCGGGCGAACAGGGCCAGGGTGTGCAGCAGTTCTGCGGCCCGCGCCTGCAATTGCGCCAGGGCGGGGGCCGCCTCCTGCACGCTGCCCAGCGCCTGCCAGATCAGGCGCAGGCTGCGCCCGACGGTGTGCAGCTGCTGCGGCCACAGCGCCGCATCCACCCCCTGCGGGCTACTCCCCAGCCAGCTTTGGCGCACGCCCAGGGGTACGGCAGCCGCCGTGGCGCACCATTGCTGCACGGTGTGCTCCAGGGCCACCAAATAATCCAGCCAGGGGTGCAGGCCCCGTGCGTGCTCGGTCGTCACGGCCATGGCATCGCGGGCAAAGCCCAGGAGCTGGCGCGTGCCCAGGGTGATGCCTGCAAACTGCACCCCGGTGTCGTTGAGCTGGTGCGCTTCATCGACGACGACCACGCCGGCCTGCGGCAGCAGCGGGGCCACGCCCTCCTCCTGCAATTGCTGGTCGGCAAAGAACAGGTGGTGATTGACCACGCAGACATCGGCCTGCAAGGCCTGGGCGCGGGCGCGATTAACGTGGCAGGCGTCCCACAACGCGCAGTCCCGGCCCAGGCAGTTGCTGCGCGTGGAGGTGACCAGGGGCAGCAGGGCCTCGGGCAGGCCGGGCAGCGCGGCCATGTCGCCCGTTGTCGTGGCCAGGGCCCATTGCTGCACCTGGGCGATATGGCGCAGCACCTGCGGGTCGTGCGGCGTGCGGCCTTGGTGGATGTGCGCCAGGCGGTGCAGGCACAGATAACTGCTGCGCCCCTTGAGCCGCGCCGCCCGCAGGGGCAGGCCCAGCAGGTGCAGCAACTGGGGCAGGTCACGCTCGAACAGCTGATCCTGCAACGCCTTGGTGGCGGTGGAGATCACCACCTTGCGGCCACTGAGCAAGGCCGGCACCAGATAGGCAAAGGTCTTGCCCACGCCCGTGCCCGCTTCCACGACCAGGGTGGCGGCATCGTCGATTGCCTGGGCCACGGCCTGCGCCATGGCCTGCTGCCCGGCGCGGGGACTGAACGGTGACGGGGACTGCGACAGCCCCCGTGCCAGTCGGCCTTCGGGGGCGAAAGCGGCCTCGACGTGTTCGGCAAGGGAGCGCGATGACGGCATGGTGGACATGGGCAGGAAGGATAAGGCCGCAGAGCAGCAGGGCGATGCGTGGGTAAATGGCTTGGGCTAGGATGCGCGGCCTTCACTTTTTTGCCTGCCATGCGCCCTGCTTATTGGACGATTCTGTTGCTGCTCATGAGCAACGTTTTCATGACCTTTGCCTGGTATGCCCACCTGCGTGAACTCAGTACGAAGCCCTGGTTTATCGCCGCCCTGGTCAGTTGGGGCATTGCGCTGTTCGAGTATTTGCTGCAAGTGCCCGCCAACCGCATCGGCTACCAGGAATTGAACCTGGGCCAGCTCAAGATCCTGCAGGAAGTGCTGACCCTGACGGTGTTCGTGCCGTTTGCGGTGTTCTATATGAAGGAGCCGCTCAAGCTCGACTACCTGTGGGCCGGGCTGTGCCTGCTGGGCGCGGTGTATTTCATCTTTCGGGGGGAGTAGCGCCCGCCGGGGGCACGGGCAGGGGCTGGCTGCGCTGGTTTTGCCCGGCTTGCTGCCGGTGCTCCTGCCGTTCCCGGGCGCGGCGCTGTTTTTCCTGCCAGTCGCCTTCGGCCTGCTGGCGGCGCTGGGCCGCTTCGGCTTCCCGGGTCTGCACTTGCTGGGCATGGTCGGCCTGGCGCTGGCGCTGCTGGGCGGCACGGGCAGCAGCGTCCTCGGCACGGGCACCCTGCATCTGCTCCAGCGTTGACGCATCCGGGGCTGGTTTGCGCGTATGCGTCTGCAAAGGTGCCGGGGGCACGGTCTGGGCTTGTTTGGCTTCAATGGCTTGCAGGCGGGCGGCGGCGCGTTCCTGGCGCTCCTGCTGGTTCAGCTCCAGCTCGCGTGCCCGCAGCGGGGCCAGTTCGGCCCGGGCCTTGCCGCGCACGTCCTGCAGGCAGTCTTCCACGGCAAAGCGCTGGTTACAGGCTTTTTCACCCAGGGCCTGCGCCTGGGTGATGGCCGTGCGTTTTTCGGCAATGGCGGCACGCTCTGCCGCCCTGGCCTGGGCGGAAGGTGTGCCGGTTTCTGCCTGTCCTGTTCCATACGCCGCCAGGCAGACTGCGGCAATCCATAAACGATGCATGGGGCGCATTATCGGGTCAGGCAGGGTTCGAGGCCGAATCCGGGACGCAGGAAAAGCAGCAGACAGACCCCCAGCGCAAGGACGGCAAACATCCCCAGCATTCCGCCATGGCCGTAGCGATCGAGCAGCAGACCGGCCCATGCGGCAGCGGCAATGCGCCCCAGCGTGAAAATGCTCGACTGCAAGCCGTAGTCGGACGCCTGCCGTCCACTGCGTGCGAACTCCATGATCAGCACGAAGGCCAGCGCCGAGGCCACGCCCATCACCATGGCCAGGAGCGCGGCAGCGGCAAGCAGCCACGCCGGAGATGCCTGGACAGCAGCAAGCGCCAGCAGGGCAACGGCCAGGGTATTGGCCACTGCCGACAAAGGCAGGGCCGCCGCAAGCCGCCGACGCGGCAGCAAGCCGGTGGCCAAGCTGGCCAGCGCACCGAGAACGCTGCCACCGATACCGGCAATCCACGCGACCTCCCCCGCCGGAAAGCCATGGTCAAGCAAAAGGGGTTTGAGGTAAATCCAGGCCACCGCCACGGGCGGATAGTAGGTGGCCAGCAGAATCACCCACATCTTGGCGCCTCTTCGCCGAAAGAAGCCCCCCCAGTCGGCCACCAGCGCCGCCCTTTCTGCTGCCGGGGTGCCATCACCTTCATGAACCAGCCCCAGCAGCGCCAATGCCAGGAGCAGGCAGCCCGCCAGTACGAAAAACGGCGCCGCCCAGCCCAATGTCTGTTCCACGAGCAGCATGGCACCGCCGCCGACAATGGCACCCGCAAAGGTGACCGCCGAGCGGATGCTGCCCGCCAGTGGCCGTTCGGCAGGCGGAAACAACCGGATGGCCAGTGCATTGACCGGGATGTCCGCCCAGGTGGAGAACAGGGATGCTCCCAGCGTCAGCGCGAACAAGGCGGCTTTGCTGGCCTCGGCATTCAGTGCCGCCAGCGCCAGCAGCGCTGCGAAGTAGCCGCCTCCCGTCAGCCACGCCCAATACACCTGCGGGCGCCGCCCTGGCTGCCAGTTCTGCACCGGCAGGGCCAGAAAGAGCTTGAACACGGCCGGCAGGCCGGCCAACTGGAAAATGCCGATCTCCGTGCCCGACCAGCCATGCTGGCGCATGACCAGCGGCAGGCCGATCCACAGATAGATGCCGGGTGCCGTCAGCGCAAAGTTGATCAGGCCGAACAGGGCGTGGCGCATGAAGGGGCGGTGCATGGTCAATCCGCCTTGCAGCGGGAAGCACCGGCTGCCGCACCATTCGTTGCCGGCTGCGCAGACGCAATGGTCGCGATGATGATGTTCAGGAGCTTGTCGATGACGGCCCCCGTCTCGTCCCGGCTGGCTTCGACGATTTGCTGAACGTCCTCGACGATGAACCCCGCGCTCTCCAGCAGCGCCGTTGCATCCTGCACGCGGTAGAGCTGAAAGCCGAATCGGGCGAAGGGCATTTTCTCGGTGAATGTGCGGTCGGCAAAGGCAAGGCAGAGCCGCCCTCCTGGCTTGAGAACACGGTGCATCTCGGCCAGGTGCCGGGCAGGGTCATCCCAGAAGTAGATGGTGTGCACCGTCAGCGCCTTGTCGAAACATTGCGCTTCGAACGGGAGCGCCTGGGAATCACCCAACAGGAATTCGACACGCCCGCGCTCGATCAGGCCGGCATGGAGTGCCTGCGCCTGCCGCACCATGTCCGGCGACCAGTCGATGCCGACATAGGCCACGTTTTCCTGGGCCGCAACGATTTCGCCGGCGAAAGCGCCATTGCCCGGCCCGGTTTCCAGGATGCGGTCGCCAGGTGCGATCTGCATGTGTTCGATGCACTTGCGGTTGAGCGTGCCGTGGATTTCGTTCATCTTCCGCGCCGTCTCGCCCGCCTGCACGCCGCCAGGGCAGCGCAATTGCGCCGCAGTGTCTTGCAGTGATTCCATTGCTATTTCCTTGTTTTATTGACAAACGTTTACATGCGCCAGGTCATGCGCAGGCCAAACTCACGGGGCGGGCTGTAGATGGTGGTGGTGCCATTGAGAAAGCCGATGGTGTCGTACTGCCTGTCTGCGGCATTACGGACATAGGCCGACCATTCGACACGCCCGTAGGTGTAGCCCGCCATCAGATCGATGACGCCGTAACCGGGGCGGCCATACTTGTTCGCCGCATCGAGGTAGACCCGACTGACACCCTGGATATGGGCCTGGGCGTACCAGCCCTGCGCCGCGTCGTAGCGCACGCCGAGGTAGCCCGTGACGTCCGGTGCGAGCGGATTGCGCTTGCCGTGGTAGTCGTTGGCGCCATCGCGGAACGCGCGGAAGCGCGTGCGGTTCAACCCCAGGGCGGCCTGGATCTGCCAGCCGGAACCGAGCAGGTACTGGAGTTCCGCATCCAGGCCCACAGGGCGTGCGGATGCCGCATTGCTCAGGAACATCTGGCCGGGCAGGCCGATCTGCTGCACCTGCATGTCGCTCACGTCCATCAGGTAGGCCGAAACCCCGTAGCGCAGCCGCCGGTTCAGCAGCCGCCCCTTGGCACCGAGTTCAAAAGAGCGCACATGCTCCGGCTGATAGCGCCGGTAGGCCTCGGGCGCAAAGGCGTTGAACCCGCCGGCCCGAAAACCGTCCGCAACGCTGGCATAGACCTGGGCATCCTGGTGCCACTGGTATTGCAGGGCCAGTTTGGGCGAGAAGCGCGTCCATGCCCGCGATTGTTCGCTGCCGCCCTCCAGGGAAAAGCGTACTTCGTCACGCTCGATGCGCCCACCTGCCGTGGCCGTCCAGCGCTCGGCCAGCGGAACGGTCCAGTGGGTAAACAAGGCCGTTGAATGGCCTTTCTGGGTCGCCGAGGTGGTGCTGGAACCCAGCGGAATTTTCTGCCCGAAGCTCAGGTCATGGTCGTCACGGTCTGCATAAATACCTGCCAGCCACTGCGACCGGCCCCACCGGCCTTCCAGGCGAAACTCCTGCGACACGGTACGGAAGCGGTGGTTGCGCCCAACGTTCAGGATGTCCGGCGGCATGTAGTCGATGTCTTGCAGGATGCGGTCGGTAAATGCGTTGTTGGCCGTAATCGAGCGCAAGCGCAGGCCGGATGCCAGGGTGTGCGATACGTCCAGCGATACGGTGCGTGCCGTCGACCGGTTCCAGCTATCGGTTCCGGAGCGCACCGTGGCGCGTGGCGCCGTAACCGCGCCCCAAAGCGAGCCAGCGTCGCGGTATTGCCGCTGGGCATAGCGCAGGGTGGCGTCGGTGCGCTCGCCGGGCGTCCAGCGCAGCACCAGGCGGCCATTGCGGCGCTCCCGGTCGTCCTCCTTGCCGCCCTTGAAGGCGTTGTCGATGAAACCGTCCTGCGTGAAGAATTCGCCCGCCACCCCCAGGTAGAGCGTGTCCTGCACCAGGGCCCGGCTCGCATCGAAGCGCAGCACGCGTTTTTCCCGGTTGCCGATCTCGGCGGAAACCACGGCATAAGGGTCGTTGCCCGGCTGGCGCGTGACGATGCTGACGACCCCGGCCTCGGCATTGCGCCCGTACAGCGTGGACTGCGGGCCGCGCAGCACTTCCACCCGTTCGAGGCCCAGCAGGTTGTCGTCGAAGCCCTGGCCCCGCAAGGTCGGCACACCGTCCACGACCAGCGCAACCGAGGATGAGAACCCCATGATGTTGGCCGTCAGCCCACGCATCACGGGCGGCTGCAAACCCGACTGCCCTGATGCCTGGAAGGTGAAGCCGGGCGTCATGCGTGCCACGCCTTCGAGGCTGTCGATACCAGCGGCTTCCAGGTCTTCGCCCTCGAATGCCGAGACACTGGCCGGCACGCTTTCCAGGGACTGGGCCCGCTTGTCCACGGTGACCGTGACGATGGGCAGCTCCGCCATATCCCGCGCGTCAGCCGCTGCGCTGCCAAGCCCTGCCGCCAATACCGTGGCCATCATTCGAGGCCATACCGTTGATTTCATTGATGAACTCCCAAAGTTGCGCATCGAGGAATACTACGATCAATTAAGAATTATTCTCATGTAATATCGAATGGATTCGGATGCAATACGTATGCAATGCGGTGAAGGGATGTTCATGAAGGCGACTCCAGCAGATGCCCTGGGCCAAGGCCTGGAGGTGGGCGGCACGAAAGGCTGGCCGCTGCCTCGGCACGCCGAGGAATGCCATATCGAACGCCTGCCGCTGGACGACGGGCTGACCCTGGTGCGCTCGTTCTGCTGCCCGACCAGGGACGTGACCGAGAAAACCGTGCAGCCGGATGGGCAGCGGACGCTGGTCATCACCTTCGGACTGGCAGGCGAATCGGCTTACGCGGAACGCGGGGGAACGCGCCTGCATTTCCGCCAGGGGCATACCACGCTGTCGGTCTTTGCCGACTGCCAGGGCGAGCGCAGGTTCCGCGCCAACACCCCCGTCCGCCAGCTGCGGCTGGCCGTCAGTGAGACTGCGCTGCAGCGCTACCTGGGCACAGCCGGCGCACTGCTGGCTTGCAGTTCGGGAGTACGCCCGCTGGGCGAATGTGCCACGCCCCCCTGGTGCCTGGCGCTGGCCCGTTCCCTGGCACAGCCGGGGTCGATTTCGTACCTGGATGCGCACATTGCCGCGCTCAGTCTGGTCGGCGAACACCTGCGGCACCTGGGGCCGCTGGGGTCACTGGCTATGGGCCCTTCGTCTGCGGCCCGGTGGACACCCTCCGACCTGGAAAAACTCCGGCGGGCGCATGACCTGATGCGCAGCCAGATGGACCGGGCGCTGACCATTGCCTACCTCTGCACGGCGGTGGGCATCAATGCATCCCGGCTGAAACAGGGCTTTCGCGAGGTCTATGGCACGACGCCCTACCAGGCGCTGCTGGAGATGCGGATGCAGCGTGCCAGGCAGATGCTGGAAGCAGGCACCCAGGTGGCCCAGGCGGGCTATGCCGTCGGATACGCCCACCCCTCCAACTTCAGCACGGCATTCGAGCGGTATTTCGGGTTTCGGCCCAGGAACTTGCGGGCGGGCGGCGGGGAGTGACCCGCGCAGCGCCGCCGCCGCACCAGCCCGCCGCGTTGGCCGTTATCAGGTCAGCGCCGTCTCCACTTCGCGCCAGGGCAGGTCGAGGAATTCCTGCGACTGCATTTCATTGAGGCGCGAGACGGTGCGCGGGAATTCGTGCGCCAGCGGCCCTTCGGTGTAGAGCTGCTCGGGCGGCACGGCAGCGCTCAGGACGAGTTTCACGCGCCGGTCGTACAGCACGTCGATCAGCCAGGTGAAGCGCCGCGCGGGCGAGGCCATGTTCACCGGCATGTAGGGCACGTTGGACAGCAGCACCGTGTCGCACTGGCTGGCGATTTCCAGGTAGTCGTTCTGCGAGCGCGGGCCGCCGCACAGTTCGCGGAAGTCGAACCAGATGGTGCGCCCGGCCCGGCGCAGCGCAGGTATCTGCCGCGATTCGATGGTGAAGACCGCTTCCTGCTCCGGCCCGTTGGCCAGCTGCGCGAAAGCTTGCTGCATGGCGACATCGGCCTGCTCGCCCAGCGGGCAGTGGTAGAGCTGCACCTGCTCCAGCGTGCGGCGGCGGTAGTCGGTGCCGTTGTCCACGTTGATGATGTCCATGCGCTGGTTCAACAGCGCAATCGCGGGCAGGATGCGGTCGCGGTGCAGGCCGTCGGGGTACAGGCCGTCGGGCGTGAAGTTGGAGGTGGTGACAAAGCCCACGCCGTTGTCGAACAGGGCCAGCAGCAGGCGGTAGAGGATCATCGCGTCGGTGATGTCGGCGACGTGGAACTCGTCGAAGCAGATCAGCTTGTAGCGCCTGGCAATCTTCGCGCCCAGCGCGTCCAGCGGGTTCTGCGTGCCTTGCAGGGCATTGAGTTCGCGGTGCACTTCGCGCATGAATTCATGGAAGTGCAATCGCACCTTGCGCTTGATGGGCACGCTGTCGAAAAAGCAGTCCATCAAAAAGCTCTTGCCCCGCCCCACCCCGCCGTACATGTAGACGCCCTTGGGGATGTCCGGTTTGTTGAACAGCTTTTTCAGCGAGTTGGAGCGCTTGGTCTTGTACGCGGCCCAATCGTCGGCGCAGCGTTGCAGCGCATCGACGGCCCGTAACTGCGCGGGGTCAGCAGTAAAGCCCTTTTCGGCCAAGGCGGCGGCATATGCTTGTTTGACGTTCAACACCTGCTCCAATCACTAAAAAGATAGCTTTTACCGCTTGTCATTGCTTGTTTTCAGAATGAAAACGTTCTCAAATCCAATAATGGAAAGCGGTAAAAGCTATGTTTTTATCTATCTGCTATTGCAATAGCATTAAAAAAGAATAGCTGCCGGCGCTTTCTTCATCAGCGCCAGCAGCTTTTGTTCTAAGAACCTGTTTACGATCTCCGCGCGAAGGGTGCGGGATGCGGATCGGGATGGGCTGCAAGGCGCAAACCGCAGCCATAGCGGTGCTATGGCGAGGATTTGCAACGCCGCAGAGCGCCCGAGGCCGCGACTGCACACCCGCGTGGAGATCGCAAACAGGTTCTAAGAATCCAGTGGGGTAATTAGAAGTTCAGCGTACGCTTGTCCACGGCCAGGGCCGCTTCCTTGGTCGATTCCGACAGCGAGGGGTGGGCGTGGCAGATGCGGGCGATGTCCTCGGCGCTGGCCTTGAACTCCATCGCCACCACGGCTTCGGAGATCAGTTCCGACACCATCGGGCCGACCATGTGTACGCCCAGGATTTCGTCGGTCGCAGCATCAGCCAGGAACTTGACGAAGCCGGTGGTATCGCCCAGCGCCCGCGCACGGCCATTGGCCATGAAGGGGAAGCTGCCGGCCTTGTACTTCACGCCGTCGGCTTTGAGCTGCTGCTCGGTGCGGCCCACCCATGCGATTTCCGGGCTGGTGTAGATCACCCAGGGGATGGTGTTGAAGTTCACGTGCCCGTGCTGGCCGGCGATGCGCTCGGCCACGGCCACGGCTTCTTCCTCGGCCTTGTGCGCCAGCATGGGGCCGCGCACCACGTCGCCCACGGCCCAGACGCCGGGCAGGTTGGTCTGGCACAGATCATTGACGGCGATCGCACCGCGCTCGTCCAGTTGCAGGCCCACGGCTTCGGCATTCAGGCCGACGGTGTTGGGCACGCGGCCAATCGAGACGATCAGCTTGTCCACGGCCAGCGACACGTCCTCGCCCTTGGCGTTGGTGTAAGCCACGGTGACGCCCTTCTTGGCCTTCTTGATCTCGCCGATCTTCACGCCCAGCTCGATCTTCAGGCCCTGCTTGTCCAGCGCCTTCTTGGCTTCCTTGGCGACCTGCTCGTCCACTGCGGCCAGGAAAGTCGGCATCCCTTCCAGCACGGTCACGTCCGCGCCCAGGCGGCGCCAGACGCTGCCCATCTCCAGGCCGATCACGCCGGAGCCGATCACGCCCAGCTTTTTCGGCACGGCATTGACGGCCAGGGCGCCGTCGTTGGACAGGATCTGCTGCTCGTCAAAGTCCACGCCGGGCAGCGGGCGGGCGTTGGAGCCGGTGGCCACCACCACCTGCTTGGCCACCAGGGTTTCCGCCGTCTTGCCGCTGACGGTGATCTCGTAGCCGCCTTCCACGGCCTTGCCGAACGCGCCGCGACCGTGGAAGAAGGTGACCTTGTTCTTCTTGAACAGGTACAGGATGCCGTCGTTGTTCTGCTTCACGATGGCGTCCTTGCGGGCGATCATCTGCGCAGCATCCATCTTCACGTCCTTGACGCTGATGCCGTGGTCGCCGAAGTGCAGCCTGGCGTGCTCGAAGTGCTCGGACGATTGCAGCAGCGCCTTGGACGGGATGCAGCCCACGTTGGTGCAGGTACCGCCCGGGGCTGCGCCGCCCTGGGCGTTCTGCCACTCGTCGATACAGGCCACGTTCATGCCCAGTTGCGCCGCGCGGATGGCGGCGATGTAGCCGCCAGGGCCAGCGCCGATCACCACCACATCAAATTGCTTGCTCATAAAAAAACCAATCTTTCTTTGCGTTGAAAAAGCCCACCGCCGGTACCGAGGGTGGGCTATGTATGAACCCCGAGCGGCTAGCGCTTACAGGTCAAACAGCAGGCGCGAGGGGTCTTCCAGCGCGTCCTTCATGGCGACCAGGCCCAGCACGGCTTCGCGGCCGTCGATGATGCGGTGATCGTAGGACATGGCCAGATAGTTCATCGGGCGCACCACGACCTGGCCGTTCTCGACCACGGCACGATCCTTGGTGGCGTGCACACCCAGGATGGCCGATTGCGGCGGGTTGATGATGGGGGTGGACATCATCGAGCCGAAGGTGCCGCCGTTGGAGATGGAGAAGGTGCCGCCGGTCATCTCCTCGATGCCCAGCTTGCCTTCGGCTGCCTTCTTGCCGAATTCGGCGATTTTCTTCTCGATGTCGGCAAAGCTCATCTGATCGGCGTTGCGCAGGATCGGCACCACCAGACCACGGGGCGAGCCGACGGCGATGCCGATGTCGAAATAGCCGTGGTAGACGATGTCGTTGCCGTCCACCGAAGCGTTCAGCACCGGGAATTTTTTCAGCGCATGGACAGCGGCCTTGACGAAGAAGGACATGAAGCCGATCTTCACGCCGTGTTCCTTGGTGAACGCGTCCTGGAACTTCTTGCGCATTTCCATCACCGGGGCCATGTTCACTTCGTTGAACGTGGTCAGGATGGCGTTGGTGGACTGCGATTGCAGCAGGCGCTCGGCCACGCGGGCACGCAGGCGGGTCATGGGCACGCGCTGCTCGGGCCGATCGCCCAGGTTTTGCGGGGCAGCAGGGGCGGCCACCTGGGGCAAGGCGGCCTTGGGGGCGCCGGTGGGGATGCTGCTGCCGGCGGCAATGGCTGCCAGGGCATCGCCCTTGGTCACGCGGCCATCCTTGCCGGAGCCGGCCACGCTGGCGGCGCTCAGGTTGTTTTCCGCCAGCAGCTTGGCAGCGGCGGGCATGGCCACACCACCCTTGCTGCTGCCGGCCGCCGGGGCAGCGGCAGCAACAGGGGCTGCAGCAGCAGGCGCTGCTGCCGGTGCGGGGGCAGCTGCGGCAGCACCGGCCACGGCTTCGGTGTCGATCCTGGCGATGAGCTGTTCGGCCGTGACGGTGGCACCGTCGCCTTGCAGGATTTCGGTCAGCACGCCAGCGGCAGGTGCGGGCACTTCCAGCACGACTTTGTCGGTTTCGATTTCGATCAGGATTTCATCGACAGCAACCGCTTCACCGGCTTTTTTCTTCCAGTTGAGCATGGTGGCTTCGGCGATGGACTCCGAAAGCTGGGGCACTTTGACTTCTACGATGGCCATGGAAATATCTCTCTTGCGTAAATGGGAACGTCAACAACGAATCTTGAAAGTGGAGCTACCCGCCCCCCGCGCACGGCAGGAGGCGGGCAAGAACACGGCAGGCTTACTTGCTCAGGACAAATCCCTTGAGCTTGACGAAAGCGGCTTCGACCAGGGTCTTCTGCTGCTCCACGTGCAGGTGGGCATAACCGCACGCCGGGCTGGCGCTGGCCGGACGACCGGCGTAGCCCAGTTTCTGGCCAGCGGTCATGTTCTCGTAAAGGTTGTGCTGGATGAAGAACCACGCGCCCTGGTTCTGCGGTTCGTCCTGGCACCACACGATGTCGGTGGCCTTGCTGTATTTTTTCAATTCAGCGGCAAACGCCTTGTGCGGGAAGGGGTAGAGCTGCTCGACGCGGATGATGGCCACATCGTTGCTGCCCTGTTCTTCGCGCTTCTTCACCAGGTCGTAGTACACCTTGCCCGAGCAGGCAATGATGCGCTTGACCTTGGCAGCGTTCTTCACGATGGCTTCGTTCTGCTCGGGAATCACGGTCTGGAAACCGCCCTTGGTGAACTCGGACAGCGGCGAGGTCGCATCCTTGTTGCGCAGCAGGCTCTTGGGCGTGAAGATGACCAGCGGCTTGCGCAGCGGGCGCACCATCTGGCGGCGCAGTACGTGGAAGATCTGGCTGGCCGTGGTCGGCTGCACGATCTGCATGTTGGTATCGGCGGCCAGTTGCATGAAGCGCTCCAGGCGGGCCGAGCTGTGCTCGGGGCCCTGGCCTTCGTAGCCGTGCGGCAGCATCAGCGTCAGGCCATTCACACGGCCCCATTTCACTTCACCGGAGGCGATGAACTGGTCGATCACCACCTGGGCACCGTTGGCGAAATCGCCGAACTGCGCTTCCCAGATCACCAGGGTGTTGGGGTCGTTGGACGCGTAGCCGTATTCAAAGCCCAGCACCGCCTCTTCGGACAGGATGGAGTCGATGACGACGAACGGAGCCTGTTTCTCGGCCACGTTTTGCAGGGGGATGTAGGCACCCTCGTCCCACTGGTGGCGCTTCTGGTCGTGAATCACGGCATGGCGGTGCGTGAAGGTGCCACGGCCACAGTCCTCGCCCGACAGCCGCACGGGGTAGCCCGAGGCGACCAGCGAGGCAAAGGCCATGTGCTCGCCCATGCCCCAGTCGACGTTCACCTCGCCCCGGCCCATGGCGGCGCGGTCGGCATAGACCTTCTTCACCAGGGTGTGCGGGGTGACGGATTCTGGAATGGTGGTCAGCTTCTCGGCCAGGCGCTTCCATTCGGCCAGGGGAATGGCAGTGTCGGCGGCATCCGTCCAGGTCTTGCCCAGGAAGGGACTCCAGTCCACGGCGAACTGGCTCTTGAAGTTGGTCAGCACCGGGTCAATGGTGTGCTTGCCTTCGTCCATGGCCGCCCGGTAGGCCTTGACCATGTCGTCGCCCAGAGTATCGCCCAGGCCCTGCGCGGCCAGCTTGTCGGCGTAGAGCTTGCGGGTGCCGGGGTGGGCGGCGATCTTGGTGTACATCAGCGGCTGGGTGAGCATGGGGGTGTCCTGCTCGTTGTGGCCCAGCTTGCGGTAGCAGACGATGTCCACCACCACGTCCTGCTGGAACTCCATGCGGTATTCCAGCGCCAGTTGCATGCACAGGGCCACGGCTTCCGGATCGTCGCCATTGACGTGCAGCACGGGCGACTCGACCATCTTCACGATGTCGGTGCAGTAGGTGGTCGAACCTTTGTCGCGCGGGTCAGACGTCGTGAAGCCGATCTGGTTGTTGATGATGAGGTGAACCGTGCCGCCGGTGGAGTAGCCACGTGTCTGCATCAGCGCCAGGGTTTCCTGGTTCACACCCTGACCGGCAAAGGCTGCGTCACCGTGCACCAGCACGGGCAGCACCTGCTTGCCCTGCGGGTCGCCCCGGCGATCCATGCGCGAGCGCACCGAACCTTCCACCACGGGGTTGACGATTTCCAGGTGCGAGGGGTTGAACGCCAGCGACAGGTGTACCGGGCCGCCGGCGGTGGAAACGTCGGAGCTGAAGCCCTGGTGGTACTTCACGTCACCGGCGGGCAGGTCTTCGGGGGCCGTGTGCTCGAATTCGGCAAACAAGTCCTTGGGCATCTTGCCCAGGGTATTGACCAGCACGTTCAGGCGGCCACGGTGGGCCATGCCGATCACCACTTCCTGCACGCCCTTGGTGCCTGCGGCGTTGATCAGCTCGTCCATCGCCACGATGAAACTCTCGCCGCCTTCCAGCGAGAAGCGCTTCTGGCCGACGTACTTGGTATGCAGGTAGCGCTCCAGGCCTTCGGCAGCCGTCAGGCGGTCGAGGATGCGTTTTTTCTGCTCGGCATTGAACACGGGCTTGGAGCGGATCGACTCCAGCTTTTGCTGCCACCAGCGCTTTTGCACCTGATCGGTGGCATACATGTATTCCACGCCGATGGTGCCGCAGTAGGTTTCGCGCAGTGCGTTGAGCATCTCGCGCAGCGACATGGTTTCCTTGCCGAAGAAGGTGTTGCCGACGTTGAAGACGGTTTCCTGATCCGCATCGGTAAAGCCGTAGAAGCTGGGTTCCAGCTCGGGGATGGCCGGGCGTTCGGTGCGCTTCAGGGGATCCAGGTCGGCCCAGCGCTGGCCCACGTTGCGGTAGGCGGCAATCAGTTGCTGCACGGCCACGCGCTTGCGCCCCATTTCGGAGTCGGCACCGGACGCGACGACCACGGCGGTGTGGCCCTGTTTGGCGCGTTCAGCAAAAGCGTTCACCACCGGCAGGTGGGGCACGTCCTTGGCATCGCTGCCATCCACGGCGGGAACGTGCTGCAGAGCATCGAAATACTCGCGCCACGAATCAGGAACGCTGCCGGGGTTGGTGAGGTAGTTTTCGTACATCTCCTCGACGTAGGGGGCATTGCCGCCGAAGAGATAGGTATTGCCTTGGTAGGCTTGATAAACAGTTGGCTGATCGCTCATGCTTCGCTGACATCCGCTTTCCTGGGGAAAGCATTCGTTGGTTGGAGAACCTCCCGCGACACGGCTGTACCGATTGGCGGATGCGACTGTGGCTATGGAAGGGCCTGGGTTGCAGGGTGCAATTGTGCCACCGATAAGTAACTCGTATGCAGCAGCAGTCTTTTATAAGACCGCAATCCGCCGTCTTTGCGAAGTGGCACTTTCCCTGTGCAGGTAACTACGCATATCGTCCCGGGCATCCATAAGCGCACCGGTTTTCTCGCATACCATTGCGCCACCCCAGCTGCCGCCACGCCACCATGCGCTCGACCACTGCCGCCCAACGCGCGTTTTTCATTCTGCTTGCCAGCGTCACGCTGGGCTTTGCCGCGATTTTGTGGCCCTTCATCGGGGCCATTTTCTGGGCCGTGGTGCTGGCCATCGTGTTTCAGCCCCTCAACCGCCGCCTGCGCTCCCGCTGGCCGCACCGGCTGAATCTGACGGCAGCAGCAACCTTGCTGATCTGCCTGGTGATTGCGATTTTTCCGCTGGTGCTGATCAGCATCTCGGTGGTGCAGGAAACCGCCACGATCTACGCCCGCATGGCCAGCGGACAACTGGATTTCGGCGCCTACTTCCAGCAGATCTACACGGCTTTGCCCAGTTGGGTGGGCGGCATTCTGGAGCGCCTGCACCTGACCACCCCCGAAGCGATCCAGGAAAAACTCTCCACCCTGGCGACCGAAGCGGGCAAGCTCGTCGCCGGCAAGGCCGTGGCCCTGGGCAGCAACACCCTGGGGTTTGCCGTGAGCTTCTGCATCATGCTGTACCTGCTGTACTTCCTGCTGCGCGATGGCCAGCAGCTGGCCCACCGCATCCGCGACACCCTGCCGCTGCGCCGGGTGCACAAGGAGGAGCTGATCCAGAAGTTTGCCACCGTCATCCGCGCCACCGTCAAGGGCAACCTGGCCGTGGCGGCAGCCCAGGGGGCCCTGGGCGGGGTGATTTTCATGATCCTGGGCATCCAGGGCGCCGTGCTGTGGGGTGTACTGATGGCCTTTCTGTCGCTGTTGCCTGCCGTGGGCGCGAGCCTGATCTGGGGGCCGGTGTCGATCTATTACCTGGCGACGGGTGACATCACCAAGGGGATTGTCCTGACCATGTACGGGGTGCTGGTCATCGGCCTGGTGGACAACCTGTTGCGCCCGCTGCTGGTGGGCAAGGACACCAAGCTGCCCGATTACGTGGTGCTGATCTCCACCCTGGGCGGGATGTCCCTGTTCGGCCTGACCGGTTTCGTCATCGGCCCGGCCATTGCCGCCTTGTTCATTGCCTGCTGGGACATCTACAGCCAGCCCGGCAGCCAGCCGCGCAGGGATCAAGAGGCTCAAAAATAGCCGCGACCTGCCGATAATGTTCACTATGCCAAGAAAAAATTCCTCCCTCCTGCTGCGTACCCTGCCCTTGTTCGCTGCCCTGGCCCTTACCGGTTGCCTGGAGCAGATTCCCGGCATGGGCCCGCCGCCCAAGATCGCGGCCAAGCAAAAGGAAGACAAGGCCATCGGCAGTGCCTGCCGCTATGCGGTACGCAGCATCGAGGACTGCTATGTCCTGAACCCCAAAGCCTCGAAAAACGATGTCTTTGCCGGCTGGAAGGAGATGGACGCCTACATGCGCGAGAACAAGATCGAGGGCGTGCCCTCCGTGCTGACACCGGCGCCCGCCAAGGCCGCCGTTCAGACCGAATCGGCGGCAGAAGAATAAGCTTTCGGCCCCTGACCGTAAAAAACCCGGCGCAGCCACAAACTGCGCCGGGTTTTCTTTCAAGAACGTGTTTACGCGCCAAAGCGCGGAAGCCTCCCGGTCACGCCGGGCTGCGCTCGAACACGGCCATGCTCTCGACGTGGGCGGTATGCGGGAACATGTTCACCACGCCCGCCGCCACGCAGCGGTAGCCCGCCTGGTGCACCAGCAGGCCGGCGTCGCGGGCCAGGGTGGCGGGGTTGCAGCTCACGTACACGATGCGCCGGGGTGGCTGCCAGCCTTCATGCCCGGCGGGCAGCGGCGGGGCGTCTTCTGCGCCGATGCGGGCCTGATGGATGTCGGCCAGGGCCTTGCTCAGGGCAAAGGCCCCTTCGCGCGGGGGATCGACCAGCCATTTGTCCGCCACGCCGTCGTCCATGAGCAGCTCCGGCGTCATGTTGAACAGGTTGCGGGCAACAAATTCCGTAGCTGCCAGCGCTTGATTAGCGGGCATTTTCGCATTGTTGATGGCGTAATTCTCGCGGGAGCGGGCGACAAGCGCTTCACTTCCTTCGATACCCAGCACCTGCCCGGCCTGGGTGGCAATGGGCAGGGTGAAGTTGCCCAGGCCGCAGAACCAGTCGATCACCCGGTCGGTTTTCTGCGCCCCCAGCAGACGCAGGGCGCGGGTGACCAGCACCTGGTTGATGTGCGGGTTCACCTGGGTGAAGTCGGTGGGCTTGAACGGCATGGTGATGCCGAACTCCGGCAGGCGGTAGGCCAGTTGCACCGCGCCTTCGGGGTCGAGCAGGTGCACCGTGTCCGGCCCCTTGGGTTGCAGCCACCATTGCACGCCGTGCTGGGCGGCAAAGCCGCGCAGGCGGGTCTTGTCGGTCTCGCTCAAGGGTTCCAGATGGCGCAGCACCAGGGCGGTGACGGTATCGCCGCAGGCCAGCTCGATCTGCGGACAGGTGTCGCGGGCCTCCATGCTGGCGATCAGGCCGCGCAGGGGCACCAGCATGGCGTCCACATGCGGGGGCAGCACCTTGCAGGTCTGCATGTCGGCGATGTAGCGGCTTTTGCGCTCGTGAAAGCCGATCAGCACCTCGCCCTTCTTGATCACATGGCGCACCGCCAGCCGGGCGCGGTAGCGGTAGCCCCAGGCCGGGCCTTCAATGGGGCGCAGGATGGTTTCGGCCCTGACCTTGCCCAGGTGCCACAGGTTGTCCTCCAGCACGCGCTGCTTGATGGCCACCTGGGCACCGACGTGCAGGTGCTGCATCTTGCAGCCGCCGCAGGCGCCGGTGTGCAGGCCGAAGTGCGGGCAGCCGGGGCGCACGCGCTGGGACGAGGGGCGGTGCACGGCCGTCAGCTCGGCCTGCTCCCAGTTGTTCTTTTTGCGCTTGGTCTGGGCGCTGACCAGTTCGCCGGGCAAGGCGCCGTCGATGAAGACGACCTTGCCGTCCGGCCGGTGCGCCACCCCCTGGGCGTCCATGTCCATGGACTCGACGCGCAGCCAGCCCTCGGGCAGATCGTCGGGTAGACCGTTGGGCAAATTGTCGGGCAAAGGG
>CABIIJ010000077.1 GCA_902175065.1 uncultured Comamonas sp. | reverse complement strand
TTGCGTCCAAATGCGGCCAGAGGGCCGTGAATCAGGGCGAAATCGGCCTGAAAGCGGACCTCGTGAGCCAGAAATCGCCATCATCTGAAATCGGATGCATCAACTCACGCAGCGCCGGGTGTTGTGCAGACCTTCCCTAGCTCCGGTGCTCGACGACAGTGTCAGACTGATTTCCCAATTGGCTGGAGATATCGAGCTGAATTTCATAGCATCAAGACGACCTGACAACGTTGTCGTCGCACTTGGCGAGTACACCTGTGCAAGGAACAGTTCTTCCTGCAACGCGTCATGGATGAACTGAGCAGGCGACTTACCGCTGCCGATGCTGATTGGTCCATTCGCCCGACACCACGGCGATTCGCTTATGCCTGCTGCGGTTGTGAAGTCCAGCAGACGCACCTTTGCACCGTTAGCTTGTTCTTGGATCGTGATCACGTTTTGAGTGGAGGCTTTGTACTGCACTCCTCCGCTGGTGGTAGTCGAACATCCAGCCAGCAGCACAACAGAGGTGGCAATAACGGTAGCTGGGAAGGCTCTTATGAACTGGGAAGGCATATTGCTCCTTATTAAGTATCGTCCGCTAGGCACCAGCGTGGCTCTGAGCGAACCGATGGTTACGAATAACTTGCTATAGACGTATGGATTGTATATTTATAAGCGGTAGATGTATAGGCAGTAGATGATTGACAGGTAGACGAAAAAGGGTTATTGCGCAACTATTGCGCCATGAAAATTGATAGCAAAGAGGTTGGCTCCAACTTGCGTTGGCGCTTGGCTGATCACGTCAAGCGGCTACGCACGACAAAGGGCATCTCTCAAGAAGTGTTGAGCGCGGAGTGTGGCTTCCACCGCACATACATAAGTCAAGTGGAGCGGGCTGCGACGAACATCACAATTGATAATTTGCAAAGGCTTGCCGCAGGGCTAGGTGTAGATCCAGCCGAATTACTTGGCCAATGGGGTGAAGTGCATTCGCCTGGGGCCTGAGGTGGCCATGGGCACGCGAAAACGTTGAGCGGTCTTGTCTGCAAGGCTCCCCAGTTCTAGGAGGCTTGTCGGCGCCTCTGGATCTCGCCTATTGGCTTGCTTCATTACGACTTCGCGAAGCGCTCTTTTGCACCCAGGGCGGCAGATGGCGTGGTAGTGGCAGCGCGAGACGCAAAGCCTGCCTGCTACAAGAAGGTAGCGTTCTTTTTGTTGATCGCCTCGGGGAAGGGGCCCATCTCCATCAGGATCGACTTTGTATGTGGCAGGAGAAGCTTCACGGCAGGCAAGAATAGAGTCTCATTAGAGACTGCCTGACAGCCTGCCGCCCTGGGTGCAAAAGAGAACTACGCAGGTAGGATCACCGGGAAGTGACGGATAAGTCTGGTATGCATCTGGTCATGAAAAGGCCTTGTGGTGTCCTGCGTTTTCAGTGCTGACCAGGTGACCGGGTGCTTGCCAGAAATTTCCTCTTTCATTCTTTTTCTTGTCGATTGCGGAAGAAGAAATAGAGGACAGGCGCAGGCGGTAGAGTTGACGAAAAGTTTTCAGACATGCCCGGTCAGCTGGCCAACACTGAAAACCCGCTGAAATCACAGCGGGTTTTCTTGACCGGGCAGAAGGCTATCAGTCGGTCACGGCAGGCCGACATTGCAGATACGAATGCGCCCTGCTGCGGTAGTCTTTCTACCCTCGATCAGGCTGCTGCCAACGGTGTCAGGCATGCGCTTCCAGAACTTTGGCGATGCAACGGGCGACATGCCATTTGCTTTGCACCAGCTCACGTAACTCGCATACACATCCGTTTTGGGTGTCTCTACGGCAATGGTGAGCTCGATGCCTAGGTCATCGGCCCATGATTGCACGCTGTTCGTTTCCTGTTGAACATCTCTGCGGGCTGAGCGCATAGGATCCGGCAGATTCTCATCAAACCGGCCCCGACTCAGCAGGCGCTGGAGCCCCTCCAAAGCCCAGTTCAGGACGCCGCTCAATTCGCTTTTGATGATCTTTGAGGAGAGCAGCGGATCTCGGTCTCGCTCGGGAATCGTGACTGGAAAGGGCACGATATCGAAGCGACGCCAGAGACCATTGCTTTGATCTGTGACTGCCGGGAATTGGTTTGCGAGCACAAGCCACTTCCCTTTAAGGCGAAGCGAGATTGGATCTCGATACTTTCGGTCGATTTGCATGAGCTCACCTGCTACGGCGGACTTCAAGACTTGCTCATTCATGCCACGTTGCGGTGTTTCATCTGCATAGATCAAGCTTGCCCCAACAAGCGCTGCAAGTTTGAATTGATCGAGCGAATCCAGCTGAACTGCCGCACATTTCGCATGCAGCGCTTGAACGATGTTGGCTAGCACCCCTTTTCCGTTGGCTCCGTTGCCGAGCCACAGCTGAAGCCGTTGGAAACGACAGTCGGGCAATAACGTGTAGCCGATGTACTCCTGGACACGGTCTCGCACACTTGCATCCGGCAAGATGGTTCGCAGGAAGTGGGTGAACTCAATGGGCTCGGGGGCTGCTGGGTCGTAGTCGCACTCGATCACATAGTGCAGACCCGCAGCCTTGTCGTGAGGCTGAAGTACGTGCCCACCAGGGGTCAGGTGCAGATAACCATTTTTCAGTGGAAGCACGGCGTTGTCCGTTGCTTCTGACTTTTTTGGGAGCCAGAGCTCAGCGGTCTGAGCTGCTGCACGGGCGTTGGCAGCGGTCGCGGACCATTCGGTTTCGCATAGCCACTGGATTGCCATGCGCTCAATCTCCCGATCTTCACAGGGCGACCAATGTGTCCCTGTCCAGCGGTAGATCAGCTGGTTGTCACTGCAAAAATCCTTGGTTCTCTCCAGCTTTTGTGCGAATTGAATTGGCTCATAAGGTGGTCGCTTGCTCATGCGAAACCTCCCATGCGACGCCTTGCAATCTGCTCTGCTTTTGTTGGTCGTCCGCGACGCCGGGGTACCGGACTTGTCACTGTTGAACCGCTGCTGCGCTTAGCGTTCAGCCATTCGTGAACATCGGTAATGGCAAATCGTGGCAAGCGGCCTAGATACATCACTGGGGGCAGATCACCCTTGGTATGTAGGCGGTTATAGATAGTTCGGGTGGCCAGGCCAAGCATGGCCGCAAGCTCGGCAGGGCCGACTAAGAGTTGTTGCATCTTCACAAGCGATTTGAAGCGCAGCCAAGACGACTGCCTACGGTATAGCTCCAAACCGTCAGATGAAACGGTCCATTTGCCGTATTTATGCAACAGCCTCTTGGAATCAAGCGATCTGGGCGCCGCTGCCGACGGTAAGAAGCCGCATGCCGCGCCACGTCACCGACACCAGATCAGAGTGCCGTTGTGACTGCCCTCATGTGCTTGACCTGTCCGCAAAAGCAGGGCACCTCGCTACTTCACCCATATGTGACCTCTGTTTACTTGCGCACCTCATCAGGTAATGCACAGCGTTCTTGTTGCTGCAATTTTGCTGCACTTACCCCGGTAAATCGCAGTAAAATGCGGGTAGGCAAGGTAAGACAAAATCTTGATTTTATTGATTTTTTAGTTTTCTCCGAGGGCAGACTCTTGGGCTCATAACCCAAAGGTCGGTGGTTCAAATCCATCCCTCGCAACCAAAAATCAAAGGGTTACGGCAATGCCGTAACCCTTTTTGTCTTCCCGTTTTCTCAAAACCTGCAAATCACTCCCGCCACAATCCCAAGCCCGCCAGCCATTGCCGCGAAAGCGTATCTGCCGTCAGTAATTGGGGGGCCAAACCATTTTCTGCTGCATTGCTGCGTGCCGCGCTATTGCGCCAGCAGGCATAAGGCACCAGCCCGCTGGGCTGGCCAAAGGTGGCATACACCGTGGGCATGATGGGCACGTGATCGCCATACCAGCACAGGCTGGCTGGCTGTGCCAAGGCATCCAGTTGCGTGCGCAGGCTGCCGATCATGCGGTTGGCATTGCGTAAATGGCGCAGATAGATGGTCAAGTCCTCACACCCTGCGGGTGGCGCAGAGCCATAGAGCTGTTGCATATCCTCCGGAACCACCCGCTCCAGGTGCAGGGGACCATGGTTCTCCATCGTGATGGCAAAGACAAACAGCGGTTTGTCGCCATCGGTACGTTCATGCAGCAGCTGCATGATTTTTTCCGTCACGGCCGCATCGCTCACATACGGGCCATAACGCTCGGCATCGGCAAAGTCCTGAATGTCAATGAAGGTATCGAATCCCAGTAATGGATATACCTTGTGACGCAGATAAAAACCCGCCGGATAAGGATGCACACACACAGTTCGATAGCCCAAGCGCTGCAGATACTGAGCCAGCGATGCCACTTGCCACCCTGCGGCAACGGCACGGTAAGGATTGAACTGATGCACCCCCAGATCAGCGCCTTCGATCCCCGTCAAAAAAGCAAACTCAGTGCGCACGGTATTTGCCCCCCAGGCCGGCACCTGCATGCTGCCGTGTACAAAAGCCTCTGCCTGCAAGGCATCCAGGTGTTCCAGCACATGCGGGCGAATCCCGGCAAACAATGCCCGTGCATCGAAAAAAGACTCGCTTTGCACCGCCACCAAATCCGGCAAGCGCAGGGGCTTAAGCGATAGGCCGCCAAATCCCTGTCCCCTCCCCTTTTTTTGCGCATCGGCAGCAAATGCCCCTTGCGCCCGTGGCAAGCGCCGCCCCATCAAGGCATAACGCCACAACGCGGCCAGCAGGCCCAAGGCCAATACGTCGCGCTGCGCATCCAGGCCCAGGTTCAAACGCTGGCGGCTGCCCAGCACCAAAAGCACGCCGCCCAGCAGGCATTGCCATGCCAGAGCGCCAGCCTGCCCTGCAGCACTCCAGCGTGCGGCGGGCACCTTCTCCCACCACCAGCCGATACCAACGGCAGCCACAAAGCCTGCCGTTGCCAGCAAAAACTTCCACCAGCCAAAAAACGGGATGTAAAGGCGCGGATAGCGGATGGCGTCGGTGAAATATTCGTAATCCTGAAATACAAAAGGCTCGTGCAAAGCCTTGAACTTGGCGTTGTTGACCAGGACTACGGTCAGCAGCGCCGCCAAACCTGCAGCCATGGCAAACCACGGACGCCCCAACAGGGCCGTCAACACACCATGCAAGAGCAGCCAGACCCCGGCATGAACCGCCCAGGCCGCCACCGGGCGACGCAACGGCGGGCGCGGCTGCATACACTGCTCCAGCAGGATAGACAGCCCCAATCCGGCCAAAGCCGCACACCAGGGTAGTAAAAAACTAGCCGCCATAGCCGAGCCAGCGCACGATCCGCTGCGACACCCCGGCTGGCAACACCGCCAGCCACCAGCAGCCGAAATTGAGCGGGAACGGGAAGCTGATACGCGCCTTGTTGCGTGCCAGTCCCTGGCGAATCAGCTGCGCGGCCCGTTCAGGCGTCCACAAAAACGGCTTCGGCCCTGGCATGGCATCGCACATGGGCGATTGCACATACCCCGGCATGATGACATTCACGGCAATCCCTTCCGGCGCCAGCCAGCCACGCAGGGCTTCGCCATAGGCTTTCAGCCCCGCCTTGCTGGCGCTGTAGCTGGGCGTCACCGGCAAACCGAAATAGCCCGCCAAAGAACTCACCACGGCCACCTGCCCGCTACCGCGCTGGCGCAATGCCGGCAGCACGGCATCAACGGTAGCCATGGCCGCCAGCAAGTTGATTTCCACCAAGGCCTGGGCATCTTCCCAGCGCTCCCCGGCGCCATCGGGGCCAATATCGGTATTCACCCCGGCATTGGCAATCACCAGATCCGGCACCACGGTGGCACACACATCCTGTAGCCAGGCACGCAAAGCCACCCGATTACGCACATCCAGGGCCTGCAACCGCACCTGTGCGCCGCGTGCCTGGCACGCCTGGGCCAGGCCATGCAAGCGCTCTACCCTGCGCCCCTGCAAGATCAGCGTGCAGCCCGGACGGGCATAAGCCAAGGCCAGGGCACCGCCAATCTCCCCCGTGGCCCCGGTAATCAATACACAGCGTGGCTCTTTCATAGCAATCGCTCCAAGGGAGACTGTTCCGCCGTAAGCACCGGCACACTGTTTTGCACCGCCAGTGCAATGGCGTCATCCGAATAAAAGCCGCCATTGACCTGCGTCGTATGCAACACACAACGGCGAAAGCGCTTGAACAGCTCCACATTCGGCGACGTGCCCTCATGCCAAAAATCATCCAGCGGCAACTGGCAGGTCAACCCCGGCAAGTTGTAGATCGGATCGCTCAGGGCCTTGAGCGGCACCCCGTACTCCAGCGCCACCGTGCCCGCCGTACTGTTCACTGTCACGACGCCACGGGCATTGGAACCCAGCATGGCCCAGCCGCCCTCTTCCAGATAATGCACACGGCCAGCAATATCGAACTGTTTTTCACAATCTGCAACGATCTTCGGATAATTCATCCACCCAATATCCAAAGGGTGGTTTTTTATCACAATATGGGAGTCCGTTGGTGCATATCTTGCAAACGATGCCAACACATGCTCGATCAATTCCTTCATGTCGGAAAATTGCGAGTGATAGCGAATCTGTGCATCAGTATTCAACTGCAACGGCAAAACATAGAATGGCGCTTTTCCCAAAGCAACTTTTCTGGCCCTTATTTTCTCACGCTCTCTGATAAAACGCAGATGGGTGAACCTTTTGATATACCCGGCATATTCCACTGGTGCTGAAATCCCCGCATGATTCTTATACCCTGGAAAAATCAAAGGGTTCAGCAAGCCTGCCACATGGTAGGCCACGTCATGGACTGCCCGATCCACAAAAGACGACTTGAAAGCAACCGTGACCGGGTCATCCGCCAAGCGCCCACCAACTTCCCAATACCATTGGGGATCATGCGGCAACAGAGAATGGTTATTGACCCCTTCGCGCTCCAGCGTAATCCAGCGTGGGCGAAAGTAGCCCTCTTCAAAAACATGATTGCGAATACCACACTGCCTGGCAAGCTGCACAGCAGGCTGGTGTACGGGCCGTTGATCGCCAAACAGCACCTGATCGGTAATACCGCAACGCTGGTAAATACCCTGTAAAAATTCCGCCAAACGGCCCGGATGTTTTTTAAACCAGGATGCAGACATCCCCTTTCCGTAAATAATATCTCCCGCACAAAAGTTGATTTTATGGATTTCATGCCCTTGGGCCTTCAAGCCATGCGCCAAGCGCTCACAAAAAGGGGTACACGGCCCCTGCAAAAAAAGAAAAGAACGCTTCAATTTATATCCGGCCTCAATTTATTTGATTCTTTTAGTTTCTTCAACGAACTCTCTACCCATTGCCGTAAAAAGTGGAGAATTGTAAAACATCCAGAAATTCCGGGTATTGCACTTCGGGGCTGAGGCTACCTATTGAAAAGGATTCAATCTGCAGAACGCAAGCGCCGCCCAGCCAGACAGGCCGTACGCAAGCGCTGCAGCTGGCCGCTAGCGGCCAACGCCTCACCACCGAAGCCTGCGCCTCCACATGGCCACCCCAGCCAGGACGTGCATCTTCAAGCACTGGCTACGAAGGTGCTGACAGTGGTCACGGCGACGGCGTTCACCCCTGAATGGTCTGCGTATCAAAGCCGACGATATTGCGGCTGTCACGGCTGAACTCCACACCAATCAGATGTACAGGGCCATCAGCACGGTATTTGTCGGCGTAGTTTTTGGTTTGTAGCTGTTGTAGCGCTTTGCCCTCGGGTGCCAGCTCCACCACCTTGAATTCAAACAAATAGGTGTGACCTTCAAAGCGCACCGCCATGTCGATGCGCCCGTGGTTGGTCGTGTCTTCCACCACAATGTCCAGTCCCAGCGCGGCAAAGTAGCTGTAGAACACACTGGCATAAAAACCCTCGTACTGGGTGATAGGGTTGTTGCGATACCAATCGTGCGGAATGCTGGCAAAAAAGGCATGGAACAACGCCCTCATACCTGCAACATCGCGGGCCAGCAGCAAATCGCCCAGGCGGTATTTGTTACCCAACGTGGTGGCCCCGTTGGGTTCGGCACCACTCCAGGCAATGATCAGGCTGTCGTGCAGGCTTTGGTAAACCTCCCGATTCGGGTAACGCAGACGGTAACGGTATTCCCCAAACAAGTGCTGGGTCTGGTCGATCGTCAAGTACCCGGTTTGCCACAGCAGCGCTTCGATAGCGATGTGTTCCACATCAAAGGTGGACAACAGCCGCTCCCCCGCAACGATGTGCCCCAGTTCGGGGATGAACTGGCGTTGCTGGCCCAACAGCTTGAGCAAAAACGTGGGCGTGCCCGTTTCAAACCAGTAGGGATGGAATTTGCGCTTGTCAAACAGCAGCAGCAAATCGAACGGGTTGTAAACACTGGTGCCCAGCCAGTTATAGCCGTTGTACCAACGGCGGATTTCCTCCCTGTCCAGGCCGGGCAATTCCGGCGCAAACACGCTGTCCACGTCTTCGTCGGTGTAGCCGCAGATGGCGCTATAGCGCTCGTCCAGGGTGATGTCTTGCAAGTTGTTCAACCCCGAGAACAGGCTGACTTTGCTGAATTTGGACACCCCGGTCAGAAAGGCAAACCGGATGTAGGCATCGCTGTCTTTGATGACGGAGTAAAAATCCTTGAGTACTTCGCGGATTTGCTGCGCCCGTTCCGGGTCTTCAATGCGATCAAGGATCGGTTTGTCGTATTCATCCACCAACACCACGACGCGCTGGCCGGTGATGGTGGAGAGGTGGTGAATCAAGTCGGCAAACCGTCCGCGTGCGTGAACAAAACGCGCTGCTGTGCCTAGCTGGGTTTCGTACCGGGTCAGTTGCTCGTGAAGGTTGGCTTCCAGTTCTTCCTTGGAACCCAGCACCCCGCCCCCAAAGCTAAAGCGCAGCACCGGGTACTTGACCGACCAGTTCCAGTGCCTTTCTGCATACAGCCCTTTGAACAGGGCGGCATTGCCCTCGAACAGCTCTTTCAGCGTGTCCAGAAACAGGCTCTTGCCAAAACGCCGGGGGCGAGACAGGAAGAAGTATTTGCCTTGCTGCACCAATTGCAGCGCCAACGGCGTTTTGTCTACGTAGTAGCAATCGTCCTGACGGATTTCGCGCAGGGTCTGGATACCGATGGGGAGTTTCTTACGTTGCATAGCAACCGCATTATGGCCGTGACGCCTAGGGATCCTCTGCACTCTACAGCCGTGCCCGAATCTCAACCAACAGCTTGCGCCACTGGCGGCGCAGCCAGCCCACACGCAAGCGCCGCAGCTGGCCGCTGGCGGCCAACGCCTCGCGCTGGGCCAGGAGCTGACGCAGCACTGCCTCGCAGGTGGTATAGCCCTTGAGCAGAGGATCCCAATACAGCGGGTAATGCAGCAAGGCACCGGCAACCAGCTCATCCAACGTCAAAGAGCGCTCCCGCCGTGGCACCGGCAACACATCCTGCGTCAAGCCCCAGCCCGCATAAAACGGCCTGCCATGCACCACCACCTGCCTGCCGCGCAGCAAGGCATCGAAGCCGGTCAGCGACGTCATCGTCACCACCACATCGCACGCCTCGATGCAGCTCACCACCGAAGCCTGCGCCTCCACATGATCAGCCCACTGCCGTGCAACGGTGAGCGCCACACGCCCTGCCCGATTGCCACTCATCACGTCAGGGTGCGGCTTGAACACGATAAAGGCATCTGGAAACTGCGCCCTGGCCGCCTGCAGCAGACCCAAATTGGTATGCACGCCATGCTCCGTATCGCACCCAAAGCGGATCGATGCATCATCTTCCACCTGCCCAGGCACCAATACCACCTGCCGTCCAGCAGACGGCCACTGCACCGCCTCCAATGGCTCCAGGTTGTATTTGGTAATGCCGTGGCGCACGATGAAGTCCCGCACCCACTGCGCCCGCTGCATGTCCTCGGGCGTGAAAGCACGTGTATTGAGCAGGTCCTCCAGCTCGGAAGGCTGACTCGGATCGAAATAAATCCCTCTGGCATCCAGCACAAACGACAAGGGCGGAATCAAATCCGACCCCAACCCCACCGAGCGCACAAAACCATCTTCCATGCGCAACATGCGCACCCCGGATTGCCCGGCCAGCTCGGCCACGCCCACCGGCGGCATCCGGCCCCAAAAGACCAGGCAATCGGCCCCATGTGGCTGTAAAGCCGCTGCGGCCCTGGCATCCCTGACAAACACCTGCTGCCCGATATGCAAAGACAACATGCCGTCAAAATTAAAACGTCTCCAGCGCGGAAAACCAACACAAATCATCCGGCCGGCAAACCGCCGGGCCAATTCCCGCTGACGCCTCAGCCACTCCATAACCGCAAAAATCGTGCCTCGCTGGTGCGTATGCGGATTCAGGTAGCGGGTGTAGTGCATATAACCCGCCGCAAACAGCTCATCCACCGAACGCTGCCGCGCCATCCTGCGCACCAGGGCTGGATGTTCAATCCGGCGGTCGTCCGTCACCCCCCACCCGGCATACCAAGGCACACCAAAACACACCACCGGCTTATCCGCCAGCAAGGCTTCAAACCCCATGGTGGAGCTGACCACATACACCTTGTCCATCTGCTGGATCAGCGAAAGCGGATTCACCGCATCGCGCAGCACCACCACACGCGCATCAGGCTGCACCGCCGTCAAATAGCCCCCTTTGCGGCCAGATGTCACCTCTGGATGCGTCTTCACATACACCGTTGCCTGGGGATTTTCTGACAAGGCAGCAGCCAGCATGGCGGCAAAGGTTTGCGCATCCGCCCCGCCCAAAGCCACGCTCATATCGCCAGCCGTCTGGTCCACCACCAACACCCGCTGCACATCTTCCGGGCGCAATCTGCCTGCGGGCAGATCAGGTGCGTGGTTGTATTTGCTCAACCCTGCCTGCAACAGCTGGGCACGCGCCTGGCGTACCGTCTCGGCATCAGGCTGCAGCACATCGGCAGCGCTGGCCAGCAGACACTCCAAAGCACTGGGCCGGGTGCAGTCGTAATAAATGCCAGCGCCATCCACGACCAGAGACAGCGGCGGGAAATGCTCCCCCGTGCCAAAGGAACGCAGAAAGCCATCTTCCAACGCCAAATACGGTAGCTGATGCTTGCGTGCATAGGCTTGCGCCTTGCGAGTGCTGGGGCGCTGCCCCCAGCCTGCAACCCCATCCAGCACCGCACCACGCCCTGGATACCAGCGCCAAGGCAAGGCACTCAGAAACACGGCAAGCAAGGGAATACGCCCGATGCCGCTGGAAAAAATTCCGATTTTTTTCATAAATGAGAGTATCTACCGCTTGGGAAGGTCTGCACAACACCCGGCGCTGCGTGAGTTGATGCATCCGATTTCAGATGATGGCGATTTCTGGCTCACGAGGTCCGCTTTCAGGCCGATTTCGCCCTGATTCACGGCCCTCTGGCCGCATTTGGACGCAACTC
>CABIIJ010000076.1 GCA_902175065.1 uncultured Comamonas sp. | reverse complement strand
TTCTTCGGGAGCATTGTCGATTTGCGAGTAGTCTTTCGCTTCACCGCCGAATTTCTTGGACAGCACCGTTGCCAGAGCAGCCGTCAGCGTGGTCTTACCGTGGTCCACGTGGCCGATGGTGCCCACGTTGACGTGGGGTTTCGACCGTTCAAATTTTTCCTTTGCCATTGCAAATTCTCCAAAAGAGCTTGCCTGTGTGGGGTTTAACGTCTGCACCCGGTTGCGAATTCATCCTGCACAGGACAACAGGATGGCACCGGATCGCAGATTGCAAAAAATTTTGCTGATTTAATAGCTGCCAGCGCTTACTGCATAAGCGCTAGCAGCCGATCTGACACTTATTTTGCGCGGGCCGAAACAATAGCTTCCGACACATTACGCGGGGCTTCCGAGTAGTGCTTGAACTCCATCGTGTAGGTGGCACGACCCTGGGTCATGGAACGCAGCTGGGTGGCGTAGCCAAACATTTCCGACAGCGGCACCTCGGCCTTGATGGCCTTGCCGCCACCGACCATGTCGTCCATGCCCTGCACCATGCCGCGACGGCTGGACAGGTCGCCCATCACCGTACCGGCATAGTCTTCCGGCGTTTCCACTTCCACGGCCATCATGGGTTCCAGGATGACAGGGTTGGCCTTGCGGGCAGCTTCCTTGAAACCGAAGATAGCGGCCATCTTGAACGCCTGCTCGGACGAGTCCACGTCGTGGTACGAACCGAAGGTCAGTGCGACCTTCACGTCCACCACCGGGTAACCGGCCAGCACGCCGCTGGTCAGCGCTTCTTCCACACCCTTCTGCACGGCAGGGATGTATTCGCGCGGCACCACGCCACCCTTGATTTCGTCCAGGAATTCAAAGCCTTTGCCCGGCTCGTTCGGTTCCAGACGGAACACGACGTGACCGTACTGGCCCTTACCACCGGACTGGCGCACGAACTTGCCGTCCACATCCTTGACGGTGTTGCGGATGGTTTCGCGGTAGGCCACCTGGGGCTTGCCCACGTTCGCTTCCACGTTGAATTCACGCTTCATGCGGTCGATGATGATGTCCAGGTGCAACTCGCCCATACCGGCGATGATGGTCTGGCCCGATTCTTCATCGGTGCGCACGCGGAAAGACGGATCTTCAGCAGCCAGGCGCGACAGGGCAATGCCCATCTTTTCCTGGTCGGCCTTGGTCTTGGGTTCGACGGCCTGGGCAATCACCGGCTCGGGGAACACCATTTTTTCCAGCACGATCGGAGCCGACACGTCGCACAGGGTTTCGCCCGTGGTCACGTCTTTCAAGCCCACGCAGGCAGCGATGTCTCCGGCGCGGATTTCGTCCACTTCCTGGCGCTCGTTGGCGTGCATCTGCACGATACGGCCGATACGCTCTTTCTTGCCCTTGGTGGCGTTGAGCACCGTTTCACCCTTGCTCAGCACGCCCGAGTAGACGCGCACGAAGGTCAGCTGACCGACGAAGGGGTCCGTCATCAGCTTGAAGGCCAGAGCGGAGAATTTCTCTGCATCATCGGCCTTGCGGGTGATGTGTTTTTCTTCGTCGTCGGGATCGGTACCGGCCACGTCAGGAATGTCGGTCGGCGCGGGCAGCAGATCCAGCACGGCGTCCAGCATGCGCTGCACACCTTTGTTTTTAAAGGCCGTACCGCACAGCATGGGCTGGATTTCGGTAGCGATGGTGCGTTGACGCAGGCCAGCCAAGATTTCCTCTTCCGACAAATCACCTTCTTCCAGGTATTTGTTCATCAGGTCTTCATTGGCTTCGGCAGCGGCTTCGATCATGTTCTCGCGCCACTTGTTGCAGGTTTCCACCAAGTTGGCGGGAATCTCGCCGTATTCAAACTTCATGCCTTGGCTGGCTTCGTCCCAGATGATGGCTTTCATCTTGAGCAAATCGACCACGCCTTCAAAGTTATCTTCAGCACCGATGGGCACCACGATAGGCACGGGGTTGGCCTTCAGGCGCAGCTTCATCTGATCAACGACCTTGAAGAAGTTGGCGCCGGTACGGTCCATCTTGTTCACAAAGGCCAGACGCGGCACCTTGTGCTTGTTGGCTTGGCGCCACACGGTTTCGGACTGAGGCTGCACGCCACCCACGGCGCAATACACCATCACGGCACCGTCCAGCACGCGCATGGAACGCTCCACCTCAATGGTGAAGTCCACGTGGCCCGGGGTGTCGATGATGTTGATGCGGTGCTCGGGGCGGGACATGTCCATGCCCTTCCAGAAGCAGGTCACGGCCGAAGAAGTGATGGTGATACCGCGCTCTTGCTCTTGCTCCATCCAGTCGGTGGTAGCAGCGCCGTCGTGCACTTCGCCCAGCTTGTGGGTCACGCCGGTATAAAACAGGATACGTTCCGACGTGGTGGTTTTGCCAGCGTCGATGTGGGCCGAGATACCGATGTTGCGGTAACGGCTGATAGGGGTTTTGCGAGCCATGATGGATCCTTGATGATCAATGGATGTGGCTGCTGCTCACGGTGCTTACGCAGCAGCAACTGCAAAGGGTAACCCTAGAACCTCAACAAGGTCGCCAGCAAGGACTTGCGGGCGACCTCCAAAGGCCCCAGGGGCCAAGGCTTTAGAAGCGGAAGTGGCTGAAAGCCTTGTTGGCTTCGGCCATGCGGTGCACTTCGTCACGCTTTTTCATGGCACCGCCACGGCCTTCGGTGGCTTCCATCAGCTCATTGGCCAGGCGCTGGGCCATGGATTTTTCGCTGCGCTTGCGGGCAGCTTCTTTCAGCCAGCGCATGGACAGGGCCAGGCGGCGCACGGGACGCACTTCAACGGGCACCTGGTAGTTGGCACCACCCACGCGGCGGGATTTGACCTCGACCATGGGTTTGACGTTGTTCACTGCAGTGATGAACACTTCCAGTGCGTTCTTTTCCGGCTGTTTTTTCTCGATCAGTTCCAGAGCGCCATAAATGATGCGCTCGGCAACTGCTTTCTTGCCGCCTTCCATGATCACGTTCATGAATTTGGACAGCTCGACATTGCCGAACTTGGGATCCGGCAGGATTTCACGTTTGGGGACTTCGCGACGACGTGGCATTTTTTACCTCTATCTTTGCTTCAGTTGGCACCATTTCAGGTACCGCGAGAGCCAAACAAGGACTCCCACTTACTCGACCCGCGCACACCATGTGCGTTAGTGGTCACTACGCTGCGCACCGCGCCACGCGGGGCAACAGCACCGAAAATTCAAACCAGTGCTTACTTAGCCTTGGGCTTCTTGGCACCGTATTTGGAGCGGGCTTGCTTGCGGTCTTTCACGCCTTGCAGGTCCAGCGAACCACGCACGATGTGGTAACGCACACCGGGCAAGTCCTTCACACGACCGCCGCGCACCAGCACCACGCTGTGCTCTTGCAGGTTGTGGCCTTCACCGCCGATGTAGGAAATAACCTCGAAACCGTTGGTCAGGCGCACCTTGGCAACCTTACGCAAAGCGGAGTTAGGCTTCTTGGGCGTCGTGGTGTACACACGGGTGCACACGCCACGGCGCTGAGGGCAGTTTTCCATGGCAGGGCTTTTGGATTTAACAACTTCGACCGTGCGGCCCTGACGCACGAGTTGGTTAATGGTTGGCATGTATTAACGTCCCTAAACGTGAATTGCTTTAAAAAAGCGAAAACGTGAATCCCTTCGGAAAATTCCGAAAAGCCCGCAACTGTAGCAGTTTGGCGGGCTGACCGCAAGCCCTGGCACTCTTCCACGAAAAACGGCGTGGGCTGCCAGGGGCAGAGACAACCTCGTCACCCTGCCCCGGGCAGCCCACGCAGACCCTGGTAGACCGGAACCAGAGTTTCCATCGCCTGCCCCTCGAACTCGAAACCGACGCGGCGCATCGGGACACCATAGAGCCGGTGCAGATTTGCCTCGGTCAGCACCGTATCGATAGCGCCGCAAACATAGTCCTGCGCACCGAACATCAGCAAGGCATCGTCGGCCACGGCATGGGCGTGGTGCGGATGGTGCGTCGTGAACACCACCGTCAGCCCGCTCTCGCGCAACCTGGCGATCCATTCCAGCACGACACCCTGGTTCCTCAGGTCCAGCGCCGAGGTCGGCTCATCGAGCACCAGGATATCGGCACCACTGGCCAACGCCCGTGCAAAGATGACCAATTGCCGCTGACCGCCGGACAGCTCGTCGAAACCATGGTCGGCCAGTTCGGCCAGCCCCAACCGGCCCAGCGCCTCCAGCGCCGCCACCTCATCACGCCGCGCCGGCAGCGCGAACAGCCCGATATGCCGCGCCCGGCCCATCAGCACCATGTCCAGCACCCGATAGGGAAAGCTGACCTGGAACAATTGCGGCACAAAGGCGACCCGCCCATTGACGGCAATCTCGCCCTGCTGCGGCTGCAACGCGCCCAGCAACAGCTTGAGCAAAGTCGTCTTGCCCCGGCCATTGGGGCCGAGTACGGCAAAAACACGGCCTTGCCCCACCTCGGCCGAATAGCCGCGCAACACCGCAGGCTTCCTCGGATCGTAGGCATAGCCGACCGCACTCAACCGGATCGCCGGCCCGGCACGCATCTGCGCCGCCCCTTGCCGATCATCCCTCACGGTTCCACCCCTTGCCCTGCATCTGCCAGAACAGAAAGGCAAACACCGGCGTTCCCACCAGAGCGGTCAGCAAACCGATGGGGATTTCCTGCGCCGTCACGCTACGGGCAATATCGTCCATCGCCAACAGATAGATGCCGCCCAGCAGCGCCGAGGCCGGCAACAGCCGCGAATGCTCCGGCCCGATCAACATCCGCGCAATATGCGGAATGATCAGCCCCACCCAGCCCACGCCACCCGATACCGCCACCTGGGCGGCCACCAGCAAGGCCACCAGCAAGACGACACCCCAGCGCAGCGCCTCGACATTGACGCCCAGGGCCTGCGCATCCGCCTCGCCCAGCGACAGCAGATTGATCCGCCAGCGCAGCATCAGCAGCAGCGTGCCCGCAAACAGCGTGACGCCCGCCACGATGGCGACCTTTTCGTACGTCATCCCCACAAAGCTGCCGAGCAGCCAGTAAATGATCGACGGCAAGCGGGTCTGCGGATCGGCCACATATTGGGCCAGCCCCGTCAGGGCGCCGAAGAAACCCCCGACGATCACCCCGGCCAAAATCAGCGACAGGATGCTGCTCTTGCCCGCCAGCCTGGACAGGCCAAACGCCACGGCCAGCGCCCCGATGCCAAAGCCGAACGCCAGCCCCACCACGCCGGCCATCGGCCAGGACAGCATGATCGCCAGCACACCGCCAAACGATGCACCGGCGGAAACCCCGGCCACTTCCGGCCCGACCAGCGGATTGCGGAACACCCCTTGCATCGCCGCGCCAGCGATCGCCAGCCCCATGCCGCACAGCGTCACACCGAGGACACGCGGCATCCGCACGACCTCGATCACCACCCAGGCCTTGTCGGCATAGGGGCGGGTTTCATTGCCCCCCGTGCCCAGCACGATCCCGACAATCTCGGGAATCGATACCGGATAGCGACCAAGGGTGAGCGAAAAAACCATCAACGCCAGCAAGGCAACAAAAAGCGCCAGGATGAACAGATCAGCGCGGAAAAACCCAGCCATCCGCCCTGCCCTGCTTGCAGAGCGGAGCAATGCCTCAGAAGAAGTAGGCCGCCTGCTCATGCGCCCAGCCCCGCACAGGCCGCCGCATCGCCCAGAATCCGCCGGAACCCGGCAGCCTGCGCGTTGTCACGCAGATGCAGCATCGTTTCGAAATCGTGGGCAGTGAAGGTGTAGCCGTAAACCTCACGGTAAGTGTCGGCAATGTCCTCGCACAGCGAAGTTTCCCACTGCCCATCGGGGTGCAGGAGCCGCGCCAGCCAAGCAGCCAGCAGCGGCGCCTCCACCGGCCCGGCCATGCGTGATGCGCCCATCGGCATCCGGTACACCCGCCGCTGCTGCACCGCATCCAGCGCACGCAGCGCAGGGTTCTCGTACAAGGTCTGCGGTGTCAGCGAATAGTAGGGCGAGGAAAGCAGCAAGACAGCCTGGGGATCGAGCCGGTATAGCTCCTCGGCATTGGCCGGGCCGAAGAAGCCACGGACGTTTTCCGCAAGATTGCGTGCCCCAGCGGCACGCAGCAAAGCCCCCAGGGATTCATAACGCCCCCCGACAAAACTCAGATACTCATTGTTCACAACCAGCACGCCGACAGGCTCCGCATCCGCCGGGATACCAGCGCCGACCCGCTCGATGGCCTCCCGGTAACGCCGCAGCAGGGCCTCGGCCCGGTCCGGCTTGCCCGTCATCGCCCCCAGCAGGCGAAACAGCGCGGCCTTGTCCGGCTCATCACGGGCATCGGCCCGAAAGGTATCGAGCTGAACCGTGTACGGATAACCCGCCGTCTCCAGCAACTGCCCGAACCAATCGCTGGTAATCACCGCATCGGGATCCTCCATCAGCACCTGCTCGATGCTCAACATATTCGTCTCGGCCCGCATCACCAGCGGCGTGCGCTGCGCAAAATCGGGGAACAGGCGGGACAGCAGCGCATTGCGTGCCTCCTTCCACAGATAAGGGTAAAGCGTGGCCACATGGGCATCGGTTTCATCCACCGTCATGTAATGCCAAACCATGGGCTGATCGAACATGACGCGCTGCGCCGGGGCCTTCAGCGGCACACGGCGCTGCATCAAATCCTCGACCACCGCCCCTTCGGGCGGCGGCGTCTGCCGCACATGGGGCGGCCGCAGAGCCAGCCCAAGCACTGCGATGGCCAACAACGGCATCATTGCAACCGCCAGCCAGTTGCGCCATTGCGACGATGACCCGACGCACGGCCAGCCCATCAGCCCAGCATCGAATAAAGCTGCGCCAGCGTCGCAGAGCCAAGCACCTGCGCCTTCGAGCCCCGTTCACGCAGCCAGCGGTTGGCCTGGCCTGCCGACAGCGTGCCGAACTCCATCTCGTTCAGGCAGCGGCCGGGACGGATCACGGCAGGGTGCATGGCCCGCAGCGGTTCGTTGGTCGTGATCAGGATCATCACCTTCAGACCCTGGCCAAGCAGGCCATCGGTCATGTTCAGCAGCCGCGACAGGCCCTGCCCGGTAGTCACGCGGGCCTCGGTCGTCATCAGTTCACCAGCATCTTCCAGAATGATCAGCTTGCTGCGCTGCCTGGCCTCGCTGGCCGTGCGTCCGCCACCGAAGTTGGCCACGTCGAAGATATAGGTTGGCGAGCCACCAACGAAACGCTCCGGGTCGGTGATGAAGGCCGCATCGCACCACGGCTGCCATTCGCGCAGCAGCGCACGCAACGCATAGGTCTTGCCGGTGCCAGGGGCGCCATGCCAGAGAATCATGCGTTCCTTGGGGCAATCCCGTAGGGCAAGCAGCTTCTCCACACCCTCGACAACGCCCGTGTCATAGTTATCTTGCAGCGACTCCCAGCTAGGTGCTTCCAGCTTGCGCATCATCGCCTTGGGATATTTGTCCGGATCCGATGCCCAGAAGGTAATGGGAACAATCGCGCTATCCGCCTCCTCGCCGACCTGCCGGGCAATGACCGCGCAGGTTTCATGCACGGCCTGGTAATCCTTTCCGGCAGTGAGGATCTCGGCCCAGCCGTCAACAACTTCGATCAGGGTGATCAGATCCGGGTTATGGCGCAACAGCCAGGATATTCTTTGCCCGTCAAAAGTTTCGCTGGCCTCCAATTGCGACTTGAAGCTGCCCAGCATGTCCAGCGACCAGCCCTTGACCGATATTTTCTCGTGCGCAACATGGCGCAACAGCCTGCCATGGATTTCACGGAAGTAGAACGAGACGGGCGTATCGTCAATCCATGGTCGATTGCGGATATAGACGCCAGCACCCGCCAGCTCGCTATTGGCCGAGGTAAATTCCAATGGAGAAGTCATCAAGATTTCCTTATTTCAGAGTTAGACAAATACCATGAAGCATGGTGGAGTTAGAGAAGGGATATACCTGACTACAGGCCATCCACTGTTCAAAATTTTGTCGTGAGTGAGAACGCAACGGTACGCGGTTCTCCTAAGGCAGCATTGGCCAGCCAGTAAGACTTATTCGTAAGATTGCTGATATATAGCCGCCCGGTAACAGGCGTTGAATTTATTCTTGTTTCATACCTCAGCCCCACATCCAGCACAGTTCGAGCGGGTAATCTATCTGTATTTTCCAAATCAGCCCAGAAGGAATCGGTCCAATTTACCCCCCCGTTCAAGAACAAGCCTGACGCCCACGGCACCTGGTACTCTGCATACAGTTTGGCCATTTTTTCTGCTATTTGCGCCGGAACTTTTCCTCGCATACCGGGATCACTGGTTTTCACCTGCTTGGCATTGAAGAATGTCGCGCCTCCCATTACCGTCAGGCGCTCGGTCACCTTGCCAACCGCCGAAAATTCGACGCCCTTATTCACTTGCTCGCCATCCTGCGTCAATGTTTTCAAGATATCCCCCGGATTGGCATAGTGCTCGTAGGACAAAGGGGCGTTGATCTTGAACAGCGCCACACTCAGCAACATGCCACCTAGATTGGCCTTGGCGCCAATTTCAACCTGCTTGTTGATCTTTGGAGAAAAAACTTCGTTCGCATTTTTATAAAAATCGCTAACGATATTGCCTTGCGTCAGGGTCTCCATATAAGTCGCATAAGTGGTCAACCAAGGCCGAGGCTTGTAAATAAGGGACAGTGTTGGCGTGGCAGCCCATTTTTCATAGAAAGGGGCGATCTTCGTACCATTTTTGTCGATCGAGCCGCCGGAAATATAGGTACGATTGATGCCAGCCAGCGCTGACCATTTTTCGCTGAACTGAATTTGATCACCGATCATCATGCTGCGATAAGTGGTTTTACGCGCAACATACATTGGCGTACTTCCTACCACATCAAAGACAGGTTTTTCGACATACGGATCATTGAGACTCGACCTCAACATGACGCTCGACCAATTATCAGAAGTAAAAGAATATTCCCCGAAGTACGCATTGAAGCCAGCTACCAGTTTGTGCCGCAACGGGCCGGTATCAAAATTGGCATCGATAAAGAAATATCCACTTTTGTTGGTGGACTTATGCGGCCCAATGCTGGCAACCAGCGCTTCCAAAGTACCATCGCCATATAACGTGGCCCAAGGACTATAAATAAAAGGTGCCCTGTCATCTGTTCTGAGTTGAACTCCAGTCCGGAAAGAAAGCGTGTCGTTTGCCGTCCATTGAACGTTCAGACCATAACGATCTACCGTGGATTCACGAAACGTCCATTTTTGACTATAGTTTTTCCCTGCATCCGGAATTGGAAGATCGGATAACTTCAGGCCCGTATCGGCCCATAAACCCATCGGCAATCCATTCTGCTTGAATTCCCTGCGTGCAAGATTGAGTTGGACAAGCAGGTCATCTGTGACTTTCCAGTCGAAAGCGGCGCTGATCAGATTACGCTTGATTTTCCGGTGGTCAACAGCCGTATCACCATTGGCAGTCACGGCGTTGATGCGATACCCAAAGCGACCATCTTTATCTATGGGACCGCCAAGATCGGCATGTACAAAATACTGGCTGCCGCCATAGTTACCAACCGTCAGATTGGTCAGACGGTTCGTGGTCGGGCGCTTGGAAATATAGTTAAGTCTCCCGCCAATTTCCGACTTTCCACCGTACAGGAAGCCATCTGCACCATTAAGCACTTCAATGCGCTCAAGCTCTTCGGGATCCAATGATTCCAGACAACCATTATTCGACGCATTCATTCCATTGAACGAGCCATTGCAAACGTAAAAACCCCGGACAAATGTCTGCACGGAATCACCATATGGACTGGAACTTCCATAAGACTGTACGTTGGGCAGCATTTGATAAATCTGGTTCGGGTTACTGGCTATGACGTTTTCCATTAGCTCCGTTGGCGCTACCGATATGGAATAGGGGGTGTCCAGAATCTGCTTATCTCCCCATGGCCCAGTCGTCTTGGCCGTCTCGGGCCGATAGCCAAGTTCCGCACTCCCCTCCATCACCCTCGGCGCCTGGCCTTTCACCACCACTTCCTTCAGTGTGGCCACAGGCATCCTGCCGATAACCGCCTTGTTGTCCTCAAAGCGCACATCCAGCCCGCTGCCCGCAAGCAGTTTGTGCAAGGCAACAGCAGGTTCCAGGTTGCCCTTGACGGCGGGCGCTGTCTTGCCGACGAGCAAGGCGGCATCCCCCCCGATGGAAAGCCCCGATTGCCGTGAGAGCTGCTGGATCGAGGTGGTCAGCGCTTGCGCCGGCAGATCAATGGGCTGCGGCGCCGCATGGGCCACTGCGACGCCGATGGACAACAGGGCGGCGGCAATGGGATGAACACGAAAGACGAGGCGAAGGGAAGGCATGAAGGCTCCGGTCAAGAGATGAAAAACTGACTTCACCTCTCCTTGACGGAGCAAGGCCCGAAACTACTCAAGCCATTTTTTCTGTGGACGGTGGCGGGAGGTCAATACGGCCGGAGGACGGCCTTGCCATCGGTCTGGAAATACACATTCACGGCGGCCATTTGCGGCAACAGCCGCAAAAAGCCTTCGACATCGGCAACGTTCACCGAGGCCGTGATGCGCGATGTGTCTCGGGCCGGGCCGGCCAGCACGACCGGCGAGCGGCGGTAGCGCGAGAAGGTGGCGGCCACTTCGGCCAGGTCGGCATTTTGCAGATCGATGAACCCCTGCGCGAAGGCAAACGCGCCAGCGGCATTGCGCTGCACGCGCTGGAGGGGTTCGGCGGCCTGGAGCGGCAAGGCGGCGCATTCGGCCACCTCCCCATCGCCCAGCAGAATGCGCTGGCGCCGCCAGAATGGCCCGGTCTCGACCTGAACCTGCCCGTGATCGACGCTGACCCGGGTACGGTCGGCCAAGCGGGTGACGGCAAACCGGGTGCCCAGCACGGTGATGCGCAGATCGCCTGCCGCGACGACAAAGGGGCATTCGGCGTTGCGCACGACGTCGAATGCCGCCTCGCCGTACTGCAGTGCGACATGGCGCTCGGCCCGGCTGTAGCTGATCGCAACGGCGCTGGCCGCGCCGAGGGCGAGCTGGCTGCCGTCCTGGAGGATTTCCATCCGGGTCTGGCCGGTTTCGCTCTGCAGGGCCGTTTCCCAAACGGTGGTATGGCGCCATTGCCACCAGACCGCCTCGGCGCCAACGGCGGCGAACAGGGCCGTCGCCAGACCGCTCTTCAACGCCCGCCTGCGCTGTTCCCGCTTGCGCTCCAGCCCCGAGCCAACCGTTTCCCAGCCCTGCCTAGTGTCCAGGCGCTGCCAGAATTCCGCGAAAGCCGCATATTCCCGCGCATGGGCCGGGTCGCTGACCAGCCAGGCTTCGAAGCGGCCACGCTCGGGGTCGTCGGCTTCGGCATCGCGCATACGGGCAAACCAGCGTGCCGCTTCCTCTCGCACCCGGCTCAAATCATCAGCTCCTCGGCATCGCGCAGTTCGACCATGGTGCGCATGACGTGGTTTTCTGCGGTGCGCACGGACAGTCCGAGGCGTTCGGCAATTTCCCTGCAGCTCAAGCCATCGATGCGGAATAGCCAGAAGACTTCGCGGCGGCGTGCCGGCAGCCGGTCGAACACCCGCTGGGCCGCAGCCAGGCAGGCCCGTAACTGCACGATCCGTTCGGCGGAGGGTGCGACGGCGGCGCTGTCTTCCCCGGACCAGTCGTCGTAATCGGGCAAGGACACCCAGCGGGCGTTGTCGCGGTAGCGGTCGGCCATGACGGTGCCGACCACGGTGCGCAGGTAGGCATGGGGCTGTGCCACGGGGTTGCGTGCCACGGTCAGGGCGAGCCGGAGCAGGGAGTCATGCAGTACGTCGCCGGCCTGGTGGGCGCAGCCGGTGCGACGCTGGATGCCCTTGAGCAGGTCGGAATACGCCCACCGCAAATCCACCCCATGCCAAGTGATTATTTTCCCCATGCACGCCTCGCATACAACCGACAGAACGAAGGTGGCTGAATCCAGGAGTAAGCAGCAACGGGCTAGCCACAACGGCCAACGCCCACGCACGGCACGCGAAATCCCCCCATTGCGCCGCAGGCTGTGCTGTATGCGTCGAACCAATCAAATTGGGGCACAATATACGTTTACATATTGCGTATGTAAACAGCCGGGTGGGCGTAACGCAAGAATGTCTGACCTGTATTAAATAGAAATTAAAAATGCCCGCCTCGATCGAGGCGGGCAGGAACGGATGTGACGGTGGGAAGAGAAAGAGGTCAGGCTACCGCGATCAGCGGATCCACAGGCGAATGGCATCCCACGCGCGGCTGAAGAAGCCGCCTGCGGCGACGTCTTCCAGGGCAAACACGGGCAGTTGGGCCAGGGTTTCCTCACCCAGCATGACGTGCAGCGTCCCGACCTGCTGCCCCTTGACGACCGGGGCGATCAGCGGGTCCTGCCGCTCGATCCGGGTGACGAGCTTGCCGCTGCTGCCCGAGGGCACGGTGACGACGGTGGTGGCCTCGCGGCCCAGCTTCAGGGTGCTTTGGCTGCCTTTCCACAGCGGCGCGTCTTCCATGGCCTGGCCGGCTTCGAACAGCTTGACCGCGTCGTAGGCGGTGTAGCCCCAGTTGAGCAGTTTCTGGCTTTCGTTGGCCCGGGCGTTTTCACTGGCCGTGCCCAGGACGATGGAGAGCAGGCGCCGCCCACCGACGTTGGGCATGTCGCGCTGCGCGGTGGACACCAGGCAATAGCCGGCGGCATTGGTGTGCCCGGTTTTCAAACCATCGACGGTCGGGTCGCGGAACAGCAGGGTGTTGCGGTTCTTGCTGTTCGCCGCTGGCGTGCCTTCGTAGCGGTAGTCCTTGATCTTGTAGTAGTGCATGAACTGCGGAAAGTCTCGCATCAGCCGCATCGACAGGATGGACAAGTCCCGCGCCGTGGTCAGATGCCCCGGCTCGGTCAGCCCTTCGGGGTTGCGGTAGGTGGTGCCGGTCATGCCCAGGGCCTTGGCCTGCTCGTTCATGAGGCGCACGAAGTTTTCCACCGTGCCGCCCACGCCTTCGGCCAGGGCCATGGTGGCGTCGTTGCCGGACTGCACGATCATGCCCTTGATCAGGTCGTCGACGGGCACCTGCATCTTGGGGTCAATGAACATGCGCGAACCGGGCATTTTCCACGCCAGCTCGCTCACCGGCAGGCGCTGCTCCAGGGTGATTTTCTTGGAGCGCAGGGCATCGAAGACGAGGTAGCCGGTCATCAGCTTGGTCAGCGATGCGGGTTCGATCTGCGCATCGACATCCTTGGAGGCCAGCACCTGGTTGGCCGTGACGTCCACCAGCATGTAATTGCGGGCAGCGATTTCCGGGGGCTGCAGGGTGGTCATCTGGGCCATCGCGCAAAGGGGGGCGAAGGCAGCGGTACAGGCCAGAAGGCGAAGGCGGGTTTTCAACGTAGTCATGGAACTCACTGGAAAAAAACAAGGCCTGCTGCAAGCAGGCCGTGGTTGAAAAAGGGCGGGTTACAGCGGGGCGCTCAACAAATGGCGCAGCACCAGGGATTTCAACAGCGGCAGTTGCCCGTGGAAGAAATGTTCCCCCCCGGGCACCACCGTGACCGGCAGGACCTGGGGCCGCGCCCAGTCCATGACGCTGGCCAGCGGCACGGTGTCGTCCTGCTCGCCATGCAGCACCAGGGTGCGGTCATGGCTTTCGGGCGGCAAGGGTGCTGGATCGAAACGGCTGGCCGCAGTTCCCACCAAAACAATTTTTTGCAAGCGCTCGGGCGTCCACAGCGCCTGCACGGCGTGGGTGGTGACGAATGCCCCGAAGGAAAAACCGGCCAGCGCCAGGTTGCCGCCAGGCGCGACCTGCTGCACCACGGCCAGCAGGTCCTGCAGTTCGCCCCGGCCGCCGTCGTGCTCGCCCACGCTGGCGCCGACGCCGCGAAAGTTGAAGCGCACCACCTCCCAGCCCGCCTGGACGAAGGCGCGGGTGAGCGTCTGCACGACCTTGTTGTGCATGGTGCCGCCGTACAGCGGATGGGGATGGGCCACGACGGCCACGCCCTGGGCCGGCTGCTGGGCGGGGCGGTTGCGCACCGCCTCCACGGGGCCGACCATACCGTCCAGGGTAAGTTTTTCTGTCTGGGCAATCATGGGAGTCAATGAATCATTATTGATAGCTTTTACTGCTTATTAAATAACGATTTCAATATGTTTTCATCTTGAAATCGTTTGAATACCTGCGGAACAAGCACCTTGATTAATAGCAAAAAGGCAGTCCGGCCTGGGCCGGATGCCTTGGAAGGTGTTTACCGCCCCATGTGGGGAGGCACGAGCAGGCGCTCGACGATGTGGCCGTTTTTCAGGTGGGATTCGACGATTTCGTCGATATCGGCCTCATCGATGAAGGAGTACCACACCCCCTCGGGGTAGACCACGCACACCGGTGCGGCAGAGCAGCGATCCAGGCACCCCGCCTTGTTCACCCGCACCAGGCCCTGGCCGGCCAGGCCTGCCTCTTTGACCGCCCGCTTGCAATGGTCGAAACCGGCCTTGGCGCCGTGCAGGGCGCAGCAGTCCTCGCCATTGGGGCGCTCGTTCAGGCAGAAAAAAATATGCCGCTGGTAGTAGCCGGGCGCAGCGGGCAAGGGGTTGGGGGCAGCGTCAGTCATGTACACATTCTAGAGATCCAACCGCCGCCGGGTCAGTCGCGCCGCCGCATACACCAGCACGGCATACGGCCAGAGCCAGCCCAGCCACTGCCCCAGGCCGTAGAACTGCACGAAGCGCCCCTGCTCCCACATCTGCAAGGTCTGGGCAAAGTAGGCGCTTTGCGGCGCCTGGTTGAGCGCCCCCAGTTGCAGCGCCAGCCCGACCAGGGCCACCACCGCACTCCAGCGCCAGGACAGCACCGCCAGCACCCAGGCCAGCCCCAGGCCCACGGCCAGCCCCAGCAAGGCCGGGGGACTGAGCCACGCCCAAGCATTGGCCGGGCCATAGCCCAGGGCGCAGGACAGGGCCGTTACCCCCACCCCGACGGCCACCCAGACCAGGGCGGCGACCATGCGCCGCACCGGCTGGCGCACCAGCAGGTGCGTGAGCAGGCACGGCGCCAGCACGCCCACGGCCACGCAGAACAGGTAGCCCAGCGGCGTCAGCGCCTGCGCGGGCGCATGGCGCAGCGGCAGCCAGTCCGCATAGGCCGAGCCTTGCAGCCATTGGGTCAGGCCGATCTCCAGGTGCGGCAGCACCTGCCCCAGGCCCAGCGGCACCGCCGCCGGAAACAGCAAGGCCCACGGCCACAGCAGCAGCAACGCGGTGCCGCCCGCATCCGCATCGCCCAGCCAGCGCTGGCGGAACACGGCCCAGCGCTGCACCCCGCCGAGCAGGTGCAGCAGCCAGGCCAGAACGCCGCCCAGCGCCGCCCCCAGGCTGTTGAGCAGCCAGTCGAGATTGGACGGCACGCGCCGGGGCAGGTACAGCTGCAGCACCTCCATGCCCAGCGACAAGGCGCTGCCCAGCCCCAGGGCCAGCAGCACCGCCCACCGCGCCGCGCCGGAACGCACCATACCCAGGCCCAGCAAAAAGCCCAGCGGCAGGTAACCGGCGATGTTGCTGCCGACGTCGAACCCCGTCCAATACTGCGGCGGCAGGGGCTGGGCCAGGACGGCCCACCAGGACAGCTCCTGGTCGCGCCAGCCCTCGAACGGGTACAGGCTGGCGAAGACGATCAGCGCCGCATACAGCAGCGCCAGCGGCCAGGCGGAGGATTTGTGCAGCACGCCCGGCCCGCGCTCAGAAGGGCTTGACCACCACCAGGATGACGACGACGGTGAGCAGCAGCACCGGCAGCTCGTTGAACCAGCGGTACCACACATGGCTGCGCAGCGTCTGCCCGGCCTGCATCCGGGTGAACATGCGGGCGCACATCCAGTGGTAGCCGATGGTAGCCAGCACCAGCACCAGCTTGGCGTGCAGCCAGCCCGTGGCGCCCCAGAACCAGCCGAACCACAGCCACAGGCCCAGCCCCACGGCAGGCACGGCCAGCAAGGTGGTGAAGCGCAGCAGCTTGCGGGCCATCAGCAGCAGGCGCTCGCGCTCGGCGACGGAGCCGGGCGGCACCATGGCCAGATTCACGTAAATGCGCGGCAGGTAGAACAGGCCGGCAAACCAGCTGGCCACGAAAACGATATGAAAAGCTTTGACCCATAACATAGGGCCAGCAGTGTACGTGCCCCCTGCGATCCCCCTGTTCGGGGGCCGAAAAAAAGCCCGGCCAAGGCCGGGCGCAGAAATCCCCGGTGAACCGGGGCCTGCTCAGGGAGGTCAAGCAGGGAGGGCAGCCAAACTGCTCTCGCGGGCCAATCTAACAGCCCGGGCAGGGGCGCCGGAATGGGACTATCCCCAAGGCACCCAGGCGCGGCACAATCGACGTCCATGCATTTATCCAACCCCACCCCCTTCCCCGCCAACCGCCCGCGCCGCCTGCGCCGCGATGCCTTCACCCGCAACCTGGTGCGCGAACACCGTCTGAGCAGCCACGACTTCATCTACCCGGTGTTCGTCCACGAAGGCGAAAACCGCCGCGAGGCGGTGCTCTCGATGCCCGGCGTGGAGCGCCTGTCGCTGGACCTGCTGCTGCCCGTGGCCCGCGAATGCGCGCAGTTGGGCATTCCCTACCTGGCGCTGTTCCCGGCCATCGACCCGGCCCTGAAAACCCCCGACGGCCAGGAAGCGGCCAACCCCGACGGCCTGATCCCCCGCGTGGTGCGGGCGCTGAAACAGGAGTGTCCCGGCCTGGGCATCATGACCGACGTGGCGCTGGACCCCTACACCAGCCACGGCCAGGACGGCATCCTGGACGAGAACGGCTACATCATCAACGACGACACCGTGGAAATGCTCGTCGCCCAGGCGCTGGCCCACGCGGCTGCGGGCGTGGACATGGTGGCCCCCAGCGACATGATGGACGGGCGCATCGCCGCCATCCGCGATGCGCTGGAGGCGCACGGCCACATCCACACGCGCATCATGGCCTACAGCGCCAAGTACGCCAGCAGCTTCTACGGCCCCTTCCGCGACGCCGTGGGCACGCGCGGCGCTTTGGGCAAGGCCGACAAGAACGTCTACCAGATGGATCCGGCCAACACGGACGAGGCCCTGCGCGAGGTGGCGCTGGACATCGCCGAAGGCGCCGACATGGTGATGGTCAAGCCCGGTATGCCCTACCTGGACGTGCTGCGCCGCGTCAAGGACGAGTTCAAGGTGCCCACCTTCGCCTACCAGGTCAGCGGCGAGTACGCCATGCTCAAGGCCGCTGCGGCCAACGGCTGGCTCGACCACGATGCGGTGATGCTGGAGGCGCTGCTGGCCTTCAAACGCGCCGGGGCCGACGGCATCCTGACCTACTTCGCCATCGACGCGGCCAGGCTGCTGCGGGGGCAATAAGGCACCGACGCCGGATACAGCTACAACTTAAATAGCTGTCACCACTTTTCTGCCGACGATTCGAGTGCTGTTGCACTCGAAAACCAGGCAATGGAAAGTGGTGGCAGCTATTATTTTTTCATCACCCGGGTTTTGTCGGCAGGCGGCTCAATCTTCCGCGTGCATCAGGCTCAAGCCCAACAGCGCCCGGCGGCGCAGCCAGGGGCTGGGACGGTAGCGCGGATCGCCGTACACCCGGTGCAGGCCATCGAGCACTTCCAGCATCTGCGCCGCGCCCCAGCGCTCGCCCAGGGCCAGCGGGCCTTGCGGATAGCCCAGGCCCAGGGTGACGGCGGTTTCCAGGTCCTGCGGGGTGCAGATGCGCTGCTGGCAGATGTCGGCGGCAATGTTGACGATGGTGGCCAGCACGCGCTGGGTGACGAAGCCGCCGCTGTCGCGCACGACGCTGACGGCCTTGCCGTCCCGGGCGAACAGGGCGTGCGCGGCAGCCCGCATGTCGGCCCGGGTGGCCGGGTTGGTGGCCAGCACGCGGCGCTGCGTGGCGCTGTCGTCGATCAGCAGGTCGATGCCCACGGTGCGCGTGGCATCCAGGCGCTCGGCCACGGCGGCGGCGCTCACATCCAGGCCCAGGGGCGCAACCACGATCAGCGCCTGGGCAGAGGGCGTGGCCTGCGTTTCCAGCTCCGCGCCCAGCGTGTGCAGCAGGGCGCACAGCGCGGCGCGGCGCGTGGCCTGGGGCGAGACCCAGACCGGCGGCAGCACGGCAACGTCCGGCACGGGCGGCTCCGGCGGCACCTGGGCGCGGCCGTTGTCGTAGCGGTAAAAGCCTTGCCCGGCCTTTTTGCCGACCACGCCGCCGGCCAGCCGCTGCGCGGTGATGACGCTGGGACGGTAGCGCGGCTCGTCGTAATACTGGCGGTAGATGGCTTCCATGACCGGGTGCGAGACGTCCAGCGCCGTCAGGTCCATCAGCTCGAAGGGGCCGAGGCGAAAGCCCGCCTGGTCGCGCAGGATGCGGTCGACGGTGGCGAAGTCGGCAATGCCTTCGCCGACGATGCGCAGCGCCTCGGTGTTGTAGCCACGTCCGGCGTGGTTGACGATGAAGCCGGGTGTGTCCTGCGCCTGCACCGGCTGGTGGCCCCACTGGCGCACGGCCCGGGCCAGGGCAGCGCACAGGGCGGGGTCGGTTTTCAGCCCGGCGATCACTTCCACGACCTTCATGAGCGGCACCGGGTTGAAGAAGTGCAGCCCGGCAAAACGCGCGGGGCGTTGCAGGCCCGCAGCGATCTGCGTGACCGACAGCGAGGAGGTGTTGCTCACCAGCACCGCATCCGGGGCGACGACGGCTTCGAGCTGGGCGAACACGGCCTGCTTGACGTCCAGGCGCTCGACGATGGCTTCCACCACCAGGGCGCAGTCTTTCAGGGCCGCCATGTCGGCCACGGGTTGCAGGCGGGCGCTCCAGTCCTGCAACTGCCCGGCGCTGATGCGGCCCTTGGACAGCAGGCGCTGCCACTGTTCCTGCACGGCGGCGCGGGCGGCCTCGGCAGCGCCGCCCTGGGCGTCGAACAGCAGTACCTGGCAGCCGCCCTGGGCGGCAATCTGGGCAATGCCCCGGCCCATGGCACCAGCGCCAACCAGGCCCACGAGAGGGTAAATGGGGGTCGTCATAGAAAGAAACTTCCGTTCCACAGGATGCGCTGACGCAGCAGCGCAGGATGAAAAAAGGGATCAGCGGGTGAACTTGCCGTCCTTGCTGGACATGAGCAAATCGACAAACCTGCCCGAGCTGTGCTCGCGCGGCGACAGCCGGATGGGGTAGCCGCCCAGGCTGGTCTGCATGTTCTCCATGGCCTGGATCAGGCCGGCACGCGTGAGGTGAGGCCCCGCACGACCCAGCGCCTCGACCAGGAATCTGGCCGACAGGAAGCCTTCCATCTGGCTGAAGGTCAACTCCTCGATGCCTTGCGCCCGGGCCAGGCGCTGGAACTCGCGCGACAGCTCCAGCTTGACCGACCAGGGCGAGGGCACCACCTGCGACACCACCACGCCGCGGGCACGTTCGCCCAGGCCCTGCACCAACTGCACGTTGCTGATGACCGACAGCACGTAGAACAGCGTATGCCGCCCGGATGCCTGGTAGGCCGCGATGAAGTCCACGCTGGGCTTGCCCGCGCTGATGACGATGATGGCCTGCGGGTTGTGCTGCCCGACCTCGGCCACGGCCTGCGCCAGGTTTGCACCGGCAACATCCAGGGGAGCGCTGGCCAGCAGCTGGATGCCCAGCGCCCGGGCCGAGGCCTGCAGTGCCGCCAATCCGCCCGTGCCGAACGGGTTGTCCAGGTACACCGCGGCCACGTTGCGCAAGCCCACGGAGGCCAGGTGCCCGATCATGGCGTGCAGCTCGGTGGCGTAGCCCGCCTTGATGTTGAACACGTAGCGCAGGCCCGGCTTGCGCAACTCCTCCGAACCGGTGAACGGCGCAATCAGCGGCACGCCGGTTTGTTCGGCCAGGGCCATGCCCGCCAGCGCAGGCGGCGTGCCGGCGTATTGAAACAGCGCCAGCACTTTGGCGTCTTCGATGAAATGGCGGGTGTTGGCCTCGGCCCTTTTCGGGTCGTAGGCGTCATCGAGCGCCAGCACGCGGATCCTGCGCCCATGCACTCCGCCCTGGGCGTTGACGTGATCGAAATACAGGCCGGCGCCCTGGCGCACTTCCCGGGTGATGCCTTCCAGCGGGCCGGAGAGCTGGCATGACTGGCCCAGCAGGATTTCCGTATCGGTCACGCCGGGAGTGCTGGCGCCCTGCGCACGCACCAGGGGGGCGCCCAACAGGCACAGCAATGCGGCCAGGCCGCGACGACGCCGTAGAACCACGAACCGTCTCCTTGAAAAAACATGCCGCCGCAACCGGTGTGCAGCACGCGGCAATGAAGGCCGAAAAACTATCGATTCAGTAGCTTTCAGCGCTTGTTTAACAATGTTTTCAAATATAAATAACCATAAAAACAATGTTCATGAAGCGCTGGCAGCTATTGAATTCATAGAAATTTACTCAAGCAGATGCTGCCGGCTCCCTGTGCGCATTCGCGCCCATGCCCAGGTAGGTGTCGATGATGCGCCGGTCGTTGAGCAGGTCCTGCGCATCGCCGGACAGGGCCACGGCCCCCATCTCCAGCACATAGGCGCGGTCGGCCACCTGCAGGGCGGCGCGGGCGTTCTGTTCGACCAGCAGCACCGAGACGCCGTGGCGGCGCAGCGAGGCCACCACCTGCAGCACCTCGCGCGTGATCAGCGGAGCCAGGCCCAGCGAAGGCTCGTCCAGCATCAGCAGGCGCGGGCGGGCCATCAGCGCCCGGCCAATGGCCAGCATCTGGCGTTCCCCGCCGGAGAGGGTCGAGGAGATCTGCAAACGCCGCTCGCCCAGGCGCGGGAAGATGTCGAAGACTTCCTGCATCCGCTGCGCCTGGTCGCGCTGGCCCCGGCGCCAGCGCGAGAAGCCGCCCAGCAGCAGGTTGTCCTCGATGGTCATCTCGCCGAACAGCTCGCGCTTTTCCGGCACCAGGCCGATGCCGCGGACCACCATGCTCTCCACGCTGGGGCGGGCGATGCGCTCGCCGGCCAGGGTGATGCTGCCCCTGGAGGGCAGCAGCCCCATGGCGGCGCTCAGCAGCGTGGTCTTGCCCGCGCCGTTGGGGCCGATGACGGTGACGATCTCGCCCTCCTGCACATCCAGGTTCACCTCGTGCACGGCTTCCACCGGGCCGTAGGAGACGCAGATGCCCTGCAATTGCAGCAGTGTCGTGCGTGGTGGTGTGGCTGTCGTCGTACTCATTTGGTGATCCCCGCTGCCAGGTCGTCGGCGCCGCCCAGGTAGGCGTCCAGCACGCGCTGGTTGTTTTGAATTTCCCTGGGCGTACCCTCGGCAATCACGGTGCCGAATTCGAGCACGGTGATGCGGTCGGCCAGGTTCATGACGAACTCCATGTCGTGCTCCACCACCAGGATGCCCAGCCCCTCGGCCCGCAGCTGCGTGAGCAGGTCGGCCAGGGCGCGTTTTTCCAGGTGGCGCAGGCCGGCGGCCGGCTCGTCCAGCAGCAGCACGGCGGGCTGCCCGGCCAGGGCGCGGGCGATCTCCACGATGCGCTGCTGGCCCAGCGCCAGCGAAGCGGCAGGCGCATCGGCCAACGCGCCCAGGCCGCAGCGCTCGATCTGGCGGCGGGCTTCGGCCAGCAGGGCGGCCTCCTCGCTGCGATCCAGGCGCAACATGGCGGCAAGCCAGCCCTTGTGCGCCCGCCGGTGCGCCCCCAGGGCGACGTTTTCGACCACGCTGCGCTGGCCCAGCAGGCGCACGTGCTGGAAGGTGCGCCCCAGGCCCAGGGCGGCAAAGGCCCGCGAGGGCCGCTTGCCCATCACCTCGTTCATCAGGCGCACCTCGCCCTCGGTGGGTTCGTCCACGCCGGAGATCATGTTGAAGAAGGTGCTCTTGCCGGCGCCGTTGGGGCCGATCAGGGCGTGGATTTCCCCGGCCTTGACGGACATGGACACCTGGTTGTTGGCGACCAGCCCGCCAAAGCGCTTGGTCACTTCCCTGGCCTGCAGGATCTCGGTGCCGGGGGCCGGCAGGGTGCGCTGCGCCAGCGCCGCTTCGGCCCTGGGCGCACGCGCCTTGTCCGGGCGCAGGAAGCGGCTGGACAGGCGTTGCAGCGTCGGCCACATGCCTTCGGCAAAGCGTTGCAGCACCAGCACCATGAGCAGGCCGAACACCACCACCTCGAAGTTGCCGCTGGTGCCCAGCAGGGCGGGCAACACGTCCTGGAGCTTTTGCTTGAGCAGGGTGATGACCGTGGCGCCCAGCACCGCGCCCCACAGGTGGCCCGCGCCGCCGACCACGGCCATGAACAGGTACTCGATACCGATGTTCAGGTTGAACGGCGTGGGGTTGATGAAGCGCTGCATGTGCGCGTACAGCCAGCCGGAGATGGCCGCCAGCAGCGCCGCCAGCACGAACAGCTTGATGCGGTAGCGGCCCGTATCCACGCCCATGGATTCGGCCATGACCCGCCCCCCTTTCAAGGCGCGGATGGCGCGGCCCTCGCGCGAGTCGAGCAGGTTGCTCATCAGCCACAGCGCCAGCAGCAGCACCGTCCAGATGAGCACGCCCAGCAGGCGCGGGTCGGCCAGCGAGTAACCGGCAATGGTGAGGGGCGGCACGCCGCTGATGCCGGTCTGCCCGCCCAGGAACTGCATGTTGCCGAACAGGTAGTACAGGCTCAGGCTCCAGGCGATGGTGCACAGCGGCAGGTAGTGCCCGGAGAGCTTGAGCGTGACCGCCCCCAGCCCCCAGGCCACGGCAAACGTCAGCACCAGCCCCAGCGCCAGCCCGACCCAGGGCAGGCCGCCCATGCCGACCAGGCCGCCGAGCGCCTGCACCGCCGTGGGCGATGTGCAGGCCCAGGCCGTGGCATACGCGCCCATGCCGACGAAGGCGGCCTGGCCGAACGAGGTCATGCCGCCGACGCCGGTGAGCAGCACCAGCCCGACGGCCACGATGGCGTACAGGCCGATGTAGCTCATCACCACCACGGTGAATTCCGGCAGCAGTCCCCAGGCCAGCGCCAGGGCCAGCACGCACAGCCCGGTCAATTGGGCGCGGGTCAGCAGCCCGCCGGGGGCGCCGGCTGCCGGCGTTGCGGATGTTGTTGCAGATGTGGGTGTGGGCGCAGTCATTCATCGTCCTCCACATGGCGGCTGTGCAGCGAACGCCACCACAGCACCGGAATAATCAAGGTAAACACCAGCACCTCTTTGTAGGCGCTGGCCCAGAAGGATGAAAACGACTCCAGCAGGCCGACCAGCAAAGCGCCCACCAGGGCCAGCGGGTAGCTGGCCAGCCCGCCGACGATGGCCGCGACGAAGCCTTTGAGGCCGATCAGGAAGCCGGTGTCGTAATACACCGTGGTCAAGGGGGCGATCAGCAGGCCGGAGATCGCGCCGATCAGCGCCGCCAGGGCAAAGCTCACATCCCCCGACAAATCGGTGGGGATGCCCATCAGGCGTGCGCCGACGCGGTTGATGGCGGTGGCCCGCAGGGCCTTGCCGACCATCGACCGCTCGAAGAACGCGAACAGCAGCAGCACCAGCGCCAGCGTCACCCCCAGCACGACCAGGGACTGGCCGGAAATCATCATCGACCCCAGCTCGAAGCGGGCTTCGGAAAACGGCGTCGTGCGTGAGCCTTCAGCACCAAAGAACAGCAAGCCTGCGCCCACCAGCACACCGTGCAACGCGACCGCCACAATCAGCAAAATCAGCACCGAGGCATCGGCCAGAGGGCGGAACACCAAGCGGTACAACAGCGGCCCCAGCGGGGTGATGAGCAGCAGCGTGGTCAGCGCCTGCAGCCACATCGCCTCGGGGCGCACGGCCAGCACCAGAACGGCGGCCAGCGCCGGCAGGGCCACGCACCAGAACAGGGTGGCGAACCAGTTGACGCCCTCACCCTTCTTCCAGCGCCAGCCCTCCACGGCCAGCACGGCCAGGGCCAGCCCCAGCAGCAGCCACAGGGTGGCCGGGGTGCCGCCAGCCTGCAGCATGACCATGCTGAGGGCGCCAAAGGCCACAAACTCCCCCTGCGGAATGAAGATCACGCGGGTGACGGAAAACACCAGGACCAGTGACAGCGCCATCAGGCCGTACACGGCACCGTTGACGATGCCGTCCTGCCCCAGCAACAGGGCAATCTGGAAATCCATATTCGTCTTTCTTTCTGCAATCCAAACAGCCCCAGGGCCGGGGTCGGCCCGGGGAACACGCGGTTCATGGATGCGCCTGCATGGCCCCTGCCGCCCGACCCCGCAAGGGGGTGGCCAGGCGGCAGAGCCACCATCAGGGCTGGTATTTCCAGGTGCCGTTCTCGATCTTCACCATCACGCTGGCCCGCTGGTCCAGGCCCAGGTGGTCGGTGGGCGACATGGTGAAGATGCCGTGGGCGCCGGGCACTTCCTTCAGCCCCTCCAGCGCATCGCGCATGGCGGCGCGAAACTCTGCCGTGCCGGGCTTGGCCTTCTTCAGCGCTTCGGGTACGGCAGCGGCCATCAGCACGCCGGCATCCCAGCCGTGGGCGCCGAAGGTGGAGACGCTGCCCTTGCCGTGGGCGGCCTCATAGGCTTTCACGTAGGCGGTGGCGGTGGCCTTGACCGGGTGGCTGGCCGGCAGCTGGTCGGCCACCAGCACCGGGCCGGCAGGCAGGAAGGTGCCTTCCACATCCTTGCCGCCGACGCGCAGGAAGTCGGCATTGGCCACGCCGTGGGTCTGGTAGTACTTGCCGGTGAAGCCGCGTTCCTTCAGCATTTTCTGCGGCAGGGCGGCGGGGGTGCCGGAACCGGCCACCAGCACCGCATCGGGCTTGGCCGAGATGATCTTGAGCACCTGGCCCGTGACCGAGGTGTCGGTGCGGTTGTAGCGCTCGTTGGCGACGATCTTGAGCTTCTTCAGCTCGGCCGCCTTGGAAAATTCGTTGTACCAGCCTTCGCCATAGGCATCCGAAAAGCCGATGAAGGCCACGGTCTTGGCCCCCGCAGCGGCCATGTGGGCGGCGATGGCCAGCGACATCATGATGTCGTTCTGCGGGGTCTTGAACACCCATTTGCGCTTGTCGTCCATGGGTTCGACGATGCGTGCGGCAGCGGCCATGGAAATCATCGGCGTTTTGGTTTCGGCGGCCACGTCGATCATGGCCAGCGACACCGGCGAGGTGCTGGAGCCGAGCACCACGTCCACCTTGTTCTCGCTGATGAGCTTGCGCATGTTGGCCACGCCGTTGGTGGTGTCCGAAGCGTCGTCCAGCACGATGTAGTTGATCTTCTCGCCGCCGATTTCCTTGGGCATCAGGGCAATGGTGTTCTTTTCCGGGATGCCGAGCGAGGCCGCCGGGCCGGTGGCCGAAACGGTCACACCGACGTTGATGTCGGCCAGGGCCAGGCCGCTGGCGGCCAGCAGGCTGGCCGCAGCCAGGGCAGAGAGGGTCAGTCGTTTTGTCATCGTTGTCTCCTTGGTGGTGGTAGTAGTGGTGGTGGTGGAAAAAATCAAAAACCAACGCCAGCGGCAGCAGGTGCGCCGCTGGCGGCTCAGGCGCGTTCCAGCGCCAGGGCAATGCCCTGGCCCACGCCAATGCACATCGTCGCCAGGGCGCGGCGGCCCCCGGTACGCTCCAGTTGGCGCAAGGCCGTCAATGCCAGGCGGGCCCCCGAAGCGCCCAGGGGGTGGCCCAGGGCGATCGCCCCGCCATTGGGATTGACGTGCGGCGCATCGTCGGGCAGGCCCAGCTGGCGCAGCACGGCCAGCCCTTGCGCGGCAAAGGCTTCGTTCAGTTCGATGGTGTCCAGGCTGTCCAGCGGCCAGCCGATGCGCTCCAGCAGCTTCTGCGTGGCCGGGGCCGGGCCGATGCCCATGATGCGGGGGGCCACGCCTGCGGTCGCCATGCCGACGATGCGCCCGCGCGGGGTGAGCCGGTAGCGCTGGAGCGCGGCGTCGGAGGCCAGCAGCAGGGCGCAGGCGCCGTCGTTCACGCCCGAGGCGTTGCCGGCGGTGACCGAGCCGTCCGGGCGCACCACGCCCTTGAGGCGGGCGAGCTGTTCGGCGGTGGTTTCCGGGCGGGGGTGCTCATCCTCACGCACCACGACGGGGTCGCCCTTGCGCCGGGGAATGGTGACGGGGACGATCTCGCCCTCGAAAAATCCCGTGTCCTGCGCAGCCTTGCAGCGCTGCTGCGAGCGCAGCGCCAGCGCGTCCTGGTCGGCGCGGGCGATGCCGAAGTCCTGCGCCACGTTCTCTGCCGTCTCGGGCATGGAGTCGATGCCGTACTGCGCCTTCATCAGGGGATTGACGAAGCGCCAGCCGATGGTGGTGTCCTCGATGCGGGCACTGCGCGAGAAGGCGCTGTCGGCCTTGCCCAGGACGAAGGGGGCGCGGGTCATGCTTTCCACGCCGCCGGCGATCATCAGATCGGCTTCCCCGGCGCGGATGGCGCGGGCCGCCATGCCGATGGTGTCCAGCCCCGAGCCGCACAGGCGGTTGACGGTGCCGCCGGGCACGTCGACGGGCAGGCCCGCCAGCAGCGCCACCATGCGGGCCACGTTGCGGTTGTCCTCCCCGGCCTGGTTGGCACAGCCGTAGAGCACGTCGTCGATCGCGCTCCAGTCCACGGTGGGGTTGCGTTCCATCAGGGCGCGTAGGGGAATGGCGCCCAGGTCGTCCGTGCGGACATCCGCCAGGGCGCCGCCGTAGCGGCCAAAGGGCGTGCGCACGCCATCGACGATCCATGCGTTCACTTGCGTCATGTATTTGCTTTCGTAGGAGAAGGGGGGGATGAAGCGGGCGAGGCGGTGGCCGCTGCAGGCCGGCGCACTGCCGCAGCGCCGCCGAAGAAAAGGTCGGTCACGATGGGGGCCATGTCCTCGTAGCTGAGTGCGCCGCCGGGGCGGAACCACGTGAACATCCAGTTGATCATGCCGAACAGCAGCATGGTGGTGGGCTTGGACAGGCGCTCCTGGCCCAGATGCGGCCACAACGCTTCCACGGTGCTGGAAAACTCGCGGGTGACCTGGCGTTCGGAACCCAGGATGCGGGCCTGGTCGGCTTCGGTGAGGAATTTGATGTCCTCGATCAGCACGCGGTGAGCGTGCTGGGCCTGGGCGTATTCGATGACGAAGCGGCGGATCAGCTCGCGCAGCCGCGCCTCTGGCTCCAGCTCCAGCTCGGCCACCTCGCTGACCAGGGCCTGCAGGCGCACGATGTGGTTTTCCGCGATGTTCACCAGCAGGTCGTACTTGTCGCGGAAGTAGTGGTACAGGGCCGGCTTGGACAGGCCGCAGGCTTCGGCCACGCCATTCATGGACGTGGCCGAGTAGCCGCGCTGGGCAAACAGTTCGGCGGCGTGCAGCAAGATCAGCTCGCGCTGGTCTTCGTATCCGGATGAGCGTCCTCGGGCCATGGTGGTATTCCTCCTTCGTTTCTCTCAAGGGTGCCCAGGCGCAGGAATGCGCCCGGGCGTGCCAAATGCACTACGAATATAGTGGCCGGCCATTGTCTGAAAAGCGCTTGCCGCTACGATTCTTGAGGGATTGAAGCAAGACATGGTTCGGCCTCAGCGTTCATCGAAGGACAGCACGACCTGCGGCGTCAGGGGACGGCACTGGCAGGTGAGGACGAAACCGGCCGCCACCTCGTCCTTGTCCAGGGCGAAGTTGCGCTCCATGCGCACCTGGCCTTCCAGGCATTTGGCGCGGCAGGTGCCGCACACGCCCGAGGTGCAGGAAAACGGCACTTCCAGCCCGGCGACGGAGGCGGCATCCAGAATGCTGGGCTGCTCCTTGCGAAAGCCGAACTCACGCTTCAGGCCATCGCGCACGATGGTGATCTGCGCCTGCTCGGCATCGCCTTCCTGCACCTGGTGGACTGCCGCGCCGACCTGGCCGGCGGCGGACAGCGCGACGCCAAAGCGCTCGACGTGGATGCGCTCCTCGGGCACGCCGGCGGCCAGCAGGGCGGCCTGGGCCTCGTCGTTCATCTGGAAGGGGCCGCAGACGAAGGCTTCGCCGATCTGCGCAGGCGGCACGACGTGGCGCAGAAATTCGCCCACCTTGTCGCGGTTCATCAGCCCCATGTTGATCGGCGCCTCGGTGGCTTCGTCGGAGAACACATGGTGCAGCGCCACACGCGTGAGGTAGCGGTTCTTCACATCTTCCAGCTCCTCCTTGAACATGGTCGATTGCAGCGTGCGGTTGGCATACAGCAGGGTGAAGCGGCTCTGCGGCTCGCGGGCCAGCACGGTTTTCATGATGGACAGGATGGGCGTGATGCCGCTGCCCCCGGCAATGCCCAGGTAGTGGCGCCGGGCGCCGGCGTCCAGCGGGACGTAAAAGCGCCCTTGCGGGGCCATGACCTGCAGGGTGTCGCCCACCTTGAGGCGGCGGTGGATCCAGTTGGAAAACAGGCCGCCGGCGACGCGGCGCACGCCCACGCGCAGGTGGGCCTCGTCCACGCCGGCGCAGATGGAGTAGGAGCGGCGCACGTCCTGGCCGTCGATGGTGGTGCGCAGCGTGAGGTACTGGCCCTGGATGAAGCCGAAGACCTGGCGCAGCGCAGGCGGCACCTCGAAGGAGACGATGACCGCCTCGGCGGTATCCGGTTCGATGGCGCATACGCGCAAGGGGTGGAAGGAAACGCTCATGGCAATGGCTTCATCAGATAGGCTTGAAATGCTCGAACGGCTCGCGGCAGTCCAGGCAGCGGTACAGCGCCTTGCAGGCGGTGGCGCCAAAGGCCGCCAGGCGCTCGGTATGCGTGCCGGCGCAGTGCGGGCAGGGCACGCTGGGGGCGGGACGCCGGGGCATGAAGCGAACGGGCACGCCCGCATCGGCAGCCACCGGCCCGGGCGGGGCGATACCGTAGGCCCGCAGCTTTTCGCGCCCTTCGGCGCTGATCCAGTCGGTCGTCCAGGCGGGCGCACGTTGCAGCGTGGCCCGGGCCGGCCCCAGGCCCGCCGCATCGATGGCGGCCAGCGCGTCGGACGCAATCACCTCGGTGGCCGGGCAGCCGCTGTAGGTGGGGGTCAGGACGATTTCCAGCACGCCACCGGCCTGCGCTGCGCCGGCATCGGCCAGGCGCACGGCCCGCACGATGCCCAGGTCGCACAGCGAGACGGCGGGCACTTCGGGGTCGGGCACGGTGCCCAGCACCTCCCAGGCCTGCTGGATGCGGACATCCTCGGCCACCATCACCACACCCCTTCCGGATAGCTGCGCTGCAGGTGCTGCATTTCGGCCAGCAGGTAGCCCATGTGCTCGCTGTGGCGGCCCAGCCTGCCGGTGCTGCGGAACCGGCCCTCCTGCGCGGGCAGCTCCAGGTCGGCGGCGGCCAGCATCTGGCGCACGTCTTCGAGCCAGTCGGCCTCGACGTCGGCCCAGCGCGGGCCAAGGCGGCTGGCATGGGCGTGTTCGTCCACGGCGTCCGGCGCAAAGAGTTCGGCGGTGTAGGGCCACAGGCTGGCCAGCGCCTGCTGCATCCGGCGGCGCGATTCGGGCGTGCCGTCGCCCAGGCGCACCACCCAGTCGCCTGCGTGCTGCTGGTGGTAGCGGGCCTCCTTGACGGCCTTGGCGGCAATCGCGGCCAGTTCGGCGTCGCTGGAGTCCTGCAGGCATTGCCACAGGTGCTTGAGCAGCGTGGCCAGCAGCGCGTTGCGCAGGGTGGTGAAGGCGAAGTCGCCCCGGGGCAGCTCGGCGATGGTCGGGTTGCAGTAATCGGCCTCGTTGCGCAGGAAGGCCAGCTGGTCTTCGTCATGGCCACGGCCATCAACCCGGCCGGCGTGGGTGAGCACGGCGCGGGCCTGGCCGATCAGGTCCAGCGCCATGTTGGACAGGGCGATGTCCTCTTCCAGGATGGGGGCGTGGCCCGACCATTCGCACAGGCGCTGGCCCAGGATCAGGCAGGTGTCGCCCAGGCGCAGCAGGTAGCGGAAGGCCGGGGCATTGCCAATGTGGATGCTTTGCATGTGTTTGCCGCCCTCGCCTTACATGTGGTTCACGGCCTGGGGCAGGACGTAGAAAGTCGGGTGGCGGTAGACCTTGTCCTCGGCCGGGTCGAAATACATGGCCTTGTCGCCGGGGTCGCTGGCCACGATCTGCTCGGAGCGCACCACCCAGACGCTGCTGCCTTCCTGGCGGCGGGTGTAGACGTCGCGGGCCATCTGGATGGCCATCGCGGCATCGGCGGCATGCAGGCTGCCGCAGTGCTTGTGGTCCAGGCCCGCCTTGCTGCGCACGAAAACTTCCCACAGCGGCCATTCGGTGGCGGTGGCTGTCGCGGGGTCGGTGGGGTGCTTGGGGATGTTCATGGGAAACTCTCTTATGAATTCAATAGCTTTTAGCGCTGATATATGCTTGTTTTCAGATATTTTTGATTCTGATATTCATGTATATGAAGCGGTAACAGCTCTTGTTTTTAATGCTCGGCTTTGGCGGCATGGGCCAGGGCGGCCTCGCGCACCCAGGCGCCGTCCTCCCAGGCCTGCACGCGGGCGCCCAGGCGTTCGCGGTTGCAGGGGCCGTCGCCGCCGACCACCTGCCAGAACTCGGGCCAGTCGATCGGGCCGAAGTCGAAGTGCTCGCGGTCGGCGTTCCATCGCAGGGCGGGGTCGGGCAGCGTCACGCCCAGCAGTTCGGCCTGGGGCACGGTGGCGTCGATGAATTTCTGGCGCAGTTCGTCGTTGGAGATGCGCTTGATGCCCCAGCGCATGGACAGGGCGCTGTTGGGCGACTGGTCGTCCGGCGGGCCGAACATCATCAGCGCGGGCCACCACCAGCGGTTCACCGCATCCTGCACCATGGCCCGCTGGGCGTCGGTGCCCTGCTCCATCATGGTCAGCAGGGCGTCGTAGCCCTGGCGCTGGTGAAAGCTCTCCTCGCGGCAGATGCGCACCATGGCCCGGGCGTAGGGCGCGTAGGAGCAGCGGCAGATGGGCACCTGGTTCATGATGGCCGCGCCATCGACCAGCCAGCCGATCACGCCCATGTCCGCCCAGGTCAGCGTGGGGTAGTTGAAGATGGAGCTGTACTTGGCGCGGCCCGTGTGCAGGGCGTCCAGCATCTCGTCGCGGCTGGTGCCCAGGGTCTCGGCGGCGGAATACAGGTACAGGCCGTGGCCGCCTTCGTCCTGGATCTTGGCCAGCAGGATGGCCTTGCGCTTGAGCGTGGGCGCCCGCGTCACCCAGTTGCCCTCGGGCAACATGCCGACGATTTCCGAATGGGCGTGCTGGCTGATCTGGCGCACCAGGGTCTTGCGGTAATGCTCGGGCATCCAGTCCTTGGCCTCGATGAACTCGCCCGCGTCGATGCGGGCGTCGAAGCGGGCCTGCAGCCGCGCCTCGTCGGCACTGTGCGGCACGGGGGCAGAGGCCGCCTCCTTGCCCAGGGTGTCCATTGCTTGGGTGTACATGGTGTTCCTTTCGTGGCTTAAACCTGGGCGAAAAAGCCTTCGGTATGGATCAGCGCGGGCTGTGCGCCCAGCGCCCTGGCGGCAGCCACGCAGTCATCGACGAAGGCGGTGGTGCCCGCAACGAAGACGCTGTAGCCGCTCAAGTCGGGAAAATGCTGGCCCAGGATGGCCGGGATGCGCCCGTGCAGCACCCCGTCCTGCGCGTCCCCCGTATCCCGCGTCAGCGTGGGCAGGTAGCGGAAGTTGGGGTAGCGCAACTGCCAGTAGCGCATCAGGCCGACGTCGTACAGGTCCGCCGCCTCGCGGGCGGAGAACATCAGCGTCACCGGCTGCTTGTAGCCCCGGCGCAGGGCCGCTTCGGTCAGTGAAAGAATGGGTGCCAGGCCGGAGCCGGCGGCCAGGCACAGCACCGGGGTGTCGGCCGCAGGGTCGCCGATGAAGGTGCCATGCGGGCCGGAAAAGCGCAGTTGGGCGCCCAGCGCCACCTCGTCGTGCAGCCAGCGACTGGTGCGCCCGGCGGGGGTGTTGGCCGCATCGGCATCGACGCGGGTGACCTGCAGGCGGATTTCGCCGTCGTGCCGGGGGGCGCTGGCCAGCGAGTAGCTGCGCACCGGGATGCCCTGGCCGGCATCGCCCAGCTGCACGTACTGGCCGGGCCAGAAGCGCATGGCTTCGCCCAGGGGGCGCAGCACGAACTCGGTAATGCGCGGCGTGCGGGCGATGCGGTCGACCAGCACGGCGTACTGCGATTCGCGGGCGGGAAAGAGCTGGGGCTTGGCATCCTCCGTGCCCCATTCGATTTCCAGCTCTGGCGACAGTGGCTTGGCCATGCACATCAGGCCATACCCCTGGGCACGCTCGTCCTGCGACAGCGCCATGTCGAGCACGAAACCCTGGTCGAACTGGCCCGAACGCACTTTCACCTTGCACTCGCCGCAGGCGCCGGCACGGCAGTTGTTGGGCAGGGCATAGCCTGAGCGTTCAAGGGCTTCGAGCACGGTCTGGCCGCTGTCGCACGCGACGGTCTGCCCGGAGGGGTACAGCTTGATGTGGGAGGTCATGGTGGTTATTTGCGAAGTTCTGAAAAAGCGGAACGGGGTGCCGGTGCTTAGAACACGGGGATGATGTCGTCCAGGTCCACGTCCGAGACTTCCTCGCCGGTGATGCCCACCTCGGGGATCGCCGGGAAGGGGATGTCGTACTTGTCCAGCGCCCCCTTGAGGTTCAGGATGGCGGTGCGCCAGTTGTTCTTCTTGGCCTCGTACTCGGGAATGGCAAACCCGGCGGCGCGGGCTGCGGCCTCGCCCGCACGCTGGCTCTCGATAAAGTCCTCGGGCAGATCCCAGAACTCCATCGGCGGCTCGAACAGCACGGCGGACAGGAACAGGTAGCCGGCACGGATCTGCTTGGTGATCAGGGCGCGGTCTTCCACGGCGATCTTGGGATAGTCGCGCTCCATCAACGCCAGGCAGATGCCCATGTGGCGGCCCTCGTCCTTGCCGATGTTGCGGAAGGCTTCCTTGAACACCGGCTCGGTGCAGCCGGCGGCCATCTGGTGGAAGATGGTGGCGGCTGCGATCTCGCCCATCAGGAAGGAGCTGAACAGCACGGCCAGGCTGTATTTGGGCACGGCCGTCTTGTAGCCCGTCCAGTAGCGGGCGCCATTGTGGTAGAGCCACTTGGCGTTCTTTTGCAGGCGCTTGCCCAGTTCGGTCTTGGGCGTGTAGGTGATCGGATCGGGATGCTCCAGAAACTTGGTGATGGCCAGGCCGCACATCTGCTCATGGTTCTGCTCGTCCTGCGTGACGCTGAAGAAGCAGCGGCGCACGGCGTCTTCCTCATGGGCCTCGTAGGTCTTGATCAGCGCCGAAGCGAACACCGGCGGCGCAGAGGCGTCGAACACCGACAGCAGCGTCCACCAGTAGGCGATGGCCTCGCGCTGCTCCCAGGTGTATTTGTTCACGTCGAACGTGTCCCAGGGCAGTTTCTTGGGGTCCCAGACCTCGCGGCGCGAAGCGTCCCAGATTTCCTCCAGCTTTTTCGTGTGCTGGTGCCAGGACAGCGGGTAGACGTTGGGCTGCTCGATGGCAGGCGGGAACTCCATCGTGTGGGCAAGTTTTTCTTTACGCATGGCGAGATGTCTCCTTGTGAAGGTATTTAAATAAACCGACCGGTCGGTAATAAAAAGGAGAGGTGATTCGGGCATCACCGCCCCCGGAACCGGCCCATTCATGGAACGGGCCGGTTCCTAGCCGCTCCTGCGGGATGGCAGGGGGCGGTGTTCTTGAAACCAGTTGCCTCGGGGCCGCTCTGCGATCAGCGTGGCCGTTGGTCGATCACCCGTCGGGCCTTGCCCACCAGGGTGCGCTCGATCGCGCCGTAATCCAGCACGTCCACCTGGGTGGTGATGCCCACCAGGGTCTTGATGCGGTGCTGGAGCCATTGGCCGATTTTTCGCACCTCCTCGGTGCCCGACGGGATGCCGGGCTGCAGCTCGCAGCGCACGGCCACCTTGTCCAGGGTGCCGTCGCGGGTGACGTGGATCTGGTACTGGCCGGAGAGCGAACGGTGCTGCAGCACGATTTCCTCGATCTGCGTGGGAAACATGTTGACGCCACGGATGATGAGCATGTCGTCCGAGCGGCCCACGATCTTGCCCATGCGCCGGAAGCTGCGCGAAGTGGGGGCCAGCAGCCGCGTCAGATCCCGCGTACGGTAGCGGATCATGGGCAGCGCCTCCTTGGACAGGGAGGTGAACACCAGCTCGCCCTCCTGCCCGTCGGGCAGCACTTCGCCGGTCTGCGGGTCGATGATTTCGGGATAGAAATGGTCTTCCCAGATCACCGGGCCGTCCTGGCTTTCCACGCACTCGCTGGCCACGCCCGGCCCCATGATTTCAGACAGGCCGTAAATGTCGACGGCGGCAATGCCGGCCTTGGCCTCGATCTCCTGGCGCATCGCTTCCGTCCAGGGTTCGGCCCCGAAAATGCCGACTTTCAGGGAGCTGTCCCGCGCATCCAGCCCCTGGCGCTGGAACTCCTCCACGATCACCTGCATGTACGAGGGGGTGACCATGATGATGTCCGGCTTGAAGTCCTGGATGAGCTGCACCTGCTTTTCCGTCTGCCCGCCGGACATCGGCACCACCGTACAGCCGGCCCGCTCGGCACCGTAGTGCGCCCCCAGGCCGCCGGTGAACAGGCCGTAGCCGTAGGCGATGTGCACCATGTCGCCGGGGCGGCCACCCGCAGCGCGGATGGAACGCGCCACCAGGTTGGCCCAGGTGTCGATGTCCCTGGCGGTGTAGCCCACCACCGTCGGCTTGCCCGTGGTGCCCGAGGAGGCATGGACGCGCAGCAACTGGTTGCGCGGCACGGCGAACATGCCGAAGGGGTAGTTGTCGCGCAGGTCTTTCTTGTAGGTGAAAGGGAACTTGGACAGGTCGGCCAGGGTTTTCAGGTCGCAGGGGCGGACGCATCTTTCGTCGAACGCCTTGCGGTAATGCGGCACGTTGTCGTAGGCATGTTGCAGCGACCAGCGCAGGCGCTGCAATTGCAGTGCCTGGATTTCGTCGCGGCTGGCGGTTTCGATCGGCTCCAGCTCTCCCGGGGCGGGGCGTGTGACGGTCATGGGTTTGTCTCCGGATTTTTTTGTTGATAGAGGGTGCTGCTTGCGCCGTTCAGCCGGGCTGGGGCAGGGACACGGTGGGGCGGCCCTTCATGGTGTAGGAACGCCCCCGGAAAGCGGCAACCAGCTCGTCGCGCTGGTTGCGCACGGTGACGTCGTACACCCCGGTACGCCCGGCGCGGGAAACCTCGACGCCTGCGGCAATGAGCACATCGCCCAGGCGGGCGGGGGCGACGAAATCGATGGACAGGCCCGAGGCCACCGTCATCTCGTTGCCCGCGTTGCAGGCAAAGGCGAAAGCGGAATCGGCCAGGGTGGTGATGAAGCCGCCGTGGCAGGTGGCGTGGCCGTTGAGCATGTCGGCGCGAACCGCCATCGTCACCGTGGCACTGGTGGGGCTGATGGCTACCACCTGCATGCCCAGGGCCTGCGAGGCGCCGTCGTTGGCGTACATCGCCGTGCGGACGTGTTCGGCCAGTTGTTGGGGGGTCAGACTTGCTTGCATGGAAAAAAAGCGAAGGGAAAGAAACAGGGGAAACGGGCCGCAGGGCGTCAGCGGTCGGTGGTCAGCGATCCGTGAATTGCGGCGGGCGTTTCTCGGTGAACGCCAGCACGCCTTCGCGGTAATCGCCAGCCTGGCCCAGGCGGCGCTGGTGCACGGCCTCCTGCGCCAGGGCGGTGGGCCAGTCCAGCGTCAGCGCCGCATCCAGGGCCGCGCGGGTCGTCACCAAAGCCTGGGTGGGCATGGCCGCCAGGCGTTGGGCCAGGGCTTGCGCCTCTTCGGCCAGCACGTCGTCTTCGACACAGCGCCAGATCAGGCCGATGCGCTGGGCGTCTTCGGCACTCAGCTTGTCACCCAGCAGCGCCAGCCCCAGGGCGTTGGCGCGGCCCACCAGGCGCGGCAGCAGCCAGGTACCGCCGCTGTCGGGCAGCAGGCCGATCCGGGTGAACGCCTGGATGAAACTGGCCGAGCGCCCCGCCAGCACCAGATCGCAGCCCAGGGCAATGCTGGCCCCGGCCCCGGCAGCCACGCCATTGACGGCGGCCACCACGGGCACGGGCATGGAGCGCAGGCGCAGGCACAGCGGACGGTAGAAGCGCTCGATCACGTCGCCCAGGTCCTTGGCGGCAGCGCCCGGGGCCGTATCGGGCGCAACGGCCGGGTCGGCCAGATCCTGCCCGGCGCAAAAGCCGCGCCCGGCACCGGTCAGCACGACGCAGCGCACGCTGGCATCGGCCGCCGCAGCTTCCAGGGCGGCCAGCAATTGGGCGTGCAGCGCGGTCGTGAAACTGTTCAGGGCCGCCGGGCGGTTCAGGGTCAGGGTCTGCACAGCGCCCGATCGGGACGCCAGGACAAGAGGTTCGGACATAGAGGACAAGCTGTTCAAGGGTGAAAAGGGGTAATCACGTTGCCAATGCTGTTTTGCGATAAGTCAAAAACATGTTTGACCGATCGGTCGGTAAATAATATGCTGTGAACGCATTCTGATGCAAGTCAAACCGACGAAACCGACACCCAGAAAAACCCTAGGAGACTTTTCATGACCCTGTTCGACACCCACCGTGCCCTGCTCGACGGCGCCCTGGCCGCCTCTGCCGCACGTACCTACTGGTCGCCGTTCCCCGAGAACGCCTCGCCCAAGATCTACGGCGAAACCGCCCAGGCCGACGGCCAGGCCGCAGTGCAAGCCTTGCTGGGCCAGGACTACCCGCTCCAGCAGCCCGGCGAGACGGGCCGCATTGCCACCGAGCGCTCCCCCTACGGCGTGGACATCGGCGTGCGCTACCCCGAATGCCGCGCCGATGCGCTGATCGCCGCCGCCCAGGCTGCCGAACCGGCCTGGATGGCCCTGGGCGTGCAAGGCCGCGTGGGTGTGCTGCTGGAGGCGCTGACCCGCATCCATCGGCGCAGCCACGAAATCACCCACGCCGTCATGCTGACCACCGGCCAAGGCCCGATGATGGCTTTCCAGGCCGGTGGCCCCCATGCGCAGGACCGGGCGCTGGAAGCCATTGCCTACGCCTACAAAGCGATGGCAGACGTCCCCGCCGAAGCCACCTGGGAAAAGCCCCAGGGCAAAAACCCGCCGCTGGTGATGAAAAAACATTTCGACATCGTGGGCCGGGGCATCGGCCTGGTGATCGGCTGCGCCACCTTCCCCACCTGGAACACCTATCCCGGCCTGTTCGCCGCGCTGGCCACCGGCAACCCGGTCATCGTCAAGCCCCACCCCAACGCGGTGCTGCCGGCCGCCATCACCGTCAGCATCCTGCGCGAGGTGCTGGCCGAGCAGGGGCTGGACGCCAACCTCGTGACCCTGGCCCTGTCCAACGACCCGGCGCACACCCAGGCGCTGGCGCAAAGCCCGGCCGTGGCCAGCATCGACTTCACCGGCAGCAACCAGTTTGGCCGCTGGCTGCAGGACAACGCCCGCCAGGCCCGCCTGTATGCCGAAATGGCCGGGGTGAACACCGTCATCATCGAATCGACCGACCAATACGAGGCCATGCTGAACAACCTGGCCTTCACCCTGTCGCTGTACAGCGGCCAGATGTGCACCACCACGCAGAACATCTACATCCCCCAGGGCGGCATCCAGACCGACCAGGGCCACAAGGGGTTCGACCAGGTGTGCGACGACCTGGCGGCCGCCGTGCGCCAGCTGGCGGAAAACCCGCGCGTGGCCACCGCCGTGCTGGGCGCGGTGTGCGCCCCGGAAACCGTGGCCCGCATCCAGGAAGCGGCCGGCAAGGGGCGCGTGGTGCTGGCCTCGCAGGCGCTGGCGCACCCGCAGTACCCGGATGCCCGCATCCACAGCCCGGTGATCGTCGCCCTGACCGAGGCAGACCGCGCCACCTTCGCCAACGAATGCTTCGGCCCCATCGCCTTCCTGATCGCCACCGCCTCGAGCGACAGCGCCCTGGCGACCGCCCAATCGACCCTGTGCGAACACGGTGCGCTGACGCTGGGCGTGTATTCCACCGACCGCGCCTACATCGACCGCACGGTGCAACTGTCGCGCCGCGCCCGCGTGGCCCTGTCCATCAACCTGACCCAGGGGGTGTACGTGAACCAGTCGGCGGCCTTCTCCGACTACCACGCCAGCGGCGGCAACCCGGCGGCCAACGCCAGCTACACCACCCTGGCGTTTGTCGCCGACCGCTTTGTAGTCGTGCAGCGGCGCGAGCACGCCTGAGTGCGGGAGAGCACACGATGACGCTGCCCGCCCCCATCGAGAACCCCCAGGCCCTGTTGCACAACCGCGACGTGCGCGGCGTCGTGCGCCTGACGCTGAACCGCCCCGAAGTGCGCAACGCCTTCGACGAGCCGCTGATCGCGCTGATCCACCACACCTTCACCGCGCTGGCCCAGGATGCCAGCGTGCGCGTGATCGTGCTGGACGCCGTGGGCAGCCTGTTTTGCGCCGGAGCCGACATCGGCTGGATGCGCCGCGCCGCCGCCCGTGACCAGCAGGCCAACCTGGAGGACGCCCGCGCCTTCGCGGCCATGATGCACGCCATTGCCGACTGCCCCCACCCCGTGGTGGCACGCATCCAGGGCGCGGCCTACGGCGGCGGCGTGGGCCTGGCCTGCGCGGCCGACATCGCCATTGCCAGCGAGCAGGCGCTGTTCAGCGTCAGCGAAGCACGCTTCGGCATCCTGCCGGCCGTTATCGGCCCCTACGTGGTCAATACCGTCGGGCTGCGCCAGGCCCGCCGCCTGGCCCTCACCGCCGCGCCCGTGGGCGCTGCCGAGGCGCTGGCCATGGGGCTGGTTCACCAGGTCGTCCCCGCGCAGGACCTGGATGCAACGGTGGAAGCCACCATTGCCCAATTACTGAACAACGGCCCGCAGGCGCTGACCGAAATCAAGCGCCTGCTCGATCAGCTCGAAGTCGGCCCCATCACCCCGGCGGTGCGCGAGCTGACGGCGCAGACCATCAGCCGCGTGCGCTCCGGCAGCGAGGCCCGCGACGGCTTCGCTGCCTTCGTCGCCAAACAGCCCGCGCCCTGGGTGCCTACGGCATCGAACTGATACTGCCGTCTGGCGGGGCGCAATGCCCTGGCCGTTGCCACCCCACCGCTGCCGGGCCACACTGCCGGGCAGCGGTTTTTTTATGGTTTCACTTTTGCAATTGAAAGGACAGCGTATGCCGCACTCTTTGTTCGATCCCGTCCAATTGGGCGATCTGCCCCTGCGCAACCGCATCGCCATGGCCCCGCTGACGCGCAACCGCGCCAGCGGCAACGTGCCCGGCGCACTGGCCGCCACCTACTACGGCCAGCGTGCCAGCGCCGGGCTGATCATTTCCGAGGGCGCCCCCATCAGCCAGCAGGGCCAGGGCTACGCCGACGTGCCCGGCCTGTACCAGCCCGCGCAACTGGCCGGCTGGCAGGGCGTGACCGATGCCGTCCATGCCCAGGGCGGCACCATCTTCGCGCAGTTGTGGCACGTGGGCCGCGTCTCGCACACCAGCCTGCAACCGGCAGGCGCCGCGCCGGTGGCCCCCTCGGCGCTGACCGCGCAGGCCAAGACCTATCTGGTCGATGCCGCCACCGGCACCGGCCACTTTGCGTCCACCTCGGCCCCCCGCGCCCTGCTGGCGCAGGAGCTGCCGGGCATCGTGGCCGACTTTGCCCAGGCCGCCCGCCAGGCGCGGCAATGCGGTTTTGACGGAGTGGAAATCCACGGCGCCAACGGCTATCTACTCGACCAGTTCCTGAAGGACGGCAGCAACCAGCGCGACGACGCCTGGGGCGGCAGCATCGACAACCGCGTGCGCCTGGTGTGCGAAGTGGTGCAGGCCGTGACTGCCGCCATCGGCGCAGGCCGGGTGGGGCTGCGCATCTCGCCGGTCAGCCCGGCCAACGGCATCCACGACAGCGCCCCGCAGCCGCTGTTCGAGCACCTGCTGCGCTGCCTCGCGCCGCTGGGGCTGGCCTACCTCCACGTCATCGAAGGGGCCACGGGCGGGCCGCGCAGCCTGCCGGAGCAGCCCTTCGATTACGCCGCCCTGAAGGCCGCCTACCGCAACGCCGGCGGCCAGGGGCTGTGGATGGTGAACAACGGCTACACCCGGGACATGGCGCTGCAGGCCGTGGCCAGCGGCTACGCCGACCTGGTGGCCTGGGGCAAGGACTTCATCGCCAACCCCGATCTGGTCGAACGCCTGCGCCGCGACGCGCCGCTGAACCCGGGCCGGCGCGAAAGCTATTACGGCGGCGGGGCCGAAGGCTATACCGACTATCCCCGGCTGGAGGATTGAAAAAAATAGCTGTTACCGCTGATCTATAAACGATATTGGATATTTTTATATCTATATCCGTTTATCCATCAACGGAAAAAGCTATGTTTACAGGAGTTCAGCGCCCCATGCCCAGAGGCGGCGGGGCGCTGTGGACGATGCGGCTGAACAGGCGCTCGTAGGCCGGGTCGGGCGTTGCGCCCCGGGCCAGCAGGTCGGTGTTGCTGGCAAAGGCGGCATCCATCGCTGCCCAGTCTTCGTCGGTCAGGTGCTGGAGTGCGGCGGGCAGCACCACGGTTTCCTCCAGGCGCATGTGCTCCAGGTAGAAGGTGATGTAGCGATCCAGCGCTTCGACGAAGGTGGCGCGGCGGCTCTCGCCCATCAGCTCCCAGGCCAGCAGCAGGTGGCCCAGCTCGCGCACGGCGGCCTCGCCGCCGGCGTGCTCGCGGTCCAGGCGGGCAATGGCCTCGGCCACCTCCGGCGCCCGCTGGGCGATGGGCGGGAAGAGCAGTTCCGTCTCCTTCGGGTGGTGCTGGCGCTCGGGAAATTCGTCGATATAGAACAGCATGGCACGCATGGCGTCGAAGAACGTGCCCGTTTCCTTGCCGGGGCCGCGTTCGGCCAGCATGCGCAGGGAGCGCAGGATGGCGGCCAAGGTGCCGTGTTCTTCGCGGATGACCTTGAGGGTGATGGAGGACATGGTGCAGAAATCTCCCGAATGGTGATGGGCACCGGGCTGCCGCAGGCAGCAATCGATGCGATCGGTACGTAATAGCCCGCTACGGTAACAAATTTCCGACCGGTCGGTCAATGAATGATTCTGCTAAGAACCTGTTTACGATCTCAGCGCGAAGGGGTGCGGGATGCGGATCGGGATGGGCTGCAAGGCGCAAACCGCAGCCATAGCGGTGCTATGGCGAGGATTTGCAACGACGCAGAGCGCCCGAGGCCGCGACTGCACACCCGCGTGGAGATCGTAAACAGGTTCTAAGGCCTGCCGCCTTGCCAGAGACGGCAAACCCGCGCCAAGAAGCCACCCGCCGGGATGGAGGACGATTTGGCGGTGTAATGTTTCCCCCGATCGCCCTGTCTGCGTGTTGAAAGGAATCCCGCCATGATCGCCCTCGCTCCCCCTTCCCGCCGCCGGTTCTTGCAGCACAGCGCTGCCCTGGGGTCGCTGCTGCTGGCCGCACAACAGCAGGCGCTGGCCTTGTCGCTGTCGGCCCTGTCCAACGCCGATGCCGCCAGCGGCGTCAAGACCGCCCTGGCCCAGGGGGCGCGGGTGGCGGTGGACACGCTCGGGCGCAAGGACGGTTTCCTGGGCAACCCCCAGGTGCGCATCGGCCTGCCGGGGCAGCTCGACGATGCGGCCAGACTGATGCGCCGCTTCGGCCAGGGGCAGCGCATCGACGATCTGGTCACCAGCCTGAACCGCGCCGCCGAGGATGCCGTGCCGCTGGGGCGGGACTTGCTGGTCGATGCCGTGCAGTCGATGAGCGTGCAGGATGCGAAAACCATCCTCGCCGGCGGCGACACGGCCGTGACCGACTTCTTCGCCCGCAAGACCCGTACGCCGCTGGGCCAGCGTTTCTTACCCGTGGTGCAGCAATCGACGCAGAAGGTCGGGCTGGCGCAGCGCTACGACGCCTTTGCCGGCAAGGCGGCCAGCTTCGGCCTGCTCAAGCAGGAAGACGCCAACCTGGCGCAGTACGTCACGGGCAAGACGCTGGACGGCCTGTTCTTCATGATCGGCGAGGAGGAGCGCAAAATCCGCCGCGACCCGGTCGGCCAGGGCAGCGCCATCCTGAAAAAAGTATTTGGTGCCACGCAGTAATAAGCGAGCAAGAATATCTATAAAGATAGCTGCCTGCACTGATAAATAAAGGTTTTCAAAAATAAAATCATCGAAAATCGTTTATATATCAGCGCAAACAGCTCTTTTTATTCAAGCAAAAAACGCATCCCAACCCGTTTTGACAATCAGGCTGCCGACCACGACGATGAAGATCACCCGCACGAAAGCCGTGCCGTGGCGCAAGGCCAGCCAGCTGCCGAGCACACTGCCCAGCACATTCGCCAGCGCCAGCGGCAGGGCGAAATGCCACCAGACATGGCCCTTGGCAGCAAACAGCATCAGGGCGGCAATGTTCGTCGCCAGGTTGAGCAGCTTGGCGCCGACCGAGGCGTTCAGGAAATCGTAGCCCAGCAGGCGCACGAACAGAAAGACAAAGAAACTGCCCGTGCCGGGGCCGAAGAAGCCGTCGTAAAACCCGATCACCAGCCCGATCAGCGCCGTGCGCACCTGCTCGGCCCTGCCGCTGAACAGCGGGGCGTGGGTGCGGCCCAGTTCCTTTTTCACCAGGGTGTAGAGGAACAGCACCAGCAAAATGACCGGCAGCAGCTTGCGCAGAAAGCTCGGGTCGATCAGCGTCACGCTCCACGCCCCGGCGAAGGCGCCCACGAAAGCCGCAGCCACGCCCGGCAGCAGGGCCGACCAGCGCACCGCGACGCGGCGGCTGTATTGCCACGAGGCCACGGCGGTGCCCCAGATGGCGGCGCTTTTGTTCGTCCCGAACAGGGTGGCCGGGGCGGCCCCGGGAAACACGGCAAACAGCGCCGGCAGCAGAATCAGCCCGCCGCCGCCGACGATGGCATCGACCATGCCGGCCAGCGCCGACGCCAGGGAAATGACGATCCACTCCATGGAGCACCAAAAAGAAAAGCGCCGGATGAACCGGCGCTAGAGCAAAAAGGAACACCTCATGACGGGTGCTTGGAATAGAAAATTCTAGTTATGGATCGAGTTGTCTCCTCGGGCCCTCCGTGCGCCGCTGTCCCGCAGCGCTTGAAGTGGCGAGACTTTAACCTCGGATCAGTCTTCTATAAGACAGCGTTTTCCCTAGGGTGAAATCGTCAGCCGCGATGCCTGCCCCCGCCGGCCAACGGTGGCACTGCGACAAATTGTGCTAAAACCAGCCCCCCATGACCCACGCCATTCCCCGCCTTGAACACCGGACGGTCGATGCCGCGCCCAGAGTCGTCCTGTTGGGCCGCTGGGGCGCGGCCGAGCTGGGCCAGCGCGGACAGTGGCAGCGAATGCAGCAAATGCTGGCGGGCACCGATGCCACCGCCGCCTGGGATTTGACGCAACTGGCCTGGTTCGACCACCTCGGCGCCCAATTGCTGTGGCGGCACTGGCAGGGCCAATGGCCGGCACAGCTGCACGCCAGCGCGGCCCAACGCGCCATGCTGCAGCGCGTGGCGCAGTTCGCCGGCACCGCCGCCCTCCCCGCCGCACCGTATTACTTTGGCCGCACGGTGGAAAGGCTGGGCACCCTGATCCTGGCCGCGCTGGTGCATGGCCGCGACCTGCTGCTGCTCGTCGGCCAGCTCTGGCTGGACGCACTGCGCCTGCTGCGGGCGCCGCACAAGGGGCCGTGGCGCGATTTTTCCGGCCACCTGTTCAACATGGGGGCCACCGCGCTGCCGATCACCGCACTGGTCGGTTTTCTGATCGGCGTGGTGCTGGCCTACCTGATGGCGCTGCAACTGCGCCAGTTCGGCGCCGAGGCGTTCATCGTCAACATCCTGGGGATTTCGCTGATCCGGGAGCTGGGGCCGCTGCTGGCCGCCATCCTGGTGGCGGGGCGTTCCGGCTCGGCCATCACCGCGCAGATCGGTGTCATGCGCGTGACCGAAGAGCTGGACGCCATGCGCGTCATGGGCATTGCCCACGGCTTCCGCCTGGTGCTGCCCCGGGCCATGGCGCTGGCGCTGGCCATGCCGCTGGTCAGCCTGTGGACGACGCTGGCGGCGCTGATGGGCGGGGTGGTCGCCTCCGATCTGGTGATGGGCATTTCCCCGGCCTACTTCTGGCAGGCGCTGCCCAGCGCGGTGGAGGTGAGCAACCTGTGGCTGGCCAGCGTCAAGGCCATGGTCTTCGGCATCTGGATCGCGCTGATCGGCTGCCACTGGGGCCTGCGCGTCCAACCCAATACGCAAAGCCTGGGGGCGGGGACGACGGCCTCGGTGGTCACCTCCATCACCATGGTCATCCTGGTGGACGCGGTGTTCGCCATCGCCTTCAAGGATGTGGGGTTCTAATGGCTGCCAACCCCGAGACGATGATCGACATCGACCACCTGTGGAGCATTTTCGGCCAGGGCGAGCAGGCCTTTGCCGTCCACCAGGACCTGTGCCTGCAAGTCCGCCAGGGCGAGATGCTGTCCATCGTCGGCGGCTCCGGCACGGGCAAGACCGTGCTGCTGCGCCAGATTCTGGGACTGCTCACGCCCGGCAGGGGCCGCGTGACCACCCTGGGCCGCCCGGCAGCCGAGCTGTGCCGCGAGGGCGCCTCGGCCCGGGTGGGGATGCTGTTCCAGCACGGGGCGCTGTATTCGGCCTTCAACGTGCTGGACAACATTGCCTTTGCCCTGCGCGAGCAAGGCGGCCTGCCCGATGCCGTGGTGCGCGAGGCGGCCATGGTCAAGCTGCAGATGGTCGGCCTCAAGCCCGAGCACGCCACCCGCAACCCCGCCGACCTTTCCGGCGGCATGATCAAGCGCGTGGCGCTGGCACGGGCGCTGATCATGGACCCGCCGCTGCTGCTGCTCGACGAGCCGACGGCCGGGCTGGACCCGACCAGCTCGGACGAATTCTGCGACCTGCTGCGCCAGCTGCACGCCGGGCTGGGGCTGACCGTGGTCATGGTCACGCACGACCTGGATACGCTGTTTGCCCTGTCCACCCGCGTGGCCGTGCTGGCGGAAAAGCGCGTGCTGGTCAGCGGCACGGCGCAGGAAGTGGCGCAGTTCGACCACCCCTTCACCACCACCTTCTTCCAGGGCGAGCGAGGCCGCCGGGCCATGGCCCCGTCCCCCGTTTCAGCCCCGGCTTCGGCCTAAAAAAGGAGCAGACTGCCCCATGGAAAACAAATCCCACGCCATGGCCGCCGGTATCTTCATGCTGGTGCTGGCCAGCATGTTGATCGGCCTGGCCCTGTGGCTGACGCGTGATCAGCGCCAGTACACCAGCTACGAGCTGTCCACCAGCGACGCCATCAGCGGCCTGCAGCCCCAGGCCACCGTGCGCTACAAGGGCGTGGCCGTGGGCAAGGTGACCCATATCGGCTTCGACCGCGAGCACAACGGCAACCTGCTGATCCGCATTGCCGTCGACAGCGAAGCGCCCGTCCACCCCGGCTATACCTACGCCCAGCTGGGCTACCAGGGAGTGACCGGCATCGCCCACGTGCAGCTGGACGACGAAAGCGGCCCCAGCCCCATCCTGCCGGTCGGCCCCAGCGGTCTGCCACGGCTGCCGATGAAATCGTCGCCGCTGACCGTGCTCTCCGACCAGGGCATGATGATCCTGAGCCGGGCCGACGAAGCCGCCGAGCGCCTGAACCGCCTGCTGGGCGACGCCAACCAGGTGCGGTTCAGCCAGTTGCTGGACAACCTGAACCAGACCAGCGTGGCCCTGCAGCAAGTCAGCCGCCGGGCCGAGCACAGCCTGGAGCACGGTGTCGATCCAGTGCTCCAGGCGCTGCCCGCCCTGGTGCAGGACACGCGCACCAGCCTGCAGACGCTGAACACTGCCGGGCAGCAGATCGGACAGCTGGCCGAACAGTTGCAGGCGCCCGAGGGCGTGCTGGCCCAACTGCAGGCCGGTACGCAATCGGTGGCGCAATCGGCCCAGCGCTTCGAGCGCTACACCCTGCCGGGCATCCAGCGGGCCACAGGCGACCTGGGCCTGGCCTCGCGCCAGATGGGCCGCACCATGGCGAACATCGACGCCAACCCGCAATCGCTGATCTACGGCAATGGCCTGGTGCGCCCCGGCCCGGGGGAACCGGGCTTCACCCCGCCGACGCCGGTATCGGCGCCTTGATGGACGGAAAGAATCCTTATGCTGCTGCGTTTATCCCCCCTGCTGGCCGCCCTGTTGCTGGCCGCCTGCCAGAGCCTGCCCACCCCGCCGAAAGAACCCGAGCGCTACGACCTGGGCGCCGCCGCCCTGGCCGATGCGGCCAATGTGGCCGCCGACCCTGCCGAACCGGCGGCCCTGGTGCTGACCGACATCCAGGCCCCCTGGCAGGCCGAAGGCAGCACCACCGCCATGTATTACCGCCTGGCCTACGCCCAGCCGCACAACCTGCACGCCTACAGCCAGGCCAGTTGGAGCCTGCCGCCGGAGCTGCTGGTGCAGGAGCGCCTGCGCCACTGGCTCAGCCAGGGCCGACGGGTGGTTCTGAGCGCCGAAGGCGGGCGCATCCCCCCCCGCGTGGCCGGGCAGCAGCCCCCCGTGCTGCTGCTGGCGCTGGAAGAATTCGAGCAGGTGTTCGACCAGCCCGCGCACAGCTTTGCCAAGGTGCGCCTGCGGGCCACCTTGCTGGCCCACCAGCCAGCGGGCGAAGTGCTGCTGGGCCAGCAGGTCTTCAGCGTCACCACCCCGGCAGCCAGTGCCGATGCCGCAGGCGGGGCCAGGGCGCTGTCCCAGGCCATGGACACCCTGGGCCAACAGCTGGTGGCATGGTTGCGCCAGCCCGCTGCCAGCCGTTAAGCTTGGCCCCTTTTTGCTGAATAGAGAACACCCCTATGGCCGCCTTGGAATGGGACGACAAACTGCAACTGGACTTGCCCGAGCTGGACACCGTGCACCGCGAATTCGTGGACTTGCTGGCCCAGGCCGAGCAGGCCGGCGATGCCGAACTGCTGGCGCTGTGGCACACCCTCATCACCCACACCGAAGGCCACTTCGGCATGGAAGACCGCTGGATGCTGGCCACCGGCTTTGCCCCGGACAACTGCCACCTGCACCAGCACCAGGCGGTGCTGGACATCCTGCGCGAAGGCGCGGCCAAAGGGGCGCAGGGCGATCTGGCGGCCATCCGGGCGATGATTCCCGATCTGGCCAACTGGTTCAGCTACCACGCCAAGACCATGGACGCCGCCCTGGTCTACCACCTGCAAAGCACCGGGTTCGACATCCATGCCGCCCCGGCAGCGCCCCCGGCGACGGCCCCGGCAGGCACCGGCTGCGGCTGCGCCGCCTGACCAGGAGCACGGCATGGGACAGTGGCTGACCCTGACGGCGGCAGACGGGGCCGAGTTTTCCGCCTGGGCCGCCCGGCCCAGCGGCCCCCTGCGCGGTGCCGTGGTGGTGGCGCAGGAGATTTTTGGCGTCAATCGCCATATCCGCGCCATTACCGACCGCATGGCCGCACGGGGCTTTCTGGCCATTGCCCCGGATCTGTTCGCCCGCTTCACCCCGCGCCTGGACCTGGGCTATGCCGATGCCGACGTGGCCCAGGGCCGCCAGTACAAGGCCCAGGCCGAGGCCATGCCCGGCGCCATCCTGCAGCAGGTCCAGGCCGCCGCCCAATGGGCCGTGGCACAGGCCCCGTGCAAGGTCGGCATGGTCGGCTTCTGCTGGGGCGGACTGGTGACGTGGCGGGCCGCAGAGCAGCTGCCGGAGATTTCAGCCGCCGTGTGCTACTACGGCGGCGGCATGACCGAGGCACGGGAACGCGCCCGCCAGCCCGGCTGCCCGGTGCAGGCCCATTTTGGCCGCCGCGACACCATCATCGCGCTGCCCGGCGTGCTGGAATTTGCCCACGTCCAGCCCCGGGTTCAGACCCACCTCTACGACGCCGACCATGGCTTCAACTGCGACCTGCGCTCCAGCTACGACCACGACAGCGCGGTGCAGGCCAAGGACCGCACCCTGGCCTTCTTCGACCAGCACCTGGCGCAGCGGTAGCCGTTCAGAGAATCACGGCCGCGCCACCGGCTGCACGCGGGCGGCCAGGGCCACCAGCACCAGCACCGGCAGCCCCAGGCAGGCCGTGGCGATGAAGAAGGGGCTGTAGCCGAAGGCATCGACGAAGCGCCCGGAAAACCCCGCCAGCCATTTGGGCGCCAGCAGCATCATCGAACTGAACAGCGCGTATTGCGTGGCCGAATACTGCACGTTGGTCAGGCTGGACAGGTAGGCGATGAACGCTGCCGAGGCGATGCCCCCGGCCAGGTTGTCGGCGCTGACCACCAGGGTCAGGCCCAGCACCGTCGGCGCCTGCCCGGCCAGCCAGGCGAACAACAGATTGCTGCTGGCCGACAGCAGCGCCCCGAGCATGAGCACGCGCATCACGCCCCAGCGCATGGCCATGGCGCCGCCGACAAAGGCCCCGGCCAGGGTCATGACCACGCCGTAAACCTTGGTGACGGCGGCCACCTGCTCCTTGGTGTAGCCCATGTCCACGTAGAACGGGTTGGCCATGATGCCCATCACCACGTCGCTGATGCGGTACACCGCGATCAGGCCCAGCACCAGCGCCGCCTGCCAGCGGTAGCGGGTGATGAAGTCGGCAAACGGCGCGACCAGGGCGCCCTGCAGCCATTCGCGCAGGTTGCGGCTGGGCGGCAACGGGCGCGGCTGCGGCTCGGGGGCCAGCAGCACGGTCACCATGCCCACGGCCATGCTGGCGGCCATGGCGCCGTAGGCGACCCGCCACGCCTGAACCTGGTAGCCGTCGGCACCGCCTTGGGCCAGCGCGGCCAGCCACAAGACACCGGCACCGGCCCAGATCATCCCCAGGCGGTAGCCCGTCTGGTACGCGGCGGCCAGCGCCGCCTGCTCCTGCATGCTGGCCGATTCGATGCGGTAGGCATCCAGGGCGATGTCCTGGGTGGCCGACCCGAAAGCCACCAGCAGGGCGCAGCCCACCAGGGGCATGAGTGCCTGCTGCGGGTCCTGCCAGCCCATGCCGAGCAGCCCCAGCGCAATACCGGCCTGCGCCAGCAGCAGCCAGCTGCGCCGCCGCCCCAGCCGGCGGGTCAGCCAGGGCAGCGGCAGCCGGTCGACCAGCGGCGACCAGACCCACTTGAAGGCATACGCCAACCCGACCCAGGACAGGTAGCCGATCGTCGTGCGGTCGATGCCCGCCTCGCGCAGCCAGAACGACAGCGTGCCCAGCACCAGCAGGAGCGGCAGCCCCGCCGAAAACCCCAGCGCCACCATCCGCAGGCTGGCGGGCTGGGCATAGACCTTGAAGGGTGCAAGCCAGGTGCAAAGGACGCGGCGAAGGCGGGGGACAAAAGACATGGCGGCAGTGCAGGGTCGGAAGGCTGCCATTTTAGGCAGGGGCGATGGCAGCCAACGTGGTGGAGTTGTTACATAAAAAATAGCTGGATGCGCTCTTATTCAAACGAATTTCAATTTGAATAGCCATGAAATCCAATGAATACAAGCGCAAAAAGCTACTTTTTTAATCACTGCCAGGGGCGGCTTCCCTGGCGCGGAGCCGCCGGTACAGGGTGCGTTCGCTCACGCCCAGGGCGCGGGCCTGTTCCTGGCGGGTGCCACTGGTGTGTTGCAGGGCCTGGTGCAGGGCTTCGGCTTCGCGGGCACGCAAGGTCGTGCGGCCAGGCGCGGCCAAAGGCGGCGGCGGGGCCGCATCCAGGGCCAGCGCCTGGGCCATGGCCGAGCCGCCGATGCTGCGCCCGTCGGTCAGCAGCAGCGCCCGCTGCAGCACGTTGCGCAATTCGTGCAGGTTGCCGGGGAAGGGGTGGCGCAGCAGCGCCCGCTGTGCGGCGACGGACAGCACGCACTTGCGCCCCGGCGCCAGGCGTTGCAGCAGGTCGTCGGCCAGCAGCGTGATGTCCGCCCCGCGCTCGCGCAGCGGCGGCAGGGTGATGGGCAGGGCATTCAGGCGGTAATACAGCTCGGGCCGCCAGCGCCCGCTGCGCACCAGAGCGGGAAGGTCGGCGCTGGTGGTGGCGATGACGCGCACGTCGGCGCGGCGCAGTTCGCTGCTGCCGACGCGCCGGTAGGTGCCGCTGTCCAGCAGGCGCAGCAGCCGGGTTTGCAGCATGAGGGGCAGGTTTTCCACGTCCTGGAGCAGCAGGGTGCCGCCCTGGGCCGTTTCCACCAGGCCGGTGCGGCTGGGCACGCCGGTGCGGCCCTGGCCGAACAGTTCGCTCTCCAGCAGGGCCTCGGGCAGGCCCGCGCAGTCCACCACGACCAGGGGGTGTTCGGCCCGGGGGCTGGCGGCATGGACGGCGCGGGCGGCCAGCTCCTTGCCCGTGCCCGGCTCCCCGTGCAGGACGACGCAGGCGTTGCTGGCCCCGGCGCGGGCCAGCCATTCCAGCGTGGCGCGAAAGGCGGGGGAGCGCCCGAGCAGCGCCGCCTGCCCGGCCCGCGCCGGGCCCAGCGGCAGCAGCTCGATCCTTTCCAGGAAATACTGCGCCGGCCCGGCCCCGGTGCGCAGCGGCTGCAGGGCGATGGCGACGTATTCCTCGCCCCGGCTGGTGTGGTGCAGGTGCAGCACCCGCTCGCACTGGCCGCTGTACTGGGCGCGGGCCAGCGGGCAGACCTCGCCGGCCTGGTCGCACGGCACGCTGGAGTGGTGCGAGACGGCGTAGCAGGTGCGCCCGAGCACCGAGGCATCCTGCCCGAACGCCTGCCGGTAGGCACTGTTGGCGGCCAGGATGCGGTACTGAACGTCGAAGAGGACGTGCGGCTCGGGCAGGGTTTCCAGCCAGGTGGTCAGCAAATCCAGGGGGTCGGGCAATGTCATGGCAAGGAGCAGGGCGGGCGGGTACTGCCGGATAGTGCCAAATATGGCAGTCATTGTCAGTACCGGCGCCATGAATCTGGCAGTCAGTCCATGCAGGCATGGGTGTAAGTTTTTGTTTTTGTTGATTTTTTAATCACAGCAGGGCAGTCAATTATTCTGCACGGGGCTTGATTCAGAATAATTTTTCCTTTGTTCCCTGCACGACGTCTATGTCCGATGACAAACCCAAGTCCTACCTGAGCTTCTACGCGCCCAAGCAAAAGGTCTATCCCCGTGCGATCGACGGCAAGTTCAACCGCTGGCGCTGGGTGCTGGTGTTTGCCACCCAGTTGATGTTTTACGGCCTGCCCTGGCTGCAGTGGGGCGAGCGCCAGATGGTGCTGTTCGACCTGGGGGCGCGGCGCTTTTACCTGCTCGGCCTGGTGCTGTACCCGCAGGATTTCATCTACCTGACGGGGCTGCTGATCCTGTCGGCGCTGTCGCTGTTTTTGTTCACGGCGGTGGCCGGGCGGCTGTGGTGCGGCTTCAGTTGTCCGCAGTCGGTCTATACCGAGATTTTCATGTGGCTGGAAAACCGCATCGAGGGCGACCGCAGCGCCCGGATGCGCCTGGACAAGGCGCCGTGGACATCCCCCGAAAAGCTGCTCAAGAAGGGCCTCAAGCAACTCGCCTGGCTCGGCGTGGCGCTGTGGACGGGGTTCACCTTTGTCGGCTTTTTCGTGCCGATCCGCAGCCTGGGCGCGGAAATCCTGCACTGGCAGGGCGGCTGGCAATTGTTCTGGGTGTTCTTCTACGCCTTTGCCACCTACGGTTTTGCCGGCTACATGCGCGAGCAGGTGTGCAAATACATGTGCCCCTACGCCCGCTTCCAGAGCGCCATGTTCGACCAGGACACGCTGATCGTCACCTACGACGGCGAACGCGGCGAGCCGCGCGGCGTGCGCAGCAAGAAGGTCGATCCCAAGACTGCCGGGCTGGGCGACTGCATCGACTGCTCGCTGTGCGTGCAGGTCTGCCCCACGGGCATCGACATCCGCAACGGCCTGCAGTACGAGTGCATCGGCTGCGGCCTGTGCGTGGACGCCTGCAACACGGTGATGGACAAGGTGGGCTACGAACGGGGCCTGATCCGCTTTGCCACGCAAAACGGCATCCGCCAGCGCTGGACGAACCAGCAGATGCTGCGCCGCGTGTTCCGCCCGCGCGTGCTCGGCTACGGCGCGGTGCTGCTGGCCCTGGCCATTGCCATGGGAACCAGCCTGGCCATGCGCACGCCGCTGAAGGTGGACGTGGTGCGCGACCGCGCCGCGCTCTCGCGCATGGTGCCGGGCGGCAAGCTGGAGAACGTCTACCAGCTGCAGATCATGAACGCCACCGAAACGGCCCAGCACTACCGCATCAGCGCCCACGGGCTGCTGGGGCTGGAGGTGGCCTCGACCACCACCGTGGAGGTGCCCGCCACCGCCTCGCGCTGGGTGCCGGTGCAGCTGCACATCCCGTACGGCAGCGCGGCCCCCGGCTCGCACCCGGTCTACTTCACGGTGCAGGCGGTGGAACACCCGGCCCGGGTGCAGGAGAAAGCCATGTTCCTGGTGCCGCGTTGAGCGGTTCGATCCATGCCTTCAAGCCATGAATAAAGGAGCTTTTTCCGCTGATATTTCAATGGTTTCAGATATGAACAATGCTGAAATCATTGAATCAAATGCGGAAGAAGCTCCTTTTTACAGAGCATCACGCCAGCCGGCCGTCCGGCGCGGAATGCAGGTCAGCGCCCCAGCTCCTTGGCGCTGACGCCGGCGATGCCCCAGTTTTCCTTGGGCACCTCCTGAATCCAGACGCGCACGTTGGCGACGGGGGCGTCTGTCGCCTCGACCAGCGCCTGGGTGACTTTTTCAATGACGGCTTTTTTCTGCGCCTCGGTACGGCCTTCGAGCATGTAAATCTGGGCAAAGGGCATGGTGGGTTCCTCGGAAAAAAGTGGATGGACAGGCGGCTTCAGGCAAAGCGCAACGATACGCTGCCCATGCCCTGCACACGCAGGCTCACGTTGTCGCCCGCATTCACGGCGACCGCCTCGGTCACGCCGCCCGACAGGATCAGGCTGCCCGCCGGAATCTCCTGCCCGCGCCGCCCCAGGTGGTTGGCCAGCATGGCGATGGCCGCCGCCGGGTGGCCCAGCACGGCGGCGCCTGCGCCCAGGGCCACGGGCTGGCCGTTCTTCTCCAGCACCACGCCCACGGTGCGCAGGTCCACCTGCTCGGGGCGCACGGCCTGGCCGCCGACGACGAAGCGGGCGGCAGAGGTGTTGTCCGCCACCACGCTCTTCAAGTCGAACTTGAAGTCGCGGTAGCGGCTGTCGATGACCTCGATGCCCGGCAGCACGAAGTCGGTCGCCGCCAGCACCGCGCCGATGTGGCAGCCCGGCCCTTTCAGGGCGTGCTTGAGCACGAAGGCGATTTCCGGCTCCACCTTGGGATGGATGAGTTCGGCAGTGTTCACGGTCGCGCCTTCGGCCAGGGTGTATTCATCGACCAGGAAGCCGAAGACCGGGTCGGTCACGCCCATCTGCTTCATCTTGGCGTGCGAGGTCAGGCCCGCCTTCAGGCCGACGACGCGGGCGCCCCGGGCCAGCTTGCGCTGCAGGATGACGTCCTGGATGGCATAGGCGTCGTCCCAGTCCATCTCGGGGTGGTCGTCGGTGATCTTGGGGGTGTCGCGGGCCTGCAGTTGGCAGGTTTCCAGGTGCTCGGCAAGCCGGGCGATGGTTTCGGGGGTCAGTGCCATGGTGGGTACTCCAAAAAAATTCCAGGCAGGAAGATGAGAAAACGGAAAAAACGAATCGGGTGGCCATCGACCGATCAGCCGATCAGCCGGGCAGGGCCTTCACGGCCCGGTCGGGCGATGGCAGGGGCAGCGTCGGCCCGGGCTGCGGGGCGGCTACCGTGGTGGCCGGGACGTCGCGGCCCGTGCTGCCGCTGATGGCGGCCAGGGTTTCCTTGACGCGGTCATAGGCGGGCCGCACCTGCGTCGGCACCAGCAGCCGGATCGCCTCGAAGTCCCCCTGCCGCGCCAGTTGCAGCACCTGCGCCCGCACCTGCCGGTAGTGCGCCAGCGCAGCGCTGAAGGTCTGTGCCGGCGCCGTGCCGGCCAGCGCCCCAAGCTTGCCCCAGGCCCGGTCCAGCAAGGCATCGAGTTCGCCAATGCGCTCTACCGCCGCCTGCGCCTGGCTCCAGGCATCGGCATTCATGATCAGGATGTTGCAGGCCCGCATCTCCTCCACGCAGTCGCCGATCACCTCCAGCGCCTTGCGCCGCGGCTGCAGGGCCGTCGTCTCGCGCTTGAGCTGGCCGACCATGCCCTGCACGGTGCGCACCTGGGCGTTGCTTTTGCCGATCCACTCCACCGATTCCCGGGCCGCTTGCGACAGGGTCTCGGTCTGCTGCACCAGGCGTTCGCCCCAGTGGGTCTGCGCCTGCACGGCCTGGGCCATGCCGCTGGTGGCCGCCAGGGCCTGTTCGGCCCGGGCGCGGATGTCGGCCAGGGCGTGGCTGGTCTGCTGGGTGCGGGCAACACCCCCGTCCATGCCCTGCAGCACGGTTTGCAGGAACTGGTCGGCCGCCCGGGTGCTGCTGGTGATGCCGACGATCATGTGCTGGATTTGCTGGGTCGCCTCGCTGGTGCGGGCGGCCAGCTTGCGCACTTCGTCGGCCACGACGGCAAAGCCCCGGCCCTGCTCGCCGGCACGGGCCGCTTCCACGGCGGCGTTGAGCGAGAGCAGGTGCGTCTGCATGGCCACGTTCTTGATCATGGACAGGATGCCGTCGATGGCCTCGGTGTGCTGGCGCACTTCGCCGAAGCGGGCATCCAGGCCGTGGGCGGAGCTGCCCAGGGCGGTGATCTGCTCGGCCGTCTCGCGCAGCAGGCGGTCGCCATCCAGGGCCAGCTCGTACATCGACTGCACCTGCTGGCGCGAGATGTCGGCGGACTGCACCACGGTGGCCACGCTTTCGGCCAGCCCGTGCACGCTCTGGTCGAGGGCCTGCAGGCTGCCCGACTGGGCGCGGGAGAAGGCCACGACGCGGGTGAAGGAGGAGAGCATGCTGGCGTTGTTGACGATCACGTCCAGGGCGTGCTGGTCGATCCGGGCCAGTACCGTCTGGCGGGAAGCGCCCCGGCTGCGCCGCAGCCGTGGGGCCAGGAAGGTCAGGAAGACGGCGGCGCATACGGCGCCCAGGGCAAAGCCCGTGGCGGGGGGCCACCATGCCAGCAGGTCCATTGTTTTCTCCTGGTTCAAGGGTTCGGCGTCGTTGCCAAATCCTCAGGCAGTCACGGGAATGCCGCGTTCGCGGGCCATGGTCAGCGCAGTGTCCTCGATCATGTCCTCCTGACCGCCCACCATGCCCCGCCGTCCCAGCTCCACCAGCAGGTCGCGTGCCGGAATGCCGTACTTCTTCTCCGCCCGCTTGGCAAACAGCAGGAAGCTGCCGTACACCCCGGCGTAGCCCAGCGTCAGCGCATCGCGGTCGATGCGGATGGGGAAGTCCATCAGCGGCACCACCAGGTCTTCGGCCACGTCCTGGATCTTCCAGACGTCCACCCCGGTTGCAATGCCCATGCGGTCGAGCACGGCCACCAGCACTTCCATCGGGGTGTTGCCCGCGCCTGCGCCCAGCCCGGCAGCAGCGGCGTCGATGCGGTTGGCCCCGGCTTCGATGGCGGCCACGCTGTTGGCCACGCCCATGGCCAGGTTGTGGTGGCCGTGAAAGCCCAGTTCGGTTTCGGGCTTGAGGGCATCGCGCACGGCGGCGATGCGTTCCTTGACCTGCTCGGGCAGCAGGTAGCCGGCCGAGTCGGTGACGTAGATGCAGTTGGCGCCGTAGCCTTCCATCAGCCTGGCTTGCTTGATGAGGCCGGCGGCATCGCTCATGTGCGCCATCATCAGAAAGCCCACGGTGTCCATGTCCAGCTTGCGGGCCATGGTGATGTGCTGTTCGCTGACGTCGGCCTCGGTGCAGTGCGTGGCCACGCGGATGGTGTGCACGCCCAGGCCGTGCGCCATTTTGAGGTGATCGACGGTGCCGATGCCCGGCAGCAGCAGGGCCGAGACTTTGGCCTGCTTCATCAGCGGGATGACGGTGCCCAGGTATTCCTCGTCGCTGTGCGCGGGAAAGCCGTAGTTCACCGAACTGCCGCCCAGGCCGTCGCCGTGGGTGACTTCGATGAGCGGGATGCCGGCAGCGTCCAGCCCCTGGGCCACGGATTTCATCTGCTCCAGGGTCATGAGGTGGCGCTTGGGGTGCATGCCGTCGCGCAGGGTCATGTCGTGCAGGGTGATGTGTTGCGTCATGGTGGTGTCCTCCTTCAGGCGGCTTGCAGGGTGAGCTTGCCGGCCAGGATTTCCTCGGCAAACATTTCGGCGGTACGGGCGGCGGCGGCGGTCATGATGTCCAGGTTGCCGGCGTACTTGGGCAGGTAGTCGCCCAGGCCTTCCACTTCCAGGAAGACGCTGACGCGGTTGCCGTCGAACACCGGGCCGTTGACCAGCTTGTAGCCGGGCACGTATTTGCGCACTTCGGCCAGCATGGCGTGGATGGAGGCGGTGATGGCCTCCTTGTCCGGCTCACCCTCGACCAGGCAGTGCACGGTGTCGCGCATGATCATGGGCGGCTCGGCCGGGTTGATGATGATGATGGCCTTGCCCTTCCTGGCGCCGCCGACCTTCTCGATCGCGCCCGCCGTGGTGCGGGTGAATTCGTCGATGTTCTTGCGGGTGCCGGGGCCGGCAGACTTGCTGGAGACGGTGGCGACGATCTCGCCATAAGCGACCGGCTGCACGCGGCTGATGGCCGCCACCATGGGAATGGTGGCCTGGCCGCCGCAGGTGACCATGTTCACGTTCATCTCGGCCTGGCCGACGTGCGCCTTGAGGTTCACCGGCGGCACGCAGTAGGGGCCGATGGCCGCCGGGGTCAGGTCGATCATCATCGCCCCCTGGGCATTGACCTTGCGCGAGTTCTCGGCATGGACGTAGGCGCTGGTGGCGTCGAAGACGATCTGCACGCCATCCTGCTGCATGTGCGGCACCAGGCCGTCCACGCCCTCATGGGTGGTTTTGATGCCCATCTCGCGGGCACGCTTCAGGCCGTCCGATTCGGGGTCGATGCCCACCATCCAGACGGGTTCGAGCACGGGGCTGCGTTGCAGCTTGGCCAGCAGGTCGGTGCCGATGTTGCCGGGGCCGATCAGGGCGCATTTGATTTTGCGGGTCATAGCCAGTTTCTCCAGAAATTAAACAAAGCGCACCGAGCAGCCGCCGATGCCGCCAATCGTCACGCGCAGGTTGTCGCCGGCAGCCACCGGCACCATGATGCCCAGCGAGCCGGACAGCACCACCTCGCCCGCTTCCAGGGCAATGCCCAGGCGGCCCAGGGTGTTGGCCAGCCAGGCCACGGCGTTGGCCGGGTGGCCCAGGGCGGCGGCACCGGCGCCGGTGGCGACGATTTCGCCGTTCTTCTCCAGCACCATGCCGCAGGTGCCCAGGTCGACATCGCGCACATCGACCAGGCGGTCGCCCAGCACGAACACGCCGCAGCTGGCGTTGTCGGCCACGGTGTCCTGGATCCTGATCTTCCAGTCGCGGATGCGCGAATCGACGATCTCGAAACAGGCCATCACGCCCTCGGTGGCGGCCAGCACGTCGGCAGCGGTGACGCCGGGGCCTTGCAGCGTTTTCTTGAGCACGAAGGCGATTTCGCCCTCGGCCTTGGGCTGGATCAGGGTGTCGGCGGGCACGGCCTCGCCCTCGTTGAAGACCATGCCGTCGGTCAGCCAGCCGAAGTCCGGCTGGAACACGCCCAGCATGTTCATCACCGCCTGGCTGGTCACGCCGATTTTCTTGCCCACCACTTTTTCACCGGCCGCCAGGCGGCGGGCCAGCATTTTTTGCTGGATGGCGTAGGCGTCTTCGATGGTGATTTCGGGGTGCTGGCTGGTCAGCGGCTCCAGCACCTGGCGGCTGCGCAGGGCCTGGTAGAGCGCATCGCCCAGTTGATCGATGAGTTCAGGGGTCATGATTACTATCCAATAAATAGCTGTTAGCGCTTGTCAATAAACGGTTTCATGCCAATCTGATGATTAAAACTTGACCATCACATTGCGCAGCTCGGTATAGAACTCCAGCGAATGCACGCCGCCCTCGCGGCCGATGCCGGACTGCTTGGAGCCGCCGAAGGGCGTGCGCAGGTCACGCAGGAACCAGGCGTTGATCCAGCACAGGCCCACCTCGATCTGGTGCGCCAGCCGGTTGGCGCGGGAAATGTCCTGCGTGAACACGGCCGTGGCCAGGCCGTAGCGGTTGGCGTTGACTTTGCCCAGCACTTCCTCTTCGCTGTCGAAGGGGCTGATGTGGCAGCAGGGGCCGAAGATTTCTTCCGTCACCACCGTGGCGGTCTCGGGCAGGCCGGTCCAGATGGTGGGCTGCACCCACGAGCCGTTCTGCAGCGCCTCCGGCATGTCGGGAATGCCGCCGCCGGTGACGATGGTCGCGCCCTCGTCCTTGGCCGTCTGGTAGAGGCCCAGCACCTTGGCCTGGTGCTTCTTGCTGATGAGCGGGCCGATCTTCGTGTCCTTGTCGAACGGCAGGCCGGGCTTCATGGCCTCGGCACGCTCCTTCAGCGCAGCCACCAGCTTCTCGAAGATCGGGCGCTCGACATACACGCGCTCGGTGCCCAGGCAGACCTGGCCGGCGTTCTCGAAGCACGAGCGCGTGAGCGTGTCCACGGTGACCTGGAAATCGCAGTCGGCGAACACCACGGCGGCGTTCTTGCCGCCCATTTCCAGCGACACGGGGCGCACGCCGTCGGCGGCGGCCTTCATGATGGCGCTGCCGGTGCGCGTCTCGCCGGTGAAGGTGATGCCGTTCACGCCGGGGTGCCTGGTCAAAAATTCGCCCGCCGAGCCGGGGCCGAAGCCGTGCACCACGTTGTAGACGCCCTTGGGCATGCCCACCGTGTTCATCACCTCGCCGAGCAGCGTGGCGGTGGCCGGGGTTTCCTCGCTGGGCTTGACGACCACAGTGTTGCCGCAGGCCAGCGCCGGGCCGACCTTCCAGGTCATGAGCAGCAGCGGCAGATTCCACGGGCACACCACGGCGATGACGCCGCGCGGCACGCGCACGCCGTAGGAGAGCGCCGTCTTGCCGTCGGGCGTGCGCAGGTTGAACGACTCGGTGGCCGTGCTTTTGATGGTGTCGATGAAGATCTGGAAGTTGGCCGCGCCGCGCGGAATATCGACGTGCGAGGCCAGGTGGTGGGGCTTGCCGGTATCGGCAATTTCCGCCTGGAGGAAATCGTCGAAGCGGCGGTTGATCTCGCCAGCAACGGCATCCAGCAGCTTGCAGCGTTCCGCCACCGACAAGCGCCCCCAGTCGCCCTTCAGCGCCGCCTGGGCGGCCGCCACGGCGGCATCCACCTCGCCTTGCCCGGCTTCGTAGATCTGGCCGATCACCTGGCCATTGACGGGGTTGATGTCGGGAAACGTCTTGCCGCTGGTGTTGCGAACGTACGCGCCGTTGATGAAATTGAGAAACTCTTGCATAGCCCTGCTCTGGTTGAAATAAAACGCTTGCCTGTCGGCACGGCGGCAGTGCCCCGCCGCCGTGCCGCCTCCCTGGGAATCGCGGCTCAGAACGCCTTCACCAGGGTGAAGCGCACCAAGGAACCCTTGGTGGTGTTCCGGACGTTGAACTCCTTGTAGGCCGCCGCCTTCAGGAACACGCCCGCACCGGCAATGGGGTAGACCAGCTCGGCCCCCACGGCGTGGCGGCGTGCCCGGTCGGTGGTGGCACCCGGCCCCTTGTCGTCGCTGGTCTGCCACTGGCTGTAGCCCACCATGCCGGCGGAGAACGCGCCGAAGGATTTGCCCAGCCCCCACTCCACGGTCAGCTGCTGGCCGGGGCGAAAACCGCCGTCCTTTTTGCTGTTGAACTCGTACCGCGCCAGGGCCGAGCCGGAAATGGTCTTGGCCCCATCGAAGTAATAGGTCAGCCCGCCCGTCAGCATGGTGCTCTTGAAACCCTTGCCGGGCGAAGCCGGGTGGCTGTCGCTGGCGTTGTCCAGCCACAGCCCGGCAGCAGCCACGGCATCCCATTGCGGGCCATGCCAGCCCAGCACCAGCGGCCCCAGGTAGACGTCGCCCACGCCGGAGCGCGAGTCCGAGATGCCCGGCGCGTTGAACGTCAGCGACGTACGCATGACCGGCACGATGGCCTCCATGCCGTAGTCCGCGCCCAGGAATTTATGGTTCGTCACCCAGACGAAGCGGTTGGCCAGGGCCGTGACGGTGCCGGTGTTGTGGCCCGGCACCTTGCTGCTGCCGGGCGCACGCAGGCTGTCGATGCTGTAGTTCACCAGATAGCCCAGGTAGTACATGCCCGCCGGGGGCACGCTGGGCCCTTGCATCCCTTCCACGCCCGGGACGTAGTGGCCGTCGGCCTGCGCCCCGGTGGCGGCCAGCAGGGCCAGCGCCGCAGCGCCGGCAATGTGTGTGACTTTCATTGGTTGGTTCCTTGTCTCTTTTTTCTATGCGTCGTCCAGGCCCAGCGCCACCAGGGCGGCGCGGGCGCAGAGTTCATCCTGTTCGGCGCTGCCGCCGGACACCCCGATGCCGCCGATCAGCACCCCGCCCTCGCGCAGCGGCAGGCCGCCGCCGAAGACCACGTTGCGCGGCCTGGTGGGCATGCCCAGGCGCAGCGCTTCGTCGCCTTGCAGGATGCCTGCCCACCGGGCCGTGGCAAAGCCGAAGCCGGCGCTGGTGTAGGCCTTGTCGATGGCAATGTCCACCGAGTGCAGGAAGGCGCCGGGCATGCGCAGAAAGGCCGCCAGCACGCCGGACGCATCGGTCACCGCGACATTGATGCGGATGCCCAGTTCGCCCGCCCTGACCACCGCCGCCAGCACGGCGGCATGGGCCGCCTCGGCGGTGATGGCGCGTTGTTCGACGCTGTGTTGTGCCATCGTGCTGCGCTCCTCAGGTCACGACGCTCAGGAAGGCGTCGTTCAGCTTGCGGTCGTGGTAGAAGATGCCCCGGCCCACTTCTTCCCAGCTCCAGGTGATCGGGTGCATGTCGGGATAGTGGTCGTAGCCGCCGGCAAACGTCTCCAGGCGGTTGCCGCTGGGGTCGAAGAAGTAGATCGTCGTGCCCTGGGTGATGCCGTGGCGGGTGGGGCCGATGTCGATCGAGGTGCGGCTGACGCTCATGATGTCGGCGGCCCGCAGCACGCTTTCCCAGCTCGGCATCTGGAACGAGACGTGGTGCAGCTTGCCGTCCTCGGCATGGCGCACGAAGGCGATGTCGTGCGCCTTGGCGCTGCACGTCAGCCACACGGCCAGGTCGGTCTGGCCGTCTTCCAGCTTCACGCGCTCGACCAGGGTGAAGCCCAGCACTTCGGTGAACAGCTTGACGTTGCCGTCCACGTCGCCGCCGTAGAGCAGGCAGTGGTCGAGGCGGATGGGGCGGATGCCCGGGCCGTCCAGCACGTCCACGTCGGGGTCGAAGTAGCCCATGCCGTTGCCCACGTCGGTCTTCTCGCAGTACAGCTCGATCATGTGGCCGGTGGGAATCTGGAAGCGCACGCGCTCGCCCGTCTCCAGCAGCTCGCCGGCAGGGATGCGCTCGGTCTTGATGCCGTAGGCCTGCAGCTTGCGCTCGAAGTCTTCCAGGGTGGCCCGGTCCAGCACCTTGAAGGCAAAGAAGTCGATGCCCGCCTGGTCGGCCTGCCGCAGGATGACGCTGTTGTGGTCGCGCTCGCTGCGGGTCTTGAAATAGACCCGGCCCTGGGCATCGCGGCCCATGGGCTTGAGGCCCAGCACGTCGGTGTACCACTTGACCGATTCTTCCAGGTCCAGCACCCGGATTTGTGCGTGTCCGGGGCGTAAAACGCCAGTCATTGCCATGATTTGTCTCCTTTGGTTTGATAGGTTCATGGGTTGGGGGAAAGGGGAGCCGCCGCAGTGGGGGCAGGGCGGCAAACGTTTTTCTTCATGGCGCCGATCACGTTCAGGCGCAGGTCGCTGCGGGGGTAGATGCGGCAGGAGAGCACGCAGCCGGCGGCCTCTTCCTCGGCGCTGACGTGGGCGCGGCTCATCACGCGGCGCGTGAACTGGCCTTCGAGCACCTGCACCTTGCACACGCCGCAGCCGCCCTGGCGGCAGCCCACGGGAATGCCTTTCTTGCCCAGCGCTTCCATGCCTTCGAGCACGGAACGGGTGTCGGCGGCGGTGTAGCACTCGCCGGTTTCTTCGATGTGGACAACGAATTTCTGCATGGTTTTGTCTCCTTCGCGGCGCCCTCTTTGTGCGGGGCGCCTGCAAGTCCTGCCAGTCATGGGGCAACGATAAAAAGAGATGTCGTTGCCGTCCAATACAATTTTTTCCTCTGTTCAATACCTTTCAGGTATCAATAAAGAACGTCGTTTCACTCAGCCTTTCGCGTGCAGCCAGGGGTGCAGCCAGCGCGTCAGGCGCGGCGCCACCCCCCAGGTCATGATCACGACCACCAGCAGGGTGATCACCAGCACGCGCGGCACCAGAGTCCAGTCGGCCAGCAGCGGCGCCACGGTCAGGAACAGCAGCAGCACGGTGGGGAAAATCCCCAGCCACGTCACCACCGCCACCTTCCAGCGCGGCGGGGCCGCCCGGGTGGTGCTGTTGGGCGCGGCAAACCAGTAGTCCAGCCCCGTCACGCGGTGCAACTGCTGCGTGCCGACGGTGTGCGGCAACACCTGCTGCAGCCAGTGCTCGCGCTGGGTCGAAACCTGCCAGGCGGCCAGATGCGCCTCGTTGTCGAAGGCAAAGACCACGTGGTACAGCAGCGGCTCGGCGCCATCCCCGGCTTCCTGGGGCGGCACGAGCTGGCCGCCCAGGTGGCCGGGAAAACCTTCCGCCGCCGCCAGCATGCCCTGCATGGCGGCCTCGAAAGCGGCCACGGCAGCGGGCTGGACGCGGCGGGCGATCAGCACCGTGACGGCACGCGGCGGCGGTGCAGCGG
>CABIIJ010000075.1 GCA_902175065.1 uncultured Comamonas sp. | reverse complement strand
GGTGGGGCAGGCTTTGGAGAATAAGGGTGGCTCTTTCGGTTTCCGGCCCAAGGAATGGAAAGAGGGTATCAACGAGTGGCACACGGATGCCACAAAGGCCGCCCAGCGCAAGTTTCAGGAGGCGCAGGGAATAGGCGGCAAGTTCCAGGCGGCGCTGGAGAATCCTTCCAACATTGCCGGGGCGGTGGTCGAATCGTTGCCGAGCATGGCCGCTGGCGGTGCCATCGGGCGGGGTTTGATGGCGGCGACCCGCCTGGGGCAGATGGGTGTCAAAGGCGCTGCGACAGCGGGTGCGATAGGCGAGGGCACGGTGATGGCCGGTGCGCAGGCCGAGGCCATTCGCCAGGAAACCGCCGATGGTTTGTTGACGCCAGAACAATCGGCCTGGGCGGCTGGTACTGGCGTGGCCGGGGCGGCGATTTCCCGCTTGTCTGGCGGTTTGCAGAATCGCCTGGGCATTGGCGACGTGGACACCATGATGGCCCAGGGCCGCAAGGGCATGGCAAAGCAGTTTGCCGATGAGGCCGCCACGACGGCGGTGCAGGCTGCCAACAATCCGCTGGCGTTGCAACAGGCTGCCAAGAGTATTCCGCGCAAGGTGATCGAAGGGGCCATTACCGAGGGGTTGCTGGAGGAATTGCCGCAGAGCGTGGCCGAGCAGGTATTTCAGAACCTGGCGCTGGGCAAGGACTGGCACGAGGATGTGGATGCCGCCGTGGTCATGGGGGTGCTGACGGGTGGCGCAATGGGGGCTGGGGCGTCGGGCTATCGGGCTTTGCATGAGCCTTCTGGTGGCGGGCAGGGGTTGCCGGACAACCAGGCGGGGGAGCCTGCGGCCGGCGACGCTCTCGCCCAGCTTGAGCGGGCTGCTATTTCGGCGCAAGGCCAGGTGCAGCCAGAGACGGTGCAAGATGATGGTGCTGCCGTGGCCGGGTCGGCGCAGCCCGAGGTTGCTTCAACAGCCGCTCCGGGGGCTGCCCCTGGGGCGGTGCCGGATTCCAGCGCCACCATGGACGACGCGCCTGCACCAGTGCAGCCTGCCACCATGGAGGATGTGGCGCCGGCATCTGCGCCCAAGGTTTCCGAGACGCTGGGCTTGCGCTCTGGACCCGAGGCTGGCCCGCTGGAGAACGCTGCCGCCATGTCGGTGGATACCGGCGCCACTGCACAGGTGCAGGAGGCCGCCGCAATGGCCCGGGCCGCCGAGGCCGCCAAAAAGGCCAAGCCTGCCGATCCTTCCAAGAAAAAACAAGAGCAACCGGCGCAATCCAAGCAGGCGGTTGATAAGGAAACTGGTGAGATTACCGGCTTGCCCAGCATGGCCGACTGGTCAGGTGCCGACCTCTCCACTGCCTTCCGTAACGCCCAATCCAAGGACGTGCGCCTGCAACTGGCCAATGAACTGAGCCGCCGCCGTGCCGCCCGCGAGGAAGACGAGCTACAGGCCGAGTTGCGCGACGAGCAGGCCGCCGCCGACATACCCGATGCGCCCGACAGTGCCTTTGCCAGCGTGCAAGAGGACGCGGGCGCGGTGCCCAAGAACATCGAGATCCAGGACGTACAGCAGCAGACCCAGGCAGCCGGCCCCGGCTCTCGGGCCAAGGGCGCCAACGTGGCGACCCTGGCCCAGCTCAACCGCAAGAAGCTGGCCGAGATGAGCGCGGACGAGTTGCAGCAGTTGTCCAGCCTGCTGCCCGCCGACCACAGCCGCCAGAAAAAGATTCAAAAAGCAATCAAAGACCGCGCCAATCAATCGCAATCAGCTATCAATGAAGGAGCTAAAACCAATGGCACGCAAACCGATCAAGCCCAGCAAGGCAGCACGCAACCAGCGCAAGCAGGAGCAGCGCAAGCAGGCCAACCAGCAGGGCCAGGGCTGACCGATGGCGCCCCCGCAACTCAAAACGATGGCCGTCAAGCAGGTGCGCCGACTGCGCCGCAAGCTCAAGCGCAAGAACCAGACCGCCAGCAGCGAGCAAAGCGCATGGATGACGCTGGCGCACAGTGGGCACGTATGTCTTTTGCAGAGCGATCCGCGCTGGTCGGGCGCCTGGAGGGGGTAAAGCCTGTCCTGGCCCGGAACATGCCCCGCGCCGAGTGGGGCAAGTTGAATGCCGGCATTCAGCGTGAACTGGCGAACGCGATGGCGCCGCAAGCTACGCAGTCGGTGGGTGATGAAACCCCGTTCGCGGCCGACTCTGGCACGCTTGGCATCCCGCGCTCGGAAATGCCACAAGTGCCGACTGCCAATCATGGCGGGCTGGTCAAGCACCTGAATGCCCTGGGCATCGCGCACGAAACCAAGACTGTGGACGCGGCAGACTTGAAGCCTACCCAGGCCGAGTATTCGCCGTCCAAGGTGGAGGCGGCCAAGACGGCGGGCGGTGATCGCGCGGTGATCGTGTCGAGTGACGGTCACATCATTGACGGCCACCATCAGGCAGTCGCGGCAGCCGAGGAAGGTAAGCCAGTCAAGGCCATTGTTCTTGATGCTCCAGTGGAACAAGCATTGGAGGCTGTGAAGGCTTCGCCAAGCGCGAATCTGATGCAGGCCGCCAAAGACAGCGGCAAACTGGAAGTGGTGTATGTGGGCGACAAGCCTGCCAATGCGAAAGCTGAGGCCAAGACCGCCGACCCCGACCGCTTTGCTGAAAACAAGCTGTTTACCGCCGACAAGGTGGCAGCAGCGCGAGAGCGAATGCGCAAGAAGCTGGGCACGCTCAATAGCGGCATCGACCCAGAGTTGCTGGTGGACGGCATGACGATTGCCGGGGCGTACATCGAATCCGGTGTGCGCAACTTCACCCAGTACGCTAAGGCCATGATCGAGGATATGGGCGACGGCGTGAAGCCTTACCTGCTGTCGTTTTGGGAGGGTGCCCGCAATTATCCCGGCCTGGACACTGCTGGGATGACGGATGCTGATGAGTCGGCCCGCCAGCACCAGGCATTGCTGACACCCGATGCCCGCGAGCAGACCGCCGGGGCGTTGGGTGCTGCCGTCAAAAAACCTGCCAAGCGTATCAAGAAGACCGGGGCCAAGGGTGATATGACCCTGACCCAGGATTGGGGTGTGGAGCATATCAACGGCTATGGCGATGGCACGGGCAGCGAAACCGGCAACAGCACCAAGGACGCATTTCTCAAGGAGGCCAAGCAGTACCTCAGTGCGGTAGCAGACGAGCTGGCCACCGCAGGCTTTGAGCCGCACGCCGACCGCAAGGGCAAGTCCGGCAAGGCTGTGAGCGTCAATGAAAGTGGTGTGGCTGGCAGCGGCGATGTGAGCCTGACCGTGCGCGACCCTGAGAGCAACACCAATCTGTACGTGCATGTTGGCGACACCGCCCTGCGCGGCATGTTCCCCAGCACGACCAGCGGCATTGCCGTGATGGCCCGCACGTCACAGGCGCCCGGCGACACCTATGCCACCAAGGGGCAGAACCGCTGGATGCCGGTAGATTTGTCCGCATCCGATTTGGCGGCATTGCTGTTGAGTGGCGCACGCGCTACCATGGGGGTGCAAACGCGCACGACTGAACCGAAGGAAGTAAACAATGGAAATCCTGAGCAAGCAGGACGTGCAGCGGATCAAGGCCGAGCACCAGAAGTATCTGGACGAGGGGGCCGAGATAACGATTCCGCTGCACCAGCGGATTCTGGCGACCTGGAAAGCCGACAGCCCGGCGATGTACCTGCGCCTGCGGACGCTGGGGGTGCTGGAAGCAATGGCGTTCGTGTGCCAGCAGCGGATGTGGGACGAGCAGGCCCGGCTGATAAAGGCGGGGGTTCCGGTGACGGACGCACGCGAGCAAGCGGAGCGCCAGCATCTGATGCTGGAGCCGGAAAAAAGCGCAGCGTAAAGGCACCCGAGGAAGTCAGTCCGGCCAACCCTGGCCCTGGCAACTTCCACCTGGACAACCCCCTTGAAATCGTCGGCGGCACCCCGGTAGCCCGCTTCGACAAGAACATGGCAGCCATCGAGCTGCTGAACCATCTGCGCGAGAGCGAGCGCCAAGCCACCGCAGAAGAACAGCGCACGCTGGCCGGCTACACCGGCTGGGGTTCGTTTGGCCAAGAACTGTTCCAGGGCACCTGGGCCAAGCCCATGCCCAAGCAGGGCTGGGAAAAGCGTGACCAGTGGCTGCGTGACCATCTGGGGCAAGACGAGTGGGAATCCGCCCAGCGCTCCATCACCAACGCCCACTACACCGACCCGCCAACCGTGATGGCCATGTGGGATATGGTCAAGCGCATGGGCTTTGGTGGCGGCCGCGTGCTGGAGCCATCCATGGGCATCGGCAACTTCTTCGGCATGATGCCTGCCGACATCAAGGGCCGCAGCCAACTGGCCGGCATTGAACTGGACAGCCTGACCGGCTCCATGGCCACGCGCCTGTATCCCGACGCCAATATCAAGGTGATGGGCTACCAGGATTCCAAAACGCCGGACAACTTCTATGACGTGGTGATCGGCAACTGGCCGTTTGAAAACACTGTCATTGCAGACCGCCGCTACAACACCCTGAGTCCGTTCCTGCACGACTACTTTTTCTTGAAGGCGCTGGATCAGGTTCGTCCTGGTGGTCTGGTGGTGGGCATCACGTCCAACGGCACCATGGACAAGAAGGCAACCCGCATCCGTGCCGCCCTGGCCCGCAAGGCCGAGCTGGTCACGTCGATTCGCCTGCCTTCGGGTGCGTTCCAGGAATACGCTGGAACCAAGGTGGTAACGGACATCGTGATCCTGAAAAAGCGCGACAAGGCACTGAGCCTGACGCCCAACGAGCCATGGATCAATTCTGTGGCCGTCAAGACGCCCGCAGGCCAGGAGGTCTTCATCAACGAGTTCTATGCGCAGAACCCCGGCAACGTGATCGGCACGACCGACTACGGCCACGGCACCACGCGTATGCAGCCCGGCATGATTGTCCACCGGCCAGAGAACATGGCCGAGCGCCTGCGCGAAGCCGTGAACCTGGTGCCCGAGGGTGTTTTCACCAAGGAAAACCGTACCGAGCACATCAGCTATGTGACCAACCACACCGCAGACCGCGAGGGATCGCTGAGTGAGCAGAACGGCCAGTTGTACGTGGTGCGCGGCGAACACCTTGCCCCGGCGCAGGAAGTGCGCAAGTACGCGCTCAAGAGCGAAGCGGCCACTGCCAAGCGTGAGCAGGAGCTGCGTGCGCTGATCGACATGCGCCGCAAGTACGCCGGGCTGATCGAGGCCGAGCGCGATGGCCGGGCCGACGATGCCCGCAAGGCGCTACGCGAAGCCTACGAGGCTTTCGGCAAGGCCCACGGCGACATGGGCGACAGTTTCGGTCTGGACTATCTGCGCAAGATTGACGATCCGTTCTATCCGGCCCTGGCCGCGCTGACGGTCAACGGAAAGCCTTCGGACATCCTGACCAAGAGCACGATTCGCGGCGCCCGTGGAATTGAAAACCCCACATCGCAGGATGCCTACGTGTTGGCCCGCAACCGTTCGGTGGAGCCAACCCTGGCCGAGATTGCCTCTATCGCGGGCAAGCCCGAGGCCGAGGTGCGTGCTGAGTTGGTCAAGTCTGGCGCGGTGTTTGAGGCGCCCAACGGCGACGTGGTGCCCTCCGACATTTACCTGTCGGGCAATGTGCGCCAGAAGCTGCGCGAGGCCCAGGCCGCGATGGACGATGGCAACAGGGCGATGGAGCGCAACGTGGCCGAGTTGAAGAAGGTCATTCCCGAGGATGTGCCTTACTTCAACATCGAAAGCCAACTGGGCGCCACCTGGGTTCCTGCCAAGGCCTATGCCGAGTACGTGGCCCACATGCTCAACCGCCCCGGCACGACCGGCATCGAAGCGACGTTTCTCAATGGCCGCTGGAAGATTCGTCTGCCCGATGGTGCGAACCACTGGACGGAAGCCCGTACCGGCTTTGGAACGGGCGAGTATCCGTTCAGCAAGTTGGTCAATGCGGCATTCACCAATCAGACGGTGAAGATCCACCGCAAGGACAGCGACGGTAACGAGTACGTGGACACCGAAGCAACGGACGAGGCCAACGCCCGCATTGGCGACATCCGCACCAAGTTCGGGGAATGGCTGTGGTCTGACCCCGAGCGCCGCGCCAGCTTGGAGGCGGAATACAACGAGTCGCGCAATGCCTACGCCACGCCCAAGTACGACGGCTCTTTCCTGCACTTCGACGGCATGGCCCTGAGCCTGGGCCGTGGCCCGTTCAACCTGCGACAGCATCAGGTCAATGCCATCTGGCGAGCACTGGTCAATCGCCGTTCGCTCAATGCCCACGAAGTCGGCACCGGCAAGACTTTCACCATGGGCGGCATCGCCGTGGAATCGCGCCGCTACGGCATCGCCAAGAAACCCGTGCTGCTGGCCCACAACGCCAACAGCGCCAGCGTGGCCGCTGAAATCCAGATGATGTACCCCGCCGCCAAGGTGCTCTACATCGACAACCTGGACAAAAACAGCATTGCCGTGCGTATGCGCCAGATTGCCAATGACGACTGGGACACCATCGTCATGCCGCATTCGCTGATCGACCGTCTGAGCTTCCGCGAGGAAACGCTGATGGAGATGGCACGCGAGGACATCCGTGCCCTGGAGGAAGAAGCCTACGCCGCTGCCGAGGAAGACGGTGTAAACCTGACCGCTGAAATCATGAACGACGAGGACGAGCTGAAAAAGGTTCGCTCCGTCACCGCAAAGGAGTTGGTAAAGGCACGCAACCGCATCATCGAGACGATCAAGAAGCAGGCCATGCAGTCGTCCCGCGAGGGCGCCATCCCCTTTGAAGACCTGGGCATCGACATGGTGCTGGTGGACGAAGCGCACGAATTCAAGAAGCCGCCCATCAGCACGCGCATGAACATGAAGGGGCTGAACACCCAGACATCGAACCGTTCGATTGCGCTGCAGTTCATTACCCGCTACATCCGCGCCAACAACTTCGGGGGCAACGTCCACACCTTCACCGGCACGCCCATCACCAACACGCTGACGGAAATCTTCCACCAGATGCGCTATGTGATGGAAGACGAAATGAAGGCGGCAGGCGTGGAGTCGTGGGATGGCTGGTTTGGCTCGTTCGCCAAGGAAGTGCAGGACGTGGAGCTGTCCGCCGCCGGCGAGTACGAGGCCATCAACCGCCTGGCTGGCTTCATCAACGTGCCAGAGTTGCGCCGCATGATCGGCCAATACATGGATGTGGTGTTTGCCGACGATATGCCGGAAATGCAGCCGCGCAAGGTCAATGGCAAGACCCTGACCAGTACCGACCTGGGCGAAGCCGAGCGTGCCGAATTGCTGAACGGACGCACCGAGAACGCCGCCGACCGCCCCTACAAGAAGGTGGTCAACGTCACCAGCGACCTGACCGACGAGCAAAGCCGCATCTTTGCCCAGTTGCAGGGCTACGCCCGTTCCTGGCGCAGTATGCGCGGCAAGGAGCGCATGGAGGCGATGCACAACGGTTCCCCCGAGTCGCCCTTCATCACCGAGGGGCTGGCCAACAAGGCGAGCTTTGACGTGCGCCTGATGCAAGACGAGGCTTATGCGGGCCAAGAGGGCAGTGTGCCCGATTCGCCCGGTAGCAAGGCGTCCAAGGTGGTGGGCAATGTGCTGGAGATTTACCGCTCCGACGACCGCGCCGCCCAGGTCATTTTTGCGGAGCAGGGTTTCTCCACGTCCAAGGACAAGAGCATGGGGCGTGATCCCAGCGGCAAGAAGATCACCCGCCGCGCCAAGACCTTCTCGACCATGCGTGACATCGTGGAGCGGTTGGTGCAGGGTGGTATTCCGCGCGAGCAAATCGCCATCGTGGACGGCAGCACCAGTAAGGAAAAACGCAAGGAGATTGCCGACGCGATGAACGATCTGCGCATTCGCGTGGTGATCGGCTCTACCGACACGCTGGGCGTAGGTGTGAACATGCAGCGCAACCTGCGTGCCATGCACCATATGGATGCCCCCTACATGCCCGGCGAGCTGGAACAGCGCAATGGGCGCGGCCTGCGTCAAGGCAACCAGTGGAACACCGTTCTGGAATACCGCTACATGACTGACCGCCTGGATGGCCGCCGCTGGCAGATCCTGGCGATCAAACAGCGCTTCATCACTGCGTTCATGAAGGCCAACAGTGACAGCCGCGTGATCGAGGGCGATGCCGCCAGCGACGAGGAAAGCGACATCGTGCAGTCGTTCTCCGAAGCCGCTGGGGATCCTCGCATCCTGATCCGTGCAAAACTGCGCAAGAACGTGGAAGCCCTGCAGCGGGCCGAGCGTATGCACGGCAATGGCGTGGCCGACGCACGTCGCAACATGCGAAACGCCAAGGAAGCGATTGAGTGGAATCGCGGCGTCCTGCGCCAGATGCAGGCCAACAACTTGCCGCAGCGCTTGCGCACCATGATGCTGGCGCAGTCCGAAACCTTCACTGCGACGGTGCAGGGCAAGACCTTCGATGTTCGCAAGGACGCAGAGGAAGCCATCGACCAGTTCCTGAAAGCCGACATGCGCATGGAACAGTCCGGCGTGAAGGTTGGAACCTACCGCGACCAGACCATCACGGCACGCTGGCCTTCGTTGTCCAGCCAGCCCGAGTTGGTCATGAAAGTGGATGGGCAGGAGTTCAGCAGCAGCGGCCTGCGCGGCCTGGAGCAGCAGATTCGCAACTTCCCCGGGCGTATCGAAAAGGTGGAGGCCGTCATTGCAGAGCGCGAGGCCAGCATCGAGCGCCTGGAGCAAGTCTCGAAGGCGCCATTTGCCCGCGCCGCTGACCTGGATGCAGCCCAGAAACGCCTGGAGGCCCTGGAGAAAGACATCGAGGTGAACCCAGTGCCGCCGCCGGCGTGGCTACGTGCTGGTGCGCCGGTGGATTCCGAGGCTTTCCGCGCCGGCCGGCCTTTTGTGGTGACGGGCCACCGCTGGACGAAAGACGGGTGGTTTGTGCTGGGGCAGGACGCCAAGGGAGAAATGGCCACCCCCTACAACGAGGTGATGGACGCCCAGGGTATGCCCCTGTACGAAGAACGCGAGTTCCAGGCGCCCGAGGTGATCGAGAAGGAGAGCAAGGCATCCGTGCAAGCCGATGCGCCCGCCGCGCCGGTTGACGATGCTGCCAACTTCGAGGGTGCGGCCAAGCGCCGTCCGGGCACCGCCCAGGACAAGGCCGTCATGCAGGCCATCGCGGACGGCAAGGGCGCACGCGACATCCTGCGCCTGATTGCCAGCGCGTCCAGGACGCCGTTTAACCGGCAGGTGGCGCGGCTGCTGCTCAAAGCTGGCATTACGCCCAAAGTGGAGCTGCGTCACCTGGGCCAGCACCAGGGCAACCCGTTGCACGGCCAATACAGCAAAAACGCGGACACGATTACCCTGGCGGGCAGCGCCGAGCACGCGGCAGAGCGCATCTTTTTGCACGAGGCGATGCACGCGGCCACGATGCGGGCGCTGGCCAAGCCGGGCCTACCCAAGCTGCAATTGCAAAAGCTGCTGGAGCATGTACGCAAACAGCCGGGCGCGGCTGGTTTCTACGGTACCAAGAACGTGGATGAGTTCGTGGCCGAGGTGTTCACGAACCCGGATTTCCAGAATGCGCTGCGCAAGATGAGTGCGCCAGCGGGTAACTCGCTCAAGAGCGCCTGGGATAGCTTGGTGCGGATTCTGCGTTCGATCCTGGGGCTGTCCAACAGCTCCAACGATGCGCTGTCGCAGGCGCTGGGCCTGGGGGTGGCTGCGGTGCGCGAGGATATGGGGCTGCGCAAACAGGGTTTTGCTTTGCGTAGCCCGGATGTTGCTTTTATGGCTGACAAGCTGCGTGGATTGGCACAAGCGGCCCGCGCAGCAGGCAATGAGAATCAAACAGTGGCACTGGGGCCGGTTTCTGAGCGCGAGGTGGGTTTGCTCCAGCGCGAAGGGGTAGCAGTGGAGAGTGGGTTCATGCACACGGCGGATATGTTCGCGGTGCGCCATGCGTTGAACCGGCACAGTGATCCGAAGGTGGAGAAAAACCGGGCGCAAATCCCCTTGACGAATGATGATGTTGCCGAGATCGCAAATGCGGTTGCGGCACCTACTGCTTATGTCCTGGGGGGAAAGACACCGCGCGGGCAGGATGTGGTGGGAATCATCAAGCGGCTTGACGATGGGACGCTGCTGTATTTGGAAGAGGTGCGCTCCGGGCGCAAGACGCTGGCAATGACCAGTATGAGAAAGTACCCCGGTACGACGGATTTCGACACGATTGCAAAAAGTGTCCTGCCGTCCAACGCCCGAAGCGATACCGGGGATGTGCGCATTGTGTATCCCGATGGGCAGGATGGTCAAGACGGTGTTGCCAACTTCGGCACCGACAACTTCGCCGCTCTCAAGGCCAGCGCACTCGACCAGATCAGCCAGACCCTGAGCCACCCCGGCAAGGTATTGCTATGGGATAAGACCGTTGGCACCATGCGCAATCTGGCCGAGCGCGTGCCGCAGTTCAAGCCGGTGTTTGAAGCCGCGCAGCGCTTCATTGATGACGTGTCCATGCTGGCCAACGACGCTGCAGACTTCGCGCCGCGCCTGATGCCGCGCGTGGAGAGCTGGTCCGACCTGAAGAAAAAGCCCATTACCGCCGCCGACAACAAGGCCGTGGCCAAGCCGCTGTTTGAAGGAACGCTGATGTGGGCGCGTGACCTGGACGGAACGCCGGTGACGACCGAGGCGCTGAATGCCAAGTACCGCAACATGCCCGCCGACGAGAAGGCGCAGATCATGCTGCGTACCGGCAAGCTGGACGACCGCGTGCTCAAGATGTGGAAGGGGATGCCCATTGAATCGTTTGAGAAGGCTGTCAATGGCAAGTTTGATAGCGTAGTTTTAAAGCCGGGCGTTGTCTGGACGCAAAATGAGCTGAAAACTCTGTTCAAGCTGAACGATCAGCAGGTGAGCCTGTATCAAGAGGCACGCGGAGCCATCGACCGTAGCCTGGATATGACCGCCCGCACCGACATGCTGCGAGCCATGGGGGAGCAGTTCGCGGACATGCGCGAGGTGGTGTTGGGCCAGGAAAGCTTGAAGGATGCTTTCACGCTGGTGGTGGACACGCTGCAGGACGAGGCCCGCGCCAACCCCGACATGGCCGACCGGCTGATGGTCATCAACAATTCGGTGGTGAAGCGCTACGAGACTGCCACCGAGCTGATGGACAAGGGTTATGCGCCGCTGTCGCGCTTTGGCAAATACACCGTGGACGTAGTGGACGCCAATGGTGAGCGCCAGTATTTCGGCATGTTTGAGAGCCGGCGCGATTCGAACCAGATGAAGATGAAGATGCTCGATGTGTTCAAGGGTGCCACTGTGACCCAGGGCACCATGAGCGAGCAGGCGTTCAAGCTGTTCCAGGGCATCACCCCGGAAAGCCTGGAGATGTTCGGCTCCATGCTGGGCCTGAAAGGCGAGGGCAGCGAGGCGCAGGACAAGGCTTTCCAGGCTTATCTGCAGCTGGCCAAGAACAACCACAGCGCCTTGAAGCGCCTGATTCACCGCAAGGGCATCGACGGCTACAGCGAGGACGTGGGCCGTGTGCTTGCCAGCTTTGTTTACTCCAATGCCCGCCTGGGTTCGCAGGGGCTGAATGCCGGAACCATGGAAAACGCGGTCGAGGCAATTCCCAAGGAAATGGGTGAGTTGCGTGACGTGGCCATGGGTCTGCGCTCCTACATCCAAGACCCGCAGGAAGAAGGGCAGGCCGTGCGCGGCATGTTGTTTGCGCAGTACCTGGGCGGATCGGCGGCTTCGGCTTTCGTCAACATGACCCAGCCTTTCCAGATCACCATGCCCTGGCTGTCGCAGTACGGCGGTATGGGCCAGGCCGCGCGGCAGATGGCCCGTGCGCTCAAGGACATGGGCACCAAGGGCTTCAAGTACGAACCCGAGCTGGCCAAGGCGCTGCAATCCGCCGAGGATGACGGCGTGGTGTCGCCACAAGAAATTCATCAGTTGATGGCCCAGGCACGCGGCACCGGTTCGTTGCGCACGGGCGACGGCACCAAGCTGGGCGATGCCCGCGCGGCAGCCGCGAACAATTGGGAACGCGTCAAGGTGGCATGGGGCCAACCCTTCGCCCTGGCCGAACAATTCAACCGGCGCAGTACCTTCATTGCGTCCTACCGCATTGCCAAGGCGCAGGGCATGGCCGACCCGGCCGAGTTCGCCCGCAAGGCCGTGCTTGAAACCCAGTTCCTCTACAGCAAGGCCAACAAGATGCGCTGGGGGCGCGGTGCCGTGGGCGGCACGCTGATGACCTTCAAGACCTACAGCGTGTCCTACCTGGAGCTGATGCACCGCATGTGGAACCAGGGCGAGCCGGGCAGTGCCGAGCGAGCAGCAGGGCGCCGTGCCGTGGGCTGGGCCGTGGCCATGCTGCTGCTGATGGGTGGCGCTGGTGGCTTGCCGTTCATGGAAGATGCCGAAGACCTGATTGACGGCGCTGCGCAGCTGATGGGCTACAGCCTGAGCACCAAACAGGCACGCAAGGAGTTCCTGAGCGACATCGTTGGCAAGGAGTTCGCTGAGTTCATGGAGCAGGGTGCTTCTGGCCTGCCGGGTGCGCCCATTGACGTGTCGGGCCGTCTGGGCATGGGCAACCTTATCCCTGGCACTGGCCTATTCATGAGCAAGCAGAACCGTGAGCGTGACCTGATGGAGATTGCTGGCCCTGCTGGCGACTTGGTGGCACGCGGCTTCACGGGCGCCCGCAAGGCGCTGACCGGCGACTTTGCCGGCGCGGCGCTGGAGGCTGCCCCCACGGCAGCACGCAACTGGTACAAGGGCTACGACATGGCCACCAGCGGCATCTACAAGGACACCAAGGGCTACAAGGTGTTGGACGTGACGCTGGCCGAGGCCGCCAGCAAGTTCCTGGGGTTTCAGCCCAAAAGCGTTGCCGAGGTGCAGGAGGCCAACAGCTTCATGCAGCGCAGCAAGAGCTTCTATCAGCAGACCAGCGCAGAGATCAAGGCGCAATGGGCCGATGCGCTTTTCCGTAAAGATGATGCGGCCCTGGCGCGGGTGCGGGTGCGGCTGGCGGCATGGAACCGGGACAACCCGGAGCAGCCCATTGTGGTGCGGATGCCGGATGTGTGGCGCAAGGTGCGCGAGATGGGCAAGGACAAGTCCCAACGCATTGCCGACACCGCGCCCAGGGCGTTGCGCCAGCAGTTCCGGGAAATGGCCATGGAGGCAAGCCGTTAAGCCTGTAATTGGTGGCTGCCCAGCATAGGGTTCGACTGTAGAGGCATACCCCGGAAAACTTTGGGGTATGAAAAACGAATTCGACCTGGCCATAACGCTCAAGTCAGTGATCAGCTGGCTTGCCGCGTTCCTTGGGATCGGCACCTTTCTGGGGCTGGTCAATCTGGCGGTGGGCCTTTTGTCTGCGGCTTGGCTGGTGGTGCAGCTCTATGGCTACATCCGACACGAGCTGCCCATGAAGCGCATGCGAAAGCAGCTGCTGCGCCGCCAGCTTGAATCGGGCGAAGTATGTCCTACGCCCCCAGGGGGTGAGCCATGAAGCACGGCAATGCCAAGGTATGGGCAAGCCTTGCGGCCCTTGTCGCTGCTGTGGTTGGTGGCGTGTTTGCCATCGAAGGCGGCTACGTGAACGACCCCAACGATGCAGGCGGTGCCACGAACCACGGCATTACCGAGCAGGTGGCCCGCCAGAACGGCTACGCCGGCCCGATGCAGAGCTTGCCGAAGGGCGTGGCCCAGGAAATCTACGTGACCAGCTACATCGAGCAGCCGAAGTTCGATCGTGTGCTGGCCGTGTCGCCTGCCGTGGGCACGAAGCTGGTGGATGCGGGGGTGAATGCTGGCCCAGGCCGCGCCAGCCGCTGGCTGCAGCAATCCCTGAACGACCTGAGCCGTGCGGGGCGCGATTACCCGCCGATCAAAGTGGATGGCGCGATTGGCCGCGACACCCTGAGCGCCTACGCAGCGCTGGAGAAGCGGCGCGGCCGCGTGAAGGCTTGCGAGCTGACCTTGAAGCTGCTGGACGGCTACCAGACCGCGCATTACGCGCAGCTGGCCCAGGGCGCGGCCAATGCCAGTTTCATCGTGGGCTGGCTGGATCATCGCGTGGGCAATGTGCCCCTGGCCCGATGTGCAGAAACGGTGCAAGGGGTGTCGCCATGAGCGTGATCGCCTACTACGTGCTGTTCGACCCATGGTTCTGGTGGAGGCTGATGTGGGAGTAACTGCTTTTATTCAGCGCTGGGCCGTTGTCGGCTTGATCGTTGCCGGGCTGCTGGCCTTGCTGGAAATCAAGCGGCTGGAAGTTGAGTTGACCGAAGAACGCCTGCAGGCCAGCACCTACCGCGAACAGATCACCGCCGAGCGCACCGCCGCCAATGCCCGGGTGGCAAAGGTCAGTGCGGACATGGCAGCCAATTACCAAGGAGCCTTAAACGATGCAATCCAAAAGCAAGCCACTCTCCAGGATGCTGCTGATCGCACTCGCCGCGAGCGTGACAGCCTGCGCAAGCAACTGTCCGATGCCGAGCAGCAAGTTGCCGACGCTTCCCCCGCCGCCCTCATTGAGTACGCCCGTTCCCTCAACAACGTATTCGGACAGTGCAGCCAGCGATATGCAGAGCTGGCAATCCGAGCTGATGGCCACGCAACTGATGCAGCAACCTGCCGCGCCGCGTGGCCAGTGATCGTTAATCCCTGAGCCATCTGGTCCGTGCCGCCCGGGTGGCGGCTGTTGTGGCCTTACTCGCCGGCGTGCGATTGATCGCTTGTGCCCTGTTTTTTAGATAGCGTGGAAAAGCACAAATGAAAAAAGCCTGAAAAATCAGGCTTTAGTTCATTTTTTTATGTGGGCACCATTGTGGGCACGGTGCTTTTGGTTGCCGTAACTTATTGATTGAAATGAGTTACTGGCGGAGAGGGCGGGATTCGAACCCGCGGTAGGCTATTAACCTACACACGCTTTCCAGGCGTGCGACTTAAACCACTCATCCACCTCTCCTGGCGGTGAAGCTGGCATTCTAGCGTGTAAAAAGTAGTGGTTGAAGGAAAAGCGGGATTATTTCGCGTTCCCTTGCTGCACGACCCGCATGGCCGAGGCGATCAGGCCGGAGACTTCGGAGATGTTGCTCGGCACGATCAGGGTGGTGTTGGCGTCCTGCGCGACCTTGCTGTAGGCCTGCACGGCGCTTTCGGCGATCTTGAGCTGCACGGCTTCGGTGCCGCAGGGCTTTTCGATGGCGGCAGCCACGCGCTCCAGCGCCTGGGCGGTGGCCGAGGCCACGGTGACCAGGGCCTGCGCCTCGCCCTGGGCCTTGTTGATAGCGGCCTGCTTTTCACCTTCCGAGCGGGCAATGAAGGCCTCGCGCTCGCCGGTGGCAATGTTGATCTGCTCCTGGCGGCGGCCTTCGGAGGCGGCGATCAGGGCGCGTTTTTCCCGTTCGGCGGTGATCTGCGCCTGCATGGCCCGCAGGATTTCGTTGGGCGGGGTCAGGTCCTTGATTTCGTAGCGCAGCACCTTCACGCCCCAGTTCAGCGCGGCTTCGTCGATGGCGTTGACCACCTGGGCGTTGATCATGTCGCGCTCTTCAAAGGTCTTGTCCAGCTCCAGCTTGCCGATCACGCTGCGCAGCGAGGTCTGCGCCAGTTGGGTGACGGCCATGATGTAGTTGCTGGAGCCGTAGCTGGCCCGCATCGGGTCGGTGACCTGAAAGTACAGGATGCCATCGACCTGGAGCTGGGTGTTGTCGCGGGTGATGCACACCTGGCTGGGGACGTCCAGCGGGATTTCCTTCAGGCTGTGCTTGTAGGCGACGCGATCGACGAAGGGGACGATGAAGTTCAGCCCCGGGGTCAGGGTGCCGGCGTATTTGCCCAGACGTTCGCGGATCCAGGCGTGCTGCTGGGGCACGACTTTCACGGCCTGGGTGATGAAGACCACGGCGATGACGAGGAGGACGATGGCGACTTCCATGGGGGAACCTTTCTAAACAGGGGGAGCAGGGTCGGGGGTTGGCAGTGTAAGGG
>CABIIJ010000074.1 GCA_902175065.1 uncultured Comamonas sp. | reverse complement strand
GGGCCATGCGATACCTGGGTGGCGTAGTGCTAGCTTAGTAGTAGCGCTTCAAATCCATGCCGGTATAGAGCGAGCCGACTTGCTCGGCGTAGCCGTTGAACAGCTCCGTGGCGCGTTTGGGGGCCAGCAGGCCACCTTGGCCAATGACGCGTTCGCTGGCCTGGCTCCAGCGGCGGTGGGGTACGCCGGGGTTCACGTTGGCATAAAAGCCGTATTCGTGGGGCGCTGCTTTGACCCACGCGGTGGCCGGCATGTGCTCGACCAGGCGGATGGCGACCAGGCTTTTGGCGTTTTTGAAACCATATTTCCATGGCACCACCAAGCGCACCGGGGCACCGTTTTGGTTGAGCAGGACGCGGCCATACATGCCAAAGGCCAGCAGGGTCAGGGGGTGCAGGGCTTCGTCCAGGCGCAAGCCTTCGGTGTAGGGCCAGTCCAGGCCGCCACGGCGCAGGCCGGGCATGTGCTCGGGGTCGGCTTGGGTGACAAATTCGACAAATTTGGCGCTGCCCAGGGGTTGCACTTGTTTGAGCAATGCGGCCAGCGAGTAGCCCACCCAGGGGATGACCATGCTCCAGCCTTCGACGCAGCGCAGGCGGTAGATGCGCTCTTCCATGGGCTGCAGGCGCAGCAGGTCTTCCAGCGCCCAGGTGCCGGGTTTTTGCACCAGGCCCTCGACGCGTACGCTCCAGGGGCGGGTTGGCATCGCGGGGGCGTAGCGGGCGGGGTCGGCTTTGTCGTAGCCAAATTCATAAAAGTTGTTGTAGCTGGTGGCATCGTCCCAGGGGGTGGGCTTGGCGGCCAGCTGCGTGCCGGGCACGGTGGAGGCTTTGCCGGGCAGGGCGGCGAGTTTGTCCATGGCTGCGGGTGCGGCCATGGCTTCGCGCGCTGCCCAGGGGCTGAGGCTGGCGGTGGCGCTGGTGGCTGCCAGCAGCTGCAGCAGGCGGCGGCGTTCGGCAAAGATGTGGGGAGGGGTGATCTGGCTGGCCGCAGGTTGGGGAAACCAGGCGGTGGCTGTGCGCGTGCGCATGAAAATTTCCTTCGTCAAGATGTGCCAAAGGCTGCAGTTTGCAGCCTTTGGTACTGGGCAGAGGGCCAAGTGGTTACTTGCCCCAGCTGTCTTTGAGTCCGGTAATTTTATTAAATACGGGCCGATCGGCGCGGTGCTCTTGGCGGTCAGCGACGAAGTAGCCAAAGCGCTCGAACTGGAATTTGTCGTCCGGTTGGGCGCTGGCCAGGGAGGGCTCGACGTAGGCGGTCACCACTTTGAGGCTGTTCGGGTTGAGCAGCGCCAGGTAGTCCTTGCCGCCCGCGTCGGGCTGGGCATCGGTGAACAGGCGGTCGTACAGGCGCACTTCGGCTTGCACGGCATCGTGCTGGGCCACCCAGGTGATGGCGGCCTTGACTTTGACGCTGTCGGCCCCGGGGGTGCCGCTCTTGGTGTCGGGCACCACGGTGGCCAGCACTTTGGTGACCTTGCCGTCAGCGTCTTTTTCGCAGCCGTTGCATTCAATGACGTAGCCACCTTTTAAGCGCACCTTGTTGCCGGGGAACAGGCGCTTGTAGCCTTTGGGCGGGGTTTCTTCAAAGTCTTCGCGCTCAATCCAGACGTGGCGGCCCAGGCCAAAGTGGCGCTGGGGCACGTCGGCATCGTCCTTGCCGTGGGGCAGGGCGGGCAGGTGGCAGGCTTCGATGTGGTCGCTGCTCCCGAACACTTCGGCCCAGTTGGTCAGCTCCAGCACCAGCGGGTCCAGCACCACCATGGCGCGGTGGGCCTGGTGTTCCAGGTCTTCGCGCAGGCAGCCGTCCAGCGTGGCGTAGTCGATCCAGGAATAGTCCTTGGTCACGCCGATGCGTTCGCAGAAGTTGCGGATGGCTGCAGGCGTGTAGCCCCGGCGGCGCAGGCCGACGATGGTGGGCATCCGGGGGTCGTCCCAGCCGCTGACGGTGCCGCTGTCGACCAGGTGCTTCAGTTTGCGCTTGCTGGTGATGACGTAGGTCAGGTTCAGGCGCGAGAACTCGTACTGGCGCGGCTGGGGCGTGGCAATCAGGCCACCGGTGCGCAGGTGATCGAGCAGCCAGTCGTAGAAGGGGCGCTGGTCTTCGAACTCCAGCGTGCAGATGCTGTGGGTGATGTGCTCCAGCGCGTCCTCAATGGGGTGGGCGAAGGTGTACATGGGGTAGATGCACCAGGCATCGCCCGTGTTGTGGTGCGTGGCGCGGCGGATGCGGTAGATGGCCGGGTCGCGCAGGTTGATGTTGGGCGCGGCCATGTCGATCTTGGCGCGCAGCACGGCGGCACCGTCGGCCAGCAGGCCGTTTTTCATGTCGGCAAAGCGCTGCAGGTTGTCCGCCACGCTGCGGTTGCGGTAGGGGCTGTCTTTGCCGGGGGTGGTGAAGTCGCCCCGGTTGGCCCGCATGTCCTCCGCCGATTGCTCGTCCACGTAGGCCAGGCCCTGCTCGATCAAGTAGACGGCAGCGCGGTGCATGAAGTCGAAGTAGTTGCTGGCGTAGTACAGGTGGCTGTGGCCCTGGGCGTCCTGCCAGTCGAAGCCCAGCCAGCGCACGGCGTCCTTGATGCTTTCGACGTATTCCTGCTCTTCTTTTTCCGGGTTGGTGTCGTCGAAGCGCAGGTGGCAGATGCCGTCGTAGTCCTGCGCCAGGCCGAAGTTCAGGCAAATGCTTTTGGCGTGGCCGACGTGCAGGTAGCCGTTCGGCTCGGGCGGGAAGCGGGTGCGGATTTTGGCCGTATCCACCGGGCCTGCCGCATGGTGGGCCGCATCGCCCGGCCCGCCGCCCCAGTGGCGGCCGGCGTGGGTGCCGTTGTCCAGGTGGTTTTCAATGATCTGGCGCAGGAAGTTGGTCGGCTTGGCGACCGCTTCTGGTGAATGGGGGGTGGTAGTGCTCATATGGCGCTGGATTGTAGGCGGGGGCCTATGGCCTGGCTGCGGTGACGTTGGATAATTGCCGGTTTTTGCCACCAGAAAGAATGCACGATGAGCAAGACGGTTTTTGTGCTCAATGGCCCCAACTTGAACCTGCTGGGCACGCGCGAGCCGCAGGTCTACGGGGCGCACACCCTGGCCGATGTGGAGCGGCTGTGCCAGGACGCCTGCACGCGCCACGGCCTGGCGCTGCGCTTTCACCAAAGCAACCATGAAGGGCAGTTGCTCGACTGGATTCATGAAGCCGGTCGCCTGCACGCCCAGGGCGCACTGGCCGGGGTGATTTTGAACGCTGGGGCCTACACGCACACCAGCATTGCACTGATGGACGCCATCAAGGGCACGGGCGTGGCGCTGCTGGAGCTGCACATCAGCAACGTCTTCGCCCGCGAGGCGTTTCGCCACCACTCCTACCTCTCGCCCGTGGCGCGGGCCGTGATGTGCGGCTTCGGCGTGCATGGCTACGCCCTGGCGGTGGAGGCCGTGGCGCAGTGGTAGAGGTGGACGGAGACGATTTGCCCGCCTTGCCCTGGGCTGGCCCGGCGCAGGATTACGCCGCCGTGGCGGCCGGGCAGGTGGTTGGCGACGAGGTGGCGCAGTGGCAGGCCCAGGCGCAGCGCGTCTGCTTTGCCCATGCGGGCGGCGTGCTCACCGCCCACCATTGGCCTGCTGCACCGGCGCCCGGCCATCTGCACAAGGCCCCGGTGGTCTTGCTGCACGGCGGCAGCGGCAGCTGGACGCATTGGCTGCGCATGCTGGGGCCGCTCACGCAGGCCGGGCACGCCGTGTGGGCGCTGGATTTGCCCGGCTTTGGCGCATCCGATCCGCTGCCCGAGCAGCAGGATGCCGACGACATGCTGCCGCTGCTGGCCGCCAGCCTGCAGCACTGGCTGCCGGGGCAGGCGCTGCAGATCATGGGCTTTTCCCTGGGCGGCATGACGGCGGCGCTGCTGGCGGCGGCGTATCCGGCCCTGGTGCGCCAGCTGGTGCTGGTCGGCCCGCCGGGGCTGGGGCTGCGGGACAAGCCGGTGTACCGCCTCAAGGGCTGGCGGCATCTGGCCGACCCGGTGGCGCAATTGCACTGCCACCGGCACAACCTGGCGGCGCTGATGCTGGCCGACGCCCGCCTGATCGACCGCGCCACCCTGGCCCTGCACACGGCCAACGTGCAGCGCGACCGCCTGCCGCGCCGCCGGCTGGCCAGCACCGACATCCTGCGCCAGACCCTGCCGCGCCTGGGCTGCCCGGTGCAAGCGGTGTATGGGCAGGAGGATGTGCTCTACCGTGGGCTGTGGCCCCAGGCGGCGGCGTGTTTCAACGGACGGCTGCAACTGATCCCCGGTGCCGGGCACTGGGTGCAGTACGAGCAGCCCGAGGCGTTTGCAGCCGTTGTGCTGCCGATGCTTTTATAAAAATAGCTTGTTTCGCTGAATATCAAACGATTTCAAAGTGTTTTTACATTGAAATCGTTGAAATAACAGCGAAAGCAGCTATTGAAAATAAATCAGGAATAGTCTGCCAAAGGAATGCGCTGCCACTGCCCATCGGGCGTGATGCGCAGCACCTCGGCCCGTGGCACAGGGCCGTCGCAATGCCAGTCGGAGAGCACGACGCGCGTCTTGCCGTCCGGCAGGGCATGGTCGGCCGGGCGGTGCGTGTGGCCGTGGATCAGGGTGTGCGCCTGCGTCTGCGCCAGCCAGTGCCGGACGAGGGCCGCATCGGCATCGGCGTATTCCGTGCCGGACTGCTTGCGTTGCTCGCTCTCACCGCGTACCTGCCGGGCCAGGGCGCGGCGGGCCGCAAGGGGCTGGGCCAGCAATTGCTGCTGCCAGGCCGGGTTGCGGCTGACGGCGCGAAACTGCTGGTACTCCACATCGTCCAGGCACAGCGCATCGCCGTGCGAGAGCAGGATGCGCTGCTGCCCCCAGACGAACAGCGTCGGGTCGGCCAGCCCCTGCACCCCGCTGGCGTGCAGGAAATCGGCCCCGGCCAGAAAGTCGCGGTTGCCGACCATGAAGTAGATCGGGCGCTGCTGGCTGGCCATGCGCAGGGTGGCAGCGCAGGCAGCCTCGAAGCTGCCGGGTTCCTGCAAGGCATCGTCGCCCACCCAGGCTTCCAGCAAATCGCCCAGGATGAAGATGGCGCTGGCGCGGCTGGCGTGCAGATAGCGCTGCCAGGCGGCCAGGGTCTGCGGCTCGCTGGCCTGCAAATGCAGGTCGGAAATGCATTCGACCGCGCTCCAGCCGGGCGGCGCGGCCAGCGTCTGGGCGGGCAGCACCGGGGTTGGCAGCGCGGTCGATGGGATGGCGGAAGGCAAGATTTACAGCGCGACGGCCTTGTCGATCACCACGGCGTCGAACGGCACGTCGTCGTGGTAGCCCTTGCGCGTGGTGCGCACTTTCTTGATGCTGTCGACCACGTCCTGGCCCTTGACCACCTTGCCGAACACGGCATAGCCCCAGCCTTGCGCGGTGGGCGAGGTGTGGTTCAGGAAGTCGTTGCCCACGGTGTTGATGAAGAACTGGGCGGTGGCGCTGTGCGGGTCGCCGGTGCGGGCCATGGCGATGGTGTAGGCATCGTTCTTCAGGCCGTTCTTGGCTTCGTTCTCGATGGGTTTTTGCGTGTCTTTTTGCTGCATGTCGGGGGTGAAGCCGCCGCCCTGGATCATGAAGTTCTTGATCACGCGGTGAAAGATGGTGCCGTTGTAGAAGCCGTCGTTCACGTAGGCCAGGAAGTTTTCCGTGCTTTTCGGCGCTTTTTCAGCGTCCAGCTCCAGGGTGATGATGCCCTGGGTGGCTTCGTCGGCCACGTTGATGGTGATGTGCAGTTCGACTTGAGGATTGCTCATGAGACTCTTTCGTAAATCAAGACAAAGGGGGCGAGTGTGCCAGCACCGCCGGTGGCGCTGGCCACGCGGGGGCTTGCGCCATTCAAAGCAGGGTGGCGGAGATGATTTCCACCGGGGCCAGGGGCACGTTGTCGTACATGCCGCGCCGGCCCGTGGGCACGGCACGGATTTTGTCCACGACTTCCCGGCCTTGCACCACCTGGCCAAAGACGGCGTAGCCGTGGCCGTCCGGGCGCGGGGCATCCAGGTTGGTGTTGTCTTTCACGTTGATGAAAAACTGCGCCGTGGCCGAGTTCGGGTCGGGCTTGCGGGCCATGGCGATGCTGTAGTGCACGTTTTTCAGGCCGTTGTCCGCCTCCAGTTGAATCGGGGCGCGGGTAGGCTTCTCCTGCAGGCTGGCGGTCATGCCGCCGCCCTGGATCATGAAGCCGTCGATCACGCGGTGAAAGATGGTGCCGTCGTAGTGCTTGTCCGTGACGTATTGCAGGAAGTTCTTCACCGTGACCGGTGCCTTGGCCGTCTCCAGCTGCACCACGATGTCGCCCAGCGTGGTGTGCAGCTTGACCTTGGGCTGTGCGGGCGTCATCTGTGCCAGGGCGCTGCCGGTGGCCAGACAGGCGGCCAGGGTCAGCATCAGGGTGCGGCGGTGCAGCGGCATGGGGAAAACTCCTTTTTTTCGTTCAAGCCAAGGGCGGGGTCAAGGTTGCAGCAAGGGGTGCAGGCCATCGAGCTTGCGCTGCACACCCGGCTGGGTGCCTTGCAGCTTGGTGGCCTGGGTAAAGGCCTGGTGTGCCAGGCGCAAGTAAATGTCGCCCAGGTTTTCGTAGGCCACGGGGTAATCCGGATTGTTGCGCACGGCTTGCAGCAGGGCGCCCCGGGCTTCTTCCAGCTGGCCCTGGCCGGCGTAGAGCACGGCCAGGTTGTTGTACGGCTCGGGCAGTTCGGGGTATTCCTGGGTCAGCCGGGTGAAGGTGGCAATCGCCGCCTGGGTATCGCCGGCTGCCGACTGGGCCGAACCTTGCAGGAAGCGCATCTGCGGATCGCGGGCGTTGCTGGCCAGATAGGTTTGCGTCTGCGCCAGCGCTTCGCCGGTTTTGCCCGCCTTGATGAGCGCGGCCACGTCGCTGTAGGCATCGGCCTGGGCGCTGGCGCACAGCACGGCCAAGGCGGCGGGAAGAATGAAACGCAGGGAGGCAAGGCGGGACATAAGAACTCTCGAAAAAAGGAGACGGCGCGTGCCGCCCGGGCAGGGTGCGGGGGCCGGCTGCACTGCAATGGCAGGGGCGCCGGTTTATACTGCGCGGCGATTGTAGCGGCTGCACTTCGGGCAGCCGCTATCGGTTTCAGGGTGTCCGGGCGGTGTTTTGCCCCCGGCGCCGCCTGGTGTTTTGCAGACGCCGTGCCTGTTCTGCCGGATTTGAAATTTCCCGATTCCCCATGAGTTTGCGTATCTACAACACGCTGTCGCGTGCCCTGGAGGCCTTTGTGCCTCTGCAAAGCGGTCATGTACGCATGTACGTCTGCGGCATGACGGTGTACGACCTGTGCCATCTGGGCCATGCGCGTTCCATGGTGGCGTTCGACGTGGTGCAGCGCTGGCTGCGCTGCAGCGGCTACCAGGTCACGTATGTGCGCAACATCACCGATATCGACGACAAGATCATTCAGCGTGCGGTGAAAAACAATGAAACCGTGCGCAGCCTGACCGATCGCATGATCGCCGCGCTGCACGAGGATGCCGACGCCCTGGGCATCGAGCGCCCCACGCACGAGCCTCGGGCCACCGACTACGTGCCGCAGATGCTCTCCATGATCGGCACCTTGCAAGCCAAGGGACTGGCCTACCAGGCCAGCAACGGCGACATGAACTATGCGGTGCGCAGGTTTCCCGGCTACGGCAAGCTGTCCGGCAAGTCGCTGGATGAGTTGAATGCCGGCGAGCGCGTGGCCGTGCAGGATGGCAAGCGCGACCCGCTCGATTTCGTGCTGTGGAAATCCGCCAAGACCGAAGAGCCTGAAGAGGTGAAATGGGCCAGCCCCTTTGGCGCAGGCCGTCCCGGCTGGCACATCGAATGCTCGGCCATGGGCTGCGCCCTGCTGGGCGAGAGCTTCGACATCCATGGCGGCGGGGCCGATCTGGCCTTTCCGCACCACGAAAACGAAATCGCGCAAAGCGAAGGCGCCACCGGCCAGCCGTTTGCCCGCACCTGGATGCACAACGGTTTCATCAATGTGGACAACGAGAAGATGTCCAAGTCCCTGGGCAACTTCTTCACCATCCGCGATGTGCTGCAAGCCTACGAGCCGGAGGTGGTGCGTTTCTTCGTCGTGCGCAGCCACTACCGCAGCCCGCTGAACTATTCCAACGTGCACCTGGACGATGCCCGCAGCGCCTTGAAGCGCCTGTATACCGCCCTCTCCGTGGTGCCGCCGCAGGAAGTGGCCGCCATCGACTGGGCCAACCCTTATGCGGCCCGCTTCCAGGCAGCGATGGACGAGGACTTCGGCACCCCCGAGGCCGTGGCCGTGCTGTTCGAACTGGCCGCCGAAGTCAATCGCAGCAAATCGGTTGAACTGGCCGGTCTGCTGCGTGCCTTGGGCGGCTGCCTGGGCTTGCTGCAAGCCGACCCGCAAGCCTTTTTGCAAGCCGGTGCGGCGGGCGCGGATACGGCAGCCATCGAAGCGCAGATCGCCGCCCGCGCTGCAGCCAAGGCCGCGAAAAACTGGGCCGAGGCCGATCGCATCCGCAACGATTTGCTCTCCCGGGGCATCGTTTTGAAAGATTCGCCCAGCGGCACCACCTGGGAGGCCGCCCAGTAACCGGGCCGCGCTACCGTCATGGCACCTTCTCCCAAAGTACCGCTGCCGGCCGTGCCCGATTACGCGCCGCCCTATTGGGCGCAGGCGTGCCAGCACCTGGTGAAGAAAGACCGGGTGATGCGCCGCCTGATTCCGCAAATCGGCAGCGAGGCCCTGGCCTCGCGCGGCGACCCGTTCGTCACGCTGGCGCGTTCCATCGTCGGCCAGCAGGTATCGGTCAAGGCTGCCGCCAGCATCTGGAAACGCCTGGAAGCCTTGCCCCCGGCCATGGAACCGGCGCACCTGCTGCGCCTGAAAGTGGACGACATGCGCTCGGCGGGGCTATCTGCCCGCAAAGTGGACTATCTGGTCGACTTGTCCATCCACTTTACCGAAGGGCGTTTGCACGCCGATCGCTGGCCGGAGATGGACGATGAGACCATCATCAGCGAATTGACCGCCATTCGCGGCATTGGCCGCTGGACGGCGCAGATGTGCCTGATGTTCTACCTGCAGCGGCCCAACGTGCTGCCGCTGGACGACGTGGGGCTGATCAAGGGCATCAGCCAGTGCTATTTCTCGGGCGATCCGGTCAGCCGCAGCGATGCCCGCGAGGTGGCCGAGGCGTGGAAACCCTGGGCCACGGTGGCAACTTGGTATATTTGGCGCTCGCTGGATCCCCAGCCGGTGGCCTATTGAGTGAAGCAGTTCCCGCAGCCGCCGCGCCGGGACAAGGAGAAAAATCTTGGCTAAGAAAACCTTTCTGGACTTCGAGCAACCCATTGCCGAGTTGGAAACCAAAATCGAAGAGCTGCGCTACGTGCAAAGCGAAAGCGCCGTGGACATCGCCGATGAAATCGAGCAGTTGAGCAAAAAAAGCAACCAGCTGACCAAAGATATCTACAGCAACCTCACCCCCTGGCAAATCACCAAGATTGCCCGGCACGCCGACCGTCCCTACACCCTGGACTACGTGCGCGAAATCTTTACCGACTTTGTCGAAATGCACGGTGATCGTCACTTTTCCGACGACAAATCCATCATCGGCGGCCTGGCCCGCTTCAACGGCCAGGCGTGCATGGTCATCGGCCACCAGAAAGGGCGCGACACCAAGGAGCGCACGCTGCGCAACTTCGGCATGACCCGCCCCGAGGGCTACCGCAAGGCCTTGCGCCTGATGAAGACGGCGGAAAAGTTCAAGCTGCCGGTGTTCACCTTCGTCGATACGCCCGGTGCCTTCCCCGGCATCGATGCCGAGGAACGCGGCCAGTCCGAAGCCATCGGCCGCAACATCTTCGAGATGGCGCAGCTCCAGACCCCCATCATCACCACCATCATCGGCGAAGGCGGTTCGGGCGGTGCCCTGGCCATTTCCGTGGCCGATCAGGTGCTGATGCTGCAATACGCCGTGTATTCGGTGATCAGCCCCGAAGGCTGTGCCTCCATCCTGTGGAAGACCGGCGAAAAAGCCTCGGAAGCCGCCGAAGCCATGGGCATCACCGCCCACCGCCTCAAGGCCCTGGGCGTGGTGGACAAGATCGTCAGCGAGCCTGTGGGCGGCGCCCACCGCGATCCCAAGCACATGGCCAGCCTGCTCAAACGCGCCCTGGCCGATGCCTGGCGCCAACTGGCCGACCTGGGGCCGCAGGCACTGCAACAGCGCCGCTATGACCGCCTGCAAAGCTATGGCCGCTTCACCGACACCAAGGCCCGTTGAGCGGTTGGCACGCTCTTCCACCATGGCCCTGCGGGGCCATTATTTTTAATAGCTGTTTCCACATGGAATACGCCACTTTCAGCACTATTCATATCTGAAATCGTTATAGATAAAGCGGAAGCAGCTATTGATAATTGCCATGTCCACCACCATGCCCCCCGCACTTGCCCAGGCCATGGCGGCTTTTGCCCCGCAACTGCCGCTGGCCGTGGCCTATAGCGGCGGGGCGGATTCCAGCGCCTTGCTGCGGGCCTGTGCCCGGCGCTGGCCCGGGCAGGTGGTGGCGCTGCACGTCCACCACGGCCTGCAGGCTGCGGGAGACGATTTTTTGCAGCACTGCCAGGCAGTGTGCCGGGCATTGGCGGTTCCCTTGGCCGTGGCCCAGGTCGATGCCCGCCACCGCCCGGGGCAAAGCCCGGAAGAGGCCGCCCGCCAGCACCGCTACGCTGCATTGGCCGAGCTGGCCCGTACCGGTTTTGCCCAGCCCGTCGGCAGCATCGCCCTGGCCCAACATGCTGACGATCAGGTCGAAACCTTATTGCTGGCCCTGTCGCGGGGCGCTGGCGTCGCGGGGCTGGCGGCCATGCCCGCGCAGTGGCAGGCTGCAGGGATCGACTGGCACCGCCCCCTGCTGGCCGTGCCGGGGCAGGATTTGCGCGACTGGCTGCGCAGCATCGGCGTCGCCTGGATCGAGGACCCCAGCAATGCCGACCTGCGTTTCACCCGCAACCGCATCCGCCAGCAACTGTTGCCGGTGTTGGAGCAAGTGTTCCCCTACTTCCGGCAGACTTTTGCCCGCTCGTGCGCCCATGCTGCCCAGGCCAAGAATCTGCTGCATGCCCTGGCCGAGCAGGATGCCGCCATCACCGGGCTGCCCCCGGCCATCGCTGCCCTGCAAGCCTTGAGCGCCGAACGCCAGGCCAATGTGCTGCGCCATTGGCTCCTGCACTGCCACGGCACCACGCCCAGCACCGCGCAGTTGCAGGCGCTCCTGGTGCAAATCGCTGCTTGCCGGACGCGAGGCCACCGTATCCAGATCAAGATGGGTTCAGGGTTTGTTTGTAGAAAAGGCGCAAATCTGCATTGGTACAATCCCGAGGTTTTGGTCCAAAAACCCTGAGTGCGAAAACCGGCGGCGCGCCAAAACACAGCTTCTTCACAACAGCGCCGTGACTAGCAGTTTCGTCACACCTTTAACCAATGGCACTGTTCGTTCATAAATACGGCGGCACCTCGATGGGCTCTACCGAGCGCATCCGCAACGTCGCCAAGCGCGTGGCCAAATGGGCCCGTGCCGGACACCAAGTCGTGGTCGTGCCCAGCGCCATGAGTGGTGAAACCAATCGCCTGCTGGCCCTGGCCAGCGAACTCGCCCCCGACCATCCCGATACCAGCTACTACCGCGAGCAGGACATGCTGGCCGCCACGGGCGAGCAGGCATCGTCGGCCCTGCTGGCCATGGCCTTGCAGGCCGAAGGGATGCCCGCAGTCAGCTACGCCGGCTGGCAGGTGCCCGTGCGCACCGACAGCAGCCACACCAAGGCCCGCATCGACTCCATCGACGACGCCCGCGTGCGGGCCGATCTGGACGCTGGCCGGGTGGTCATCATCACGGGCTTTCAGGGCATCGACTCCAACGGCAATATCACCACCCTGGGGCGGGGCGGCTCGGATACCTCCGCCGTGGCCGTGGCAGCGGCCATCAAGGCCGACGAATGTCTGATCTACACCGATGTCGATGGCGTCTACACCACCGACCCGCGCGTCGTGCCCGTGGCCAAGCGCCTGGGAACCGTCAGCTTCGAGGAAATGCTGGAAATGGCCAGCCTGGGCTCCAAAGTGCTGCAAATCCGCTCCGTCGAATTTGCCGGGAAGTACAAAGTCCCGATGCGCGTGCTCTCCAGCTTCACCCCTTGGGATATCGATCTGGCCGAAGAAGCCAGCTCCGGCACTCTGATTACTTTTGAGGAAGACGAAAAAATGGAAAAGGCCGTCGTTTCCGGCATCGCATTCAACCGTGGCGAAGCCAAGATTTCCGTCCTGGGCGTGCCAGACACCCCGGGCATCGCCGCCGCCATCCTGGGGCCGGTGGCCGATGCCAACATCGATATCGATGTCATCATCCAGAACATTTCTAAGGACGGCAAGACCGATTTCAGCTTCACCGTCAACCAGACCGACTTCCAGCAAGCCATGGAACTGCTGCGTGAAAAGGTTGCGCCTGAGCTGGGGGCCACCGAGGTGGTCGGCAACCCGAACATCGCCAAGGTCAGCATCGTCGGCATCGGCATGCGCAGCCACGTTGGCGTTGCCTCCACCATGTTCCGCGCCCTGGCGCAAGAAGGGGTGAACATCCAGATGATCTCCACTTCCGAGATCAAGACCTCCGTGGTCATCGACGAAAAGTACCTGGAGCTGGCTGTGCGTGCTCTGCACACGGCCTTCGGTTTGGATAAGGTGGAATAATTTCTGCCGAGTTCACAAGAATCGCCCAAAATTGTGCTTACAATAGCGGTTCTGCGGAAACGTGACCGAGTGGCCGAAGGTGCTCCCCTGCTAAGGGAGTATGGGGTGTAGAGCCTCATCGAGGGTTCGAATCCCTCCGTTTCCGCCATCATCTTGCTGATACATAAAATTTGTGTAGAATGCGAGGCTTCGCTGAACGAGCCGGCCTTTTGGGTTGAGAAGTTTGCGAAGGATCTGAAAAAAATCTTTTTGAATTTTTTCAGATTGCACAGTAAAAACTGTGCTAGAATACAAGGCTTCGCTGATTGCAGC
>CABIIJ010000073.1 GCA_902175065.1 uncultured Comamonas sp. | reverse complement strand
TTGCGTCCAAATGCGGCCAGAGGGCCGTGAATCAGGGCGAAATCGGCCTGAAAGCGGACCTCGTGAGCCAGAAATCGCCATCATCTGAAATCGGATGCATCAACTCACGCAGCGCCGGGTGTTGTGCAGACCTTCCCTAGGGGGGAAAGGCCTGGACGAAATCAACAGGGCCTTGCTCGATGAGATCAAGATGAAGCGGGCCAAGGGGGTGGCATCGGCAACGGTGAACCGGTACATGGCCTTGGTGCGGGCCATTCTGCGCAAAGCCTGCTTTGATTGGGAATGGATTGATCGCGTCCCGAAGGTGGGTATGTTGCGTGATAAGGGCGGGCGTATTCGTTCTTTGACGCGAGAGGAGTTTGCGCGGCTGCTTGATGAGCTGCCTGAGCACTTGCGGGACATGGCGATTTTTTCAGTGGCGACTGGATTGCGCCAGGGCAACGTGACCCGGCTGCAATGGCGCCAGATCAGCATGGAGCGCCGCCATTTGTGGGTGTCAGCTGATGAGCACAAGAACGGCAAGCCGCATTCTGTCCCGCTCAATGAACCGGCCATGCAGGTCCTGAAAAAACGCAAAGGTGACCATCCAACCCATGTTTTTACCTATGAAGGCAAGCCCATTGTTCAGGTCAATACGAAGGCTTGGCGGGCTGCGCTCAAGCGTGCGGAGATTGAAAATTTTCGATGGCATGACCTGCGGCACACCTTTGCCACATGGCACCGACAGGCGGGAACGCCGACCCATGAACTGCAACGCCTGGGTGGCTGGAAGACCCTGGAAATGGTTGAACGCTATGCGCATGTCGCCCCGGAGGGCTTGCAGCTTGCCGCGTCCAGGCTTGATAATCTTCTGGCGGTTACGAATTAGCTACAGCCCTGGGAAGGAAAAAAGCCCTTGATTCGTTAAAAATCAAGGGCTTATGTTGGTGCCGGAGAAAGGAATCGAACCCTCGACCTTCTCATTACGAATGAGCTGCTCTACCAACTGAGCTACACCGGCGAAAACCGGAATTATAACGGGTTTTTATCAGCTTCCAGGTGGTACTGGGTGAGGCGCTGGACCTCGTTTTTCGAGCCGAGGACGACGCTGACGCGCTGGTGCAGCTGGGTGGGCTGCACTTCCATGATGCGCTGGCGGCCGTTGGTGGCCATGCCGCCGGCCTGCTCGACCAGCCAGGACATGGGGTTGGCCTCGTACATCAGGCGCAGCTTGCCGGGCTTGCCCGGTTCGCGCTTGTCCCAGGGGTACATGAAGACGCCGCCACGGCACAGGATGCGGTGGACGTCGGCGACCATGGCGGCCACCCAGCGCATGTTGAAGTTCTTGCCGCGCGGGCCGTCTTCACCGGCCAGGCATTCGTCGATATAGCGTTTCACGGGGGCGTCCCAGTGGCGCATGTTGGACATGTTGATGGCAAATTCCTTGGTGTCCTCGGGGATGCGCACGTTTTCCTGGGTGAGGATGAAGGAGCCTTGCTCGCGGTCCAGCGTGAACATGGAGACGCCGTCGCCCACGGTAAGCACCAGGGTGGTTTGCGGGCCGTAGATGCAGTAGCCGGCGGCCACTTGCTGGGTGCCGGGCTGCATGAAGTCCTGCTCGGTCACGCCGGGGTGGCCTTCGGGCTTTTTCAGCACGCTGAAGATGGTGCCGATGGACATGTTGATGTCGATGTTGCTGGAGCCGTCCAGCGGGTCGAACATAAGCAGGTATTCGCCCTGGGGGTAGCGGTTCGGGACGACGTAGATGCCCTCCATTTCCTCGGAGGCCATGGCCGCGAGGTGGCCGCCCCATTCGTTGGCTTCGATCAGGGTTTCGTTGGCGATGATGTCCAGCTTCTTCTGCACTTCGCCCTGCACGTTTTCGCTGCCGGCGGTACCCATGACGTCGCCCAGCTCGCCCTTGTTCACGGCAAAGCTGATGCGCTTGCAGGCGCGGGCGACCACTTCCAGCAGCAGGCGCAGTTGTGGGGGGATGCGGCCATCGATCCGTTGTTTTTCTACCAGATAACGGGTAAAGCTATCGCGGCGCGGCATAGGGGGACTCCTGTAAAAGAGAAGCGTCTCCCGCTTGCATGGCAAGGGTTTGACGCTTGTTTATGGATGAATTCGTTGGTGGGTAAGCGGTAGAAGCTATTTTTTTAAAGCAATCCTGTTTCACTCGCCCAATGCCCGTGCCACGACTTCACGCACGTCGTTGGACAGGTCGGCCTTGGCGGCAACGCGGGCAATGGCTTCGCGGGCAGCTTCGCGGTAGGGGGGCGCGAGCTTTTTCCAGCGGTCCAGGGCGCGGGCCAGGCGGGCGGCCACCTGCGGGTTGATGGCATCCAGCGCCAGCACGTGGTCGGCCCAGAAGATGTAGCCTGCGGCGTCCTGGCGGTGAAAGCCCCCGGGGTTGGCGTTGCAGTAGGTAAAGACCAGGCTGCGGGCGCGGTTGGGGTTTTTCAGCACGAAGTCAGGATGCCTGAGCAGGGCTTTGACAGCGGGCAGGACGCTGCCCTGGGTATCCGGGGCGGCGGCTTGCAGGGCAAACCACTTGTCCAGTACCAGCGGCTCGTGGCGCATCTGGCGGTAGAAGTAGTCCAGCGCGTTGGCGGCCAGGGGGCTGGCGCTGTGGATGAGTGCCTGCAGGGCATTGGCCTTGTCGGTCATGTTGCCGGCATCCTTGACGCGCTGGTAGGCCTTGCCGGCCCAGATGTTGCTGCTATTGCCGTCGCCCTGGGCGGCTAGGCACAGCATGTTCAGCGCCAGGCCGGCCAGGGCACGGCGGCCGGCGGCCACGGGTTCGGGCTGGTAGGCGCCGGTGTGGGCGTTGGCTTCGTACGCGGCCTGCCATTGCGGTTGCAGTGCCTGGGCCAGCTGCCGGCGCATGGCCTCGCGCACGGCGTGGATGCGCTGGGGCTCGACGCTGTCCAGTTGCTCGGCGATGTAGCTCTCGGACGGCAGGGTCAGCACCAGTTCCTTGAAAGCGGCATCCAGTTGGGGGTGTTCCAATACCAAACGGAGAGCATCCACCACGCTCTGCGGCAGGAGATTGGCAGGGTTTTGATCGGATTGTGTTGTTGTGTCAGCGGCAGCAGCTATTGCATTCGTAGCAATGCGCAAGGCCAGGCGCTGGGCGGCTTCCCAGCGGTTGAAGGCGTCGCTGTCGTGCGCCAGCAGGGTGAGCAGTTCGGCCTCGGTAAACGGGTAGTCGAGGAGGACGGGGGCGCTCAGACCACGCAGCAGCGATGGGGTGGGCTGGCTGGCGATGCCGGTGAACGTCCACGATTGCTCGGCCTGGTGCAGCACCAGGGTGTGCGCGGTGCCAAGGTTGGCGCCGTCCAGCTGCAGGGGCAGGGCGCGGCCTTCGGCGTCGAGCAGCCCCAGGGCGACGGGGATGACGAAGGGCTGTTTGTCGCTCTGGCCCGGGGTGGCGGGGCAGCTTTGGCGCAGGGTCAGGGTGTAGGTTTGCGCGGCAGCATCGAACACGCCGCTGGCATGCACGGTGGGCGTGCCGGCCTGGCTGTACCAGCGTTTGAAGGCGCCCAGGTGCCGGGCCAGGGGGCTGGCGGGGTTGGCATCGGCCATGGCCTGGACAAAGTCGTCGCAGGTCACGGCCTGACCGTCAAAGCGCTCGAAATACAGCTTCATGCCCTGGGCGAAGCCGTCCTGGCCGACCAGGTTGTGCTGCATCCGCACCACTTCGGCACCTTTTTCGTAGATGGTGACGGTGTAGAAGTTGTTGATTTCGACGTAGCTGTCCGGGCGCACCGGGTGGGCCATGGGGCCGGCATCTTCGGCAAACTGCACGGTGCGCAGCACGCGCACGTCCTCGATGCGCTTGACGGCGCGGGCCGAGGCGCTGCCCGCCATGTCCATGGAGAATTCCTGGTCGCGGAACACGGTCAGCCCCTCTTTGAGCGAGAGCTGGAACCAGTCGCGGCAGGTGATGCGGTTGCCCGTCCAGTTGTGGAAGTATTCGTGCCCGACCACGCTTTCGATGTTGGCAAAGTCGGTGTCGGTGGCCGTGGCCTGGTTGGCCAGCACGTACTTGGTGTTGAAGATGTTCAGGCCCTTGTTTTCCATCGCGCCCATGTTGAAGTCGCTGGTGGCGACGATCATGAAGCGTTCCAGATCCAGGCTCAGGCCAAAGCGGGCCTCGTCCCAGGCGACGGCGTGCATGAGCGAGCGCATGGCGTGCTCGGTCTTCTCCAGGTCGCCGGGGCGCACCCACACCTGCAGCAGATGCTCCTTACCGGCGCGGCTGGTGATTTTTTGCTCGCGGGCCACGAGTTTGCCTGCGACCAGGGCGAACAGATAGCTGGGCTTTTTGTGCGGATCGTGCCAGCGGGCGAAGTGGCGGCCATCTTCCAGGGCGCCGCTTTCCACCAGGTTGCCGTTGGACAGCAGCACGGGGTACAGCGCCTTGTCGGCCCGCAGCAGCACGCTGTAGCTGGACATCACATCGGGGCGGTCCAGGAAGTAGGTGATGCGGCGAAAGCCCTGGGCTTCGCACTGGGTGAAAAACGTGTCCTGGCTGACGTACAGGCCCGACAACTGGGTGTTCTTGACCGGGGCGCAGGTGGTGAAGATCTCCAGGGCAAACGGTTCCGGCCCTTCGGGCAGGTTCTCCAGCACGAGCTGGCCGCCGTCCATCTTGAAGCTGGTGCCGTTGCCGTTGACCAGCACGCGGGCCAGGTTCAGTTCCTCGCCGTCCAGGCGCAGGGGCTGGGCAGGCACGTCCGGGTTGCGGCGCACCTGCATTTTGTTCAGGACGCGGGTTTTGGCCGGGTCGAGGTCGAAGGTCAGCTCCACCGTCTCGATCCAGAAGGCCGGGGCGGTGTAGTCCAGGCGCTGCACCACGGTGGGAGTGTGTTCTGTTTTCATGTCTCGTTCTTCTGTCAAACGCCTTGCTTGAGCGAGGCTTCAATGAAGATGTCCAGGTCGCCGTCCAGCACTTTCTGCGTGGCCGAGACTTCGACGTTGGTGCGCAAATCCTTGATGCGGCTGTTGTCCAGCACATAGCTGCGGATCTGGTGGCCCCAGCCCACATCGGTCTTGGTGTCCTCCAGCTTCTGCTGCTCTTCCATGCGCTTGCGCATCTCGAAGTCGTACAGGCGCGAGCGCAGGCGCTGCCAGGCCACGTCGCGGTTGCTGTGCTGGCTGCGGCCATCCTGGCACTGCACGACGATGCCGGTGGGGATGTGCGTCAGGCGCACGGCCGAGTCGGTCTTGTTGATGTGCTGGCCGCCCGCGCCGCTGGCGCGGTAGGTGTCGGTGCGCACGTCGGCGGGGTTGATGTTGATCTCGATCGAATCGTCGATTTCCGGGTAGACGAACAGCGAGGCGAACGAGGTATGGCGCCCGCCCGAGCTGTCGAACGGCGACTTGCGCACCAAGCGGTGCACGCCGGTTTCGGTGCGCAGCAGGCCGTAGGCGTATTCGCCTTCGATGTGGATGGTGGCGCTTTTGATGCCGGCCACATCGCCCGGGGTTTCGTCATCCACGGTGGTCTTGAAGCCCTTGCGCTCGGCGTACTTCAGGTACTGGCGCAGCAGGATGCTGGCCCAGTCGCAGGCCTCCGTGCCGCCGGCACCCGCCTGGATGTCCACGTAGCAGTTGAGCGGGTCGGCTTCCTGGCTGAACATGCGGCGGAACTCCAGCTCTTCGATCAGGGGCTGGAGCTTGGTGGTTTCCGTCTCGATCGTGAGCAGGCCGGCCTCGTCGTCTTCCTCGCGGCTCATCTCGAACAGCTCGCTGTTGTCGGCCAGTTCGGTGGTGAGCTTCTCCAGCGTCAGGACGACGGCATCGAGCGATTTCTTTTCCTTGCCCAGTTCCTGGGCTTTTTTCGGGTCGTTCCAGATGCCGGGGTCTTCTAGCGCGGCATTGACGGTGCGCAGGCGTTCAAACTTGGCATCGTAGTCAAAGATACCTCCGTAAGTCCTGGGTGCGCTCACTCAGGTCTTCGAGGGTGTTGCCGATGAGGTTGATGCGTTCTGCTTCCATGATGGTGTCCTGTGTTTTTTTACTGGGAAAAACAAGGGCTGCGCAGTGCAGCCCGAATAAGCTATTTGGGCGGCGATTTTCGCACGCCCGGCTGGGTTCTACTAATTGCTCAAGAATAATAGCTGCAAGCGCTTTCTGTATAAGGGATTGAAGCGCTTTTCTTTTCAATCAGAGTTCTTCTACGTGCCGTGCCGGGTAGCTGTCCCAGCTTTGGCAGCCGGGGCAGTGCCAGAAATGCTGGCGGGCTTCGAAGCCGCAGGCCGCGCAGCGGTAGCGCATCAGGGGGCGGCTGGCGTGTTCCAGCGCGTGCAGCACGGCGGCGGGCGGGGTCTTGTCCCCCTGGGCGGCCAGCCATTGGTGGGCAATGGTCAGGGACGGTTCCTTTTCCAGGTGGCGCAGCAACCAGCCCTGGCTGCAAGTGCAGTCTTCTGCGGTGCAGCGCTGCCCTTGCTGACCATCGGGGTCGGCCCCCAGTTGCACCAGGGCCAGAACCAGATCCAGTGCGGGTGCCTGGGCGTAGCGTTGGCGCAGCAGCGCAATGGCCGGGCCTTCACGGCCCGTGGCGCTGGCAATCTCCAGCAACAGGGGCAGCGCCAGCACCAATCCCTGGGGGGCTTGCGTGGCCAGGGTCGTCAGGCTGGTCCAGGCCGCATCGGCGGCGCCATTGCGAAACTGCACTCGTGCCTTGTCCAGCCATGGACGCGGCGCCGTGGGGGCGGTGGTACAGGCTTGCTCCAGCAGTTGCAGGGCCGGTTCCAGTTGCGCCTGCTGGGCCAGGGCGGCGGCTTCTTCGCACAGGTAGTGCGACAGGCGCTGGCTGAAGTCCCCCTGGCCGCTGTGCTGGAGCTTGCGCACGATGGCCGCTGCCTGGGGCCAGTCGCGGGCGCGTTCGTAGATGCTGAGCAGCGCCAGGCGGGCATCGGCCTCGTAGGGGGTGGCTTCCAGGCGGCGCAGGGCTTCTTCGGCGCGGTCGAGCAGGCCGGCTTTCAGGTAGTCCTGGGCCAGGCCGTTTTGGGCCCGCTGGCGGTCGGCATCGCTCAGGTCGGCGCGTTGCAGCAGGTGTTCGTGCACACGCACGGCGCGGCTGTATTCGCCCCGGCGGCGAAACAGGTTGCCCAGGGCAAAGTGCAGTTCGGCGGTATCGGGGTCGTTCTGCATGGCCTCGATGAAAGCGTCAATGGCCTTGTCCTGCTGTTCGTTGAGCAGGTAATTCAGACCCTTGAAGTAGGCTTTGGGCGCCTGCTGGTTCTCCAGGCGCATCTGGCGCATGTCCATGCGCGAAGCCAGCCAGCCCAGCGCAAAGGCCAGGGGCAGGCCCAGCAAAATCCAGCTCAGATCAAAGTTCATGGAGGGGCACGGGTAAAGGAGAGGCGGCGGCCTCGTTTGCGGTTGCAGCGGGGGCGGCCGCCGCTGCTGCGTTGGCCTGCTGGCGGGCCTGCCACCAGCGCGGCAGCATGACCAGAATGCCCGTGGCCAGTCCCAGGCAGAAGGCGGCCAGCACGATCAGCACCAGCGGTGCGCTCCACTGCTGGCCGAAAAACCAGTGCACGACGGCGATGTGCTGGTTATTCAGGGCGAAGGCGAACAGGGTAAAAAAAATGGCTGCCTTGAGCAGCCATACGAGGTATTTCATCGCAAGCCCTTCCTTGGAACAAGGCGGTATTTTAGGCTGCGTGATGAAAGTCCACGGCTTCGCGCAGCGCCTTGCCCGGTTTGAAATGGGGCAGGCGTTTGGCCGGCACTTGCACCGATTCGCCACTGCGGGGGTTGCGGCCGGTACGTTCCGGACGGTGGTGGACGGTAAAGCTGCCAAAACCCCGGATTTCAATGCGTTGGCCGCGTACCAGGGCATCGGTGATGGCGTCTTGCAAGGCTTTGACGGCTTGCTCGGCATCGCGTTGCATCAAAAACGGCAGGAGGGCGGCAAGTTCTTCAACAAGGTCAGAGCGGGTCATGGCAGGAGACGGACGGAAAGGAACGAATGAGAGACTGCACAAAGGCAGCGTGGATACCGCGTGAACATCGTGTAACGCGGTGCCGCAATAGGCAACGGGCGCTGGTGAAGGCGCCCGTTGTTGTCAGGGCAAGGCTGCAGGGAAATGCAGCGCTTGCCTTTTCGTTCCTGGATTACTTGTCGGCATCCAGCTTGGCACGCAGCAGGGCGCCCAGGCTGGTGGTACCAGCGTTTTCCTTGGAAGCCTGGGCCGACAGGCTGGCCATGGCTTCTTGCTGTTCCACGTGATCCTTCTGCTTGATCGACAGCTGGATGTTGCGGCTCTTGCGGTCCACGTTGGTCACCACGGCGGTCACTTCGTCGCCTTCTTTCAGGACGGAGCGGGCATCTTCCACGCGGTCTTGCGAGATTTCGGAGACGCGCAGGTAGCCCAGGATGTCTTCGCCCAGCTCGATTTCAGCGCCCTTGGCGTCCACGGTCTTGACCTTGCCGGTCACGATGGAGCCTTTGTCGTTCACCGTCACGAAGGTGGTGAAGGGGTCCTGGTCGAGCTGCTTGATGCCCAGGGAGATGCGCTCGCGCTCCACGTCCACGGCCAGCACGATGGCTTCGACTTCCTGGCCCTTCTTGTAGTTGCGCACGGCAGCTTCGCCGGTTTCGTTCCACGACAGGTCGGACAGGTGCACCAGGCCGTCGATGCCGGCAGCCAGACCCACGAACACGCCGAAGTCGGTGATCGACTTGATCGGACCCTTCACGCGGTCGCCGCGCTTGGTGTTCTGGGCAAATTCCTGCCAGGGGTTGGCGCGGCACTGCTTCATGCCCAGGGAGATGCGGCGCTTGTCTTCGTCGATCTCCAGCACCATGACTTCGACCTCGTCGCCCAGGCTGACCAGCTTGTTGGGGGCCACGTTCTTGTTCGTCCAGTCCATTTCGGAGACGTGCACCAAGCCTTCGATGCCGGGTTCCAGTTCCACGAAGGCACCGTAGTCGGCAATGTTGGTGACCTTGCCGAACAGGCGGGTGCTGGAGGGGTAGCGGCGTGCCACGCCCATCCAGGGATCGTCGCCCATTTGTTTCAGACCCAGCGAGACACGGTTCTTGTCGGTGTCGAACTTCAGGATCTTGGCGGTGATTTCCTGGCCGGCGGTCACCACTTCGGACGGGTGACGCACGCGGCGCCATGCCATGTCGGTGATGTGCAGCAGGCCGTCGATGCCGCCCAGATCCACGAAGGCACCGTATTCGGTGATGTTCTTCACCACGCCTTGGACGATGGCGCCTTCCTTCAGCGTTTCCATCAGCTTGGCGCGTTCTTCGCCCATGGAGGCTTCCACCACGGCGCGGCGCGACAGCACCACGTTGTTGCGCTTGCGATCCAGCTTGATGACCTTGAATTCCAGGGTCTTGTTTTCGTAGGGGGTCAGGTCCTTGACCGGACGGGTGTCGATCAGCGAGCCGGGCAGGAAGGCGCGGATGCCGTTGACCAGCACGGTCAGACCGCCCTTGACGCGGCCGCTGGTGGTGCCGGTGACGAATTCGCCGGATTCCAGCGCCTGTTCCAGCGACAGCCAGGAGGCCAGACGCTTGGCGGTGTCGCGCGACAGCACGGTGTCGCCGTAGCCGTTTTCGATGACGCCGACGGCAACGGATACGAAGTCGCCCACTTGGACTTCGATTTCGCCCTGGTCGTTCTTGAATTCTTCGATTGGCACGTAGGCTTCGGACTTGAGGCCAGCGTCCACGATCACAAAGTTTTGATCGACGGCAACCACTTCGGCAGTGATTACTTCGCCAGGACGCATTTCGGTGCGTTGCAGGGATTCTTCAAACAGGGCGGCAAAAGATTCGGACATGTGTTTCCTTGTTCGCTTGGGAAGCAGGTTTCCGGCAGCACCATTGCTGCACGTTTCTAAGACTGCCAGCGATCGGGTTGCAGAAGGATTTCTGCGGGTTAAAAGTGAAAAACCGCAAGCGCCTGCCGAGGTTCTGACACCTGGCAAACACTCTGCGGGCTGGACTTAAGCGGCAGAGGGTTCTGCTGCAAAAGGTTGGCGCTGCTGCCACCAGGAGAGCACCTGCTGCACGGCCTGTTCGACCGTGCGCTCGGCGTGGTTGTCCCAGTGCAAAGCATCTTCGGCGGGCTGCAGGGGGGAGGCGCTGCGCTGTATGTCGCGGGCATCCCGGGCCTGCAAGTCGGCCAAAAGGTCGTGCATGTTAGCAGAAAGACCTTTATCTATCAATTGTTTAAAGCGCCGCTGGGCGCGGCACTCGGCGCTGGCGCTCAAAAAAACCTTCAGGGGCGCATCGGGAAAGATGGTGGTGCCCATGTCGCGCCCGTCGGCCACGAGGCCGGGCAGGCGGCGGAAATCGCGCTGGCATTGCAGCAGTGCCTGGCGCACTGCCGGGAAGGCGGAGACGCGCGAGGCGTTCATGCCCGCTTCCTCGGTGCGGATGGCCAGGCTGATGTCTTCGCCGTTCAGCAGCACGCGCTGGTCGGGGGTGAACACAATCTCCAGCGTGGCGATCAGGGCGGCGATACGGTCGGCCTGACCGGCCTCCAGCGGGATGCTGGCGCGGCTGGCGGCCAGGCCGCTGATGCGGTACAGCGCCCCGGAATCGAGCAGGGCAAAGCCCAGGCGCTGCGCCACCAAAGTCGCCACGGTGCCCTTGCCCGACGCCGTGGGGCCGTCGATGCAGATCACCGGTGCAGGGGCGCTGGGCTGCACCAGGGCGAACAAGGCCTCGAAATAGTCCGGGAAGGTTTTGGCGACGCATTTCGGATCCTGGATGCGCACCGGCAACCCTGCCGGGTTGAACGCAGCCAGCGAAAAGCACATGGCGATCCGGTGGTCGTCGTAGGTGTGGATGCTGGCGGCACGCCAGTCTTCGGGGGCGGCAGGCGGGGTGATGCGGATGAAGTCCGCCCCTTCTTCCACCAGGGCGCCCAGCTTGCGGGCTTCGGCAGTGATGGCGGCGATGCGGTCGGTTTCCTTGACGCGCCAGCTGGCGATATTGCGCAGTGTGGTGGTGCCGTCGGCGTACAGCGCCATGGCGGCCAGGGTCATGGCGGCGTCCGGGATATGGTTGCAGTCCAGGTCGATGGCTTGCAGCGGCCAGCGGCCCCGCGCCACGTGCAGCCAGTTGGGGCCGCCGGTGATCTCGGCACCCATGGCGCGGGCGGCTTCGACGAAGCGAATGTCGCCCTGGATGGAGTCCAGTCCCACGCCTTCGATCTTGATGCCTTTTTGGCCCTCAGCGCTGGCTGCAATTGCGCCAAGCGCTATGAAATAACTGGCGGACGATGCGTCCGCCTCCACATGGATGCTGCCCGGCGATTGGTAGCGGCTGCCCGCCGGGATGACAAAGTGCTGCCAGCCATGGTTTTCCACACGGATGCCGAAACGCGCCAGCAGCGCCAGCGTGATGTGGATGTAGGGTTTGGAGATCAGCTCGCCCACCACCTTGATGGTGATGGCCTGCGTGCCTGCCAGCAGGGGCAGGGCCATGAGCAGCGAAGTCAGGAACTGGCTGGAGACATCGCCGCGCACCTGGATGGGCGCATCGCCGGCATTGCCCAGTTGGCGGAAATCGGGCTGGCCGATGCGCAGGGGGGGGAAGCCTTCGTCACGCAGGTAGTCGATCTGGCAGCCCAGTTGACGCAGCGCGTCCACCAGGTCGCCGATGGGGCGCTCGTACATGCGCGGCACGCCGGTCATCTCGAAGCTGCCGCCCAGCACGGCCAGGGCGGCAGTGAGCGGGCGCATCGCGGTGCCCGCATTGCCCAGGAACAACTGGGCGCGGGCGTTGTTGGGCAAGGCGCCGTCGATGCCGGTGATCTGCACCGGCTGGCCGGGCGTGACCTGGCGCGGCGTGACGGTGCAGCCCAGGGCGTGCAGGGCGTCCAGCATGACGCGGGTGTCGTCCGAATCGAGCAGGTCGTGGATGGTGGTGGTGCCTGCGCTCAATGCGGCCAGCAGCAGCACGCGGTTGGAAATGCTCTTGGAGCCGGGCAACTGCACGCTGCCGCCGGCGCTGGCCAGATGGGGAAGGTCGAGGAATTCGGTGGTGAACATGCCGTCAATCGTGGGGGGGCTGCCCGGCAGGCGTGGGGAAGCCGGGGGCTGCCGGGGCGGTAAAGCACTGGGCGCGGGCCGCGCTGGCGTGCTCGATCATGGTTTCCAGGGCGCTGGCATCGCCGGCTTGCAGGGCGTTTTCAAAGGCCAGCAGTGCCTGGCGGTAGTGCTGGAGCTGGTCGAGCACGTCGCTGCGGTTGGCGTGCAGGATGTCGCGCCAGATCCGGGCATCGGCGGCGGCAATGCGGGTGAAGTCCTTGAACCCCGGTCCGGCCAGTTGCAGGTAGTCCTCGCCGTGCAACTGGCCGGTGATGCTGTGCATCATGGCAAAGGCCAGCAGGTGCGGCAGGTGGCTGACGGCGGCAAAGGCTGCATCGTGCGCCTGCGGACTCATGGTGGTCACTTCGCAGCCCAGGGCCAGCCAGAGCAACTGGGCACTGTGCAGCTGGGCGGTCAGGGTGCGTTCGTTGGGGGTCAGCACCACTTTGGCGCCTCGGTAGAGGTTGGCGTCGGCGTGCTCCACCCCGGCCAGCTCCTTGCCGGTGATCGGGTGGGCGGGCACGAAGCTGCCCAGTTGCTGGCCCAGCGCGGTGCGGGCGGCCTGCACCACGTCGGCCTTGGTGGAGCCGACGTCCATGACCAGCATCTGCGGTGTGATCAGGTGCTTGATGGATTTGAGCGTTGCTTCCGTGGCGGCCACCGGCACGGCCAGCAACACGATGTCGGCCCCGGCGACGGCCAGCAGGGCGGAGGGCGCTTCCACGTCGATGACGCCCATCTGCCGGGCGCGTTCGGTGGTGGTGGGCGATTTGCTGTAGCCGACGACGCGCTTGACCAGCCCCGCCTTTTTCAGCGCCAGCGCAAACGATCCGCCCATCAGGCCGCAGCCGATCAGCCCCAGTTGTTCAAACATCGCGTGTCCTTTTCCTTCTTTTTTATGCCGCTGCCGGGTAGGTGCCCAGCTGCTTGTAGAAGGCGCTCAACTGCTGCAGCTCGGCCAGCGCCTGGGCCACGTGGGGCTGGGCGGGGTGGCCTTCGATGTCGATGTAGAAGTAATACTCCCACTGCCCGGTGCGGGCCGGACGCGACTCGAAGCGCGTCATGGAGACGCCGTGCTTTTTCAGCGGTACCAGCAGGTCATGCACCGCGCCGGGGCGGTTGGGCACGGAGATGATCAGGCTGGTGTAGTCCTTGCCCGACGGCTCCGGCGTGGCCAGGGTGTGCGGCAGGCAGATGATGGCAAAGCGCGTGCGGTTGTAGGCCTGGTCCTGGATGGCGTGGCTGACGATGTGCAGGCCGAACTGCTGCGCGGCCCGCTCGCCCGCAATCGCGGCCCAGCCGGGGTTGAGTGCGGCCAGGCGGGCGCCTTCGGCATTGCTTTCCACCGGGCGGCGCTCCGCATCGGGCAGGTGCTTGGACAGCCAGGCCTGGCACTGCGCCAGCGCCTGCGGGTGGGCGACGACGACGTCGATGTCCTGCAGGCTGTTGGTGCTGCGCATCAGGTTGTGGCGCACCAGCAGGCTGACTTCTCCGACGATGTGGCAGGGCGTGTGCAGCAGCATGTCCAGCGAGCGGGTGACCACGCCCTCGGTCGAGTTTTCGATGCCGACCACGCCGTACTGGGCGCTGCCCGCAGCGGTGGCGTGGAACACTTCCTCGAAGCTGTTGCAGTACATGAAGTTGGCCGCGCCGCCGAAGTATTCGATGGCGGCTTGCTCGCAGAAGGTGCCTTCCGGCCCGAGCACGGCCACGCGCTGGGGCGCTTCCAGCGCCAGGCAGGCGGACATGATCTCGCGCCAGATGGCGGCCACGTGCGCCCCCTTGAGCGGGCCGGGGTTGGCGGTTTTGATCTTCTCGATCACCTGGGCCACGCGGTCGGGGCGGAAGAAGGTGGAGCCTTCGCGCTTCTTCACCTCGCCGACCTGCTCGGCCACGCGGGCGCGTTGGTTGAGCAGGTGCAGCAGTTGGTGGTCCAGGCTGTCGATCTGGTCACGCAGTTGCGCCAATTCGGGGCTGGCTTGCGGGGTGGTGGTCATAGTCTCTTTGCTTTTTTGATAGCTTTTTCCACAGGTTATATAAATTTTTCAGATATGAATGATGCTGAAATCTTTGTATATGTTACGGAAGCAGCTCTTTTATTTGATGAATGCAGTGCCTCAGGCGCTGGTGCGCTCGAACTCCTGCATATAGGCAATCAGCGCCTGCACGCCGGCGATGGGCATGGCGTTGTAGATGCTGGCCCGCATCCCGCCCACGGACTTGTGGCCCTTGAGCTGGAGCAGACCGGCAGCCTTGGCCCCGGCCAGGAAGGCATCGTTGCGGCTGGCATCGCGTAATTGGAAGGGGATGTTCATGCGCGAGCGCCAGGCCGGATCGATGGCGTTGACGTAGAGCTGCGAGCCGTCCACGTAGTCGTAGAACAGCTTGGCCTTGGCGATGTTGCGCTGCTCCATGGCGGCGATGCCGGTCAGCTCGCCCTCGCGCTGGCGCTTGAGCCACTGGAAGGTCAGGCCCGCCATGTAGATGCCCCAGGTCGGCGGGGTGTTGAACATGGAATTGTTCTCGGCCACGGTCTTGAAGTCGAAGGCGCTGGGCGTGATCGGCAGGGCGTGGCCCAGCAGGTCCTCGCGCACCACCACCAGGGTGACGCCGGCCGGGCCGATGTTTTTCTGCGCCCCGCCAAATGCCAGGCCCACGCGGCTCCAGTCCACCGGGCGGGAGGCGACGTGCGAGGAAAAATCGATCACCAGCGGCGCATCGCAGCCCAGGGCCTGCAGGTCGGGCAGTTCGTGGAATTCCACGCCGTCGATGGTTTCGTTGCTGCAAACATGAACGTAGGCCGGGTTCTTGGACAGTTGCCAGTCCTGGGGTGCAACGGGGCGGGTAAAGCCGCTGTCCTTGCCGCTGGCGGCCAGATGCGGCTGGGCGTACTTGGCCGCTTCCTTGAAGGATTTCTGGCTCCAGCTGCCGGTGACGACAAAGTCCACCACACCGCCGCGCGAGAGGTTCATCGGCACGATGGCGTTTTCGGCAATGCCGCCGCCCTGCATGAACAGGATCTTGAAATGGGCGGGGATCGCCAGCAGCTCCCGGATATCGGCCTCGGCCGCTTCGTAGATGCTGATGAACTCCTTGCCCCGGTGGCTCATCTCCATCACCCCCATGCCGCAGCCGTGCCAGTCCAGCATTTCGGCGGCGGCCTGTCGCAGGACTTCCTCGGGAATGGCGGCCGGGCCGGCAGAAAAATTAAAAGGGCGGTTCATTTTTTCATCCAAAAGTGGTTAAAACCTTGTGCTGGAAAGCGCTAGCAGCTATCGAATTCTGAATCACTCTGCAGCGGGAGGCGTGTTCTGGCCATCCTCGGCGGCGGCATTTTCTGCGTCGCTGTCCGTGCCGTTTTCCGCATCGTTTTCCGCAATGCGCTGCAGGCCCGAGAGCTTGGCGCCTTCGTCCAGGTTGATCAGCGTCACGCCCTGGGTGGCGCGGCCCATCTCGCGGATTTCCCCCACACGGGTGCGCACCAGCACGCCGGTGTCGGTGATCAGCATGATTTCGTCCTCGGGCGCGACCAGGGTGGCGGCGACGACCTTGCCGTTGCGCTCGGACTGCTGGATGGCAATCATCCCCTTGGTGCCCCGGCCATGGCGCGTGTATTCGCTGATGTGGGTGCGCTTGCCGTAGCCGTTTTCGGTGGCCGTGAGCACGCTTTGCGCGTTGCTGTCCTGGGCAGCGTCGTCGGTGGCGTCGGGAATGGCTGCCGCGCCTTCGCTGGCATCGGCCACCAGCAGGGCGATCACGCTTTGGCCGTCCTCGATGTTCATGCCGCGCACGCCCCGGGCGTTGCGGCCCATGGGGCGCACGTCGTTTTCGTCAAAGCGCACGGCCTTGCCGCCGTCGCTGAACAGCATCACGTCGTGCTGGCCGTCGGTCAGCGCCGCGCCGATCAGGTAGTCGCCTTCGTCCAGGCCGACGGCGATGATGCCCACCTTGCGCGGGTTGGAGAATTCGGACAGCGCCGTCTTCTTCACCGTGCCCATGCTGGTGGCCATGAAAACGTAGTGATCCTCGGGGAAGTTGCGCATCTCGCCCGTCAGCGGCAGCACCACGTTGATCTTCTCGCCTTCCTGCAGCGGGAACATGTTCACGATGGGCCGCCCGCGCGAGTTGCGCGAACCGGCGGGTACCTCCCACACCTTGAGCCAGTACAGCCGTCCCCGGTTGGAGAAGCACAGAATCCAGTCGTGTGTGTTGGCGATGAAGAGCTGGTCGATCCAGTCGTCCTCTTTCGTCGCCGTGGCCTGCTTGCCGCGCCCGCCGCGCTTCTGTGCGCGGTATTCGCTCAAAGGCTGGCTCTTGATGTAGCCGGTGTGCGAGAGCGTGACCACCATGTCGGTGGGCGTGATCAGGTCTTCGGTGGACAGGTCTTGCGCACTGTGCTCGATGGTCGAGCGGCGGGCGCCCAGCTTGGTCTGGCCGAATTCGGTTTTCAGCGCAGTCAGCTCCTCGCCGATGATGGTGGAGACGCGGGCGGGCTTGGCCAGGATGTCCAGCAGGTCTTCGATCACGGCCATGACGTCCTTGTATTCGGCCACGATCTTGTCCTGCTCCAGCCCGGTCAGGCGCTGCAGGCGCATTTGCAAAATCTCCTGCGCCTGGGTATCGGACAGGCGATACAGGCCATCGCCCTGCATACCGAATTCCGCTTCCAGACCCTCGGGGCGGTAATCGTCGGCACTCACCACCGCGCCATCCTCGCGGGTGCGCGTGAGCATCTGGCGCACGAGCTGGCTGTCCCAGCCGCGCTGCATCAGCTCGGCCTTGGCCACCGGCGGCGTCGGGGCGTTGCGGATGATGGCGATGAAGTCGTCGATGTTGGCCAGTGCCACGGCCAGACCTTCCAGCACGTGGCCGCGCTCGCGGGCCTTGCGCAGCTCGAACACCGTGCGGCGGGTGACCACTTCACGGCGGTGCTGCAGGAAGACCGAGATCAAGTCCTTCAGGTTGCACAGGCGTGGTTGCCCGTCGATCAGGGCCACCATGTTCATGCCGAAGGTGTCCTGCAATTGCGTTTGCTTGTACAGGTTGTTCAGCACCACCTCGGGCACTTCGCCGCGCTTCAGTTCGATCACCAGGCGCATCCCGGATTTGTCCGACTCGTCCTGGATGTGGCTGATGCCTTCGAGCTTTTTCTCGTGAACCAGCTCGGCCATGCGCTCCTGCAAGGTCTTTTTGTTCACCTGGTAGGGCAGCTCATCGACGATGATGGCTTGGCGCTGGCCCCGGTCGATGTCCTCGAAATGCACCTTGGCCCGCATCACCACGCGGCCACGGCCCGTGCGGTAGCCTTCCTTGACGCCGTTGATGCCGTAGATGATCCCGGCGGTCGGGAAGTCCGGCGCGGGCACGATGTCCATCAGCTCGTCGATGGATGCTTGGGGGTGGTGCAACAGGTGCAGGCAGGCGTCCACCACTTCGTTCAGGTTGTGCGGCGGGATGTTGGTCGCCATGCCCACGGCAATCCCGGCCGAGCCATTGACCAGCAGATTCGGCAGGCGCGAGGGCAGCACCGAAGGCTCTTGCAGCGAGCCGTCGTAGTTGGGGATGAAGTCGACCGTTTCCTTGTCGATGTCGGCCAGCATCTCGTGGGCGATCTTGGTCAGGCGGATTTCCGTGTAACGCATCGCCGCCGCGTTGTCGCCATCGACCGAACCGAAGTTGCCCTGCCCATCCACCAGCATGTGGCGCAGCGAAAACGGCTGCGCCATGCGCACGATGGTGTCGTAGATGGCGCTGTCGCCGTGCGGGTGGTACTTACCCATGACGTCACCGACAATGCGGGCACTTTTGCGAAAAGGCCGGTTCCAGTCGTTGTTCTGCTCGTGCATGGCATACAAAGCACGCCGGTGCACAGGCTTCAAGCCATCACGCGCATCCGGCAGGGCCCGCCCTACAATCACGCTCATGGCGTAATCGAGGTAGCTGCGGCGCATCTCCTCTTCCAGGCTGATGGGCAGGGTTTCTTTGGCAAACTGGGTCATGGGGCGGCTTCTAGTTATGCTGTGACAGCGAAACGGTTAATTCTAGAGGGAATGGACTGTTGCTGTGCGGCCACACATTGATAAGAATGTTCAGGTGCTGACGATCTGCCGTCCATTGGCGCCTGTATTTTCCGGCTTGGTGTGGCACAATTCCAACCAGCGTTCATCAGTGGTGGTCACTGATAACGTTCACGAATTTCGCGAATAGCGGCTTTATCCCAAAGAGGAGAATCATGAAGAAACTCAACAAAGTGGCGATTTTGTTTGCTGGTGCTGCCCTGGCTACGGCTGCTGGCGCTCAGTCTGTCGACAACTGGAAGAATGGCACCAACGAACTGGTGTGGAAAAACGGCACCAACGAACTGTGCTGGCGTGATGCCAACTGGACGCCTGCTACTGCAGCCGCCAATTGCGACGGCGCCCTGCAGGCTGCTGCACCTGCCAAAGCTGCAGAGCCTGCCAAGGCCGTTGCCCCCGTGGCTGCTGCGTCCAAAGTGACGTTCGCTGCCGATGCTTTCTTTGACTTCGACAAGGCTGTTCTGAAGCCCGAAGGCAAAGCCAAGCTGGACGACGTTGCCAGTAAAGTTGGTGGCATCAACCTGGAAGTCATCATCGCCGTCGGCCACACCGACTCCGTTGGCTCTGACGCTTACAACCAGAAGCTGTCGGTACGCCGCGCTGAAGCGGTCAAGGCGTACTTGGTGAACAAGGGCATTGACAAGAGCCGCGTCTACACCGAAGGTAAGGGCGAGGCCCAGCCTGTGGCCGACAACAAGACCAAAGAAGGTCGTGCGAAGAACCGCCGCGTGGAAATCGAAGTGGTTGGCACTGCCAAGTAATTCTTGGTTTCACAGCGAAAAAGCCCCGGTGACGGGGCTTTTTTTATCGTGTTTCAATTATTCTTTGAGAAGTTCAGCCATGCATGTGCCTGTCAATGTTGATCCCTCCGAATTGGAGAAGTTCTCCGCGTTGGCCCACCACTGGTGGGATCCTGATAGCGAATTTAAGCCGTTGCATCAGATGAATCCTTTACGCCTTGGCTGGATTGAGCGTATCGCAGGAGGATTGCAAAACAAAAAAATTCTGGATGTCGGTTGCGGTGGTGGTATTTTGGCCGATGCCATGGCGCGACAAGGTGCCGCTGAGGTTCTGGGAATTGACCTTGCCAGCAAATCCTTGCGGGTTGCACAACTGCATGCCTTGGAGTCGGCAACTCCTAATATCACCTATCGGGAGATTGCCGCTGAAGCTTTGGCGAAAGAACAGTCGGCCAGTTTTGATGTTGTAACCTGTATGGAAATGCTGGAGCACGTGCCTGATCCTGCATCCATTGTTCAGGCGTGTGCGGACTTGGTCAAGCCCGGTGGCTGGGTATTTTTCTCCACATTGAATCGCAATTTCAAAGCTTTTGGCTTGGCGATTGTGGCTGCAGAATATATTTTAAAAATGTTGCCTGCTGGTACGCATGAATATGAGAAATTCTTACGCCCGAGTGAATTATCCAGATTTTGTAGGGAGGCTGGTCTGAGTGTGCAGGCTAGCTCGGGTTTGCAGCACAATCCCGCAACGGGGCGTTATTGGCTGAGCAATGATTGCAGTGTGAATTATCTATTGGCTGCACGCCGCCCAATGGCATGAGTCAGCTCTCTTCTGGTATTACCACCGTACTTTTTGATCTGGATGGAACGCTGCTTGACAGTGCTCCGGATTTGGCGGCAGCTGCCAATTTCTTGCGAACGCAGCGTGGCTTACGCAGTTTGCCGTTGGCGCACTATCGTCCCTTTGTTGGCACAGGCGCACGCGGTATGCTGCGTTTGGCTTTGGGCGTTGGTGAAACACAGCCAGATTTTGAACTCTTGAAGGAGGAGTTTTTCCGGGCCTATGAAGCGTGCATGGGACAATATTCTGCAGTATTCCCTCAAATTCCAGCGCTTTTGCAGGCTCTGGGGCAGAAAAATTGCTCCTGGGGAATTGTCACTAATAAAATCAAACGGTTTGCCAATCCTATCGTTCGTACCTGTCCAGTGCTGTCTGGAGCGCAGGCCTTGGTCTGCGGTGACAGCACGGCTTACACCAAGCCCCACCCGGCCCCACTATTGGCGGCAGCGCAGCAGTTAGGGGTTGCTCCGGAGCATTGTGTCTACGTCGGAGACGATGAGCGGGACATTCAAGCTGCCCGGGCCGCTGGGATGGGCGCAATTGCCGCCAGCTACGGCTATGTGGGGGAGACGGAAGACGTCCGTCATTGGCAACCAGATGCAGTGATTTGTTTTCCCCAAGAGTTGATAAAAGTATTGGCTTTGGAGTAGAATCGCCGACCAAGGGGCTGCCCTGGTTTCGACGTGGGTTCGGGATCGGAGTGGTGCATGTCGAGCTTGAGTGACGCTCGTAAATCTCCATTCAAAAAAGTAACTGCAAACGACGAACGTTTCGCACTCGCCGCTTAAATCCGGTGAGCCTTGCAACAGCACGCTGATGGGCTGGGCAAGGGGGTAGCAATACCTCCAGGCTGCAAGGGAATTCACATCAGCTGGCTGGCTACCGGGCTTCTTGGTAGTTGGCGAGATCCAAGGAAGCTGGCTGCTTATGTAACGTGTGCCTGCGTGGTGTAAGCGGTAAGAGTCAAAACAGAGCACTAAACATGTAGATCTGCCCGGCAAAGGCTTGCGGACGCGGGTTCAATTCCCGCCAGCTCCACCATCCAAGACACCGCCACACACTGAAAAGCTTAGTGTGCGGCGGTTTTTTCTTGCCGCCTAGGGCTGTGTGGTGTCGCCAAATTCGTACCGATTTCACACGGGAATCGCGCGGATCATTTCCCGTCGACAGGACGCAGTTCGACCTTTGGTTTCTGGTAGTCCTCGCGAATGAACTTGCCATATGTGCGAAACACCATCTCCACGTCCTCATGCCTCAGTTGCTGAGGCCATGTACCGGGGGGTGGCCCCGGCAGTGAGTAGGGTGGAAGCATAGGTGTGCCGGATTTGGTATGGGTTCCGGTACGGTACGCAGGCCCTGGCCATGATTGATAGCCAGGCCGTTTTGCGCACCTGGGTGTCAGTGCTCCAGGCGCCAGCGTTCTGGCTTAGTGCCAAGGCCCGCTGATTGCCTGCTGCTGGCTTTGGCCCTTTGATGACGCCACTTGCGATCATGTATCTGACGGCGCTGACTTGGAGTGTGGCACGGTGCTTCCCAGTAGCCCGAGCATCTCGCTGTAACGTCTTCGGGTCTGCACAAACAGTCGATTGCGGATCTAGTTCCTCACCCCGGCACCTGTAAACATACAGCAGCATCTTGATGCAAGGGCTGTACGGGCATTGAGTTGGTTGAGTGCCTAATTTAGATTTCACGTATACAATGCCCCGCAGCACTAGTTTTGTTGTTTGCCCACTCTAGTGCATGTCTGACCCCGTTATAGTCCCCTGGCTTCGGGTAGTCACCTTCAGTTTGAAGGGTGTGCTGTCGCACACTATTGGCAAATTTTTGCAGGTTTCACGTTTTTGGCCTGCGCCGTTCCTTCCCCCTCAGGGATTTCCTTTTTTTACCTTGACGATAGTGCCTTACTGCAGGCCTAGCTCGTCCATATTTCCATGCTGCAACAAAAAATCAAAGAGCAGGTGGGCAACTACGTTGTTACACCATTGAGTCACATTGACGAGTCAGGCCAGTTCGCCTCCTCGGTTTCTATCCGTCGCGGCGTTTATGACCGCATCTTTCGCTTTATTCCTCAGTTCACCAGTGAAGCGCTGGCTAACAGCTATGCGCTTGCTCAGGCACGCACCATGGTGCTGTCGAACCAACTTAATTGAGTGTATACACTCAGCATTCGTTTGAACCCAACTTTTATAGGAGATCCATGTCAAAAGAAGAACTCATTGAAATGCAAGGCCGTGTCGAGGAAATTTTGCCTGATACCCGCTTTCGCGTTGTTCTCGAGAATGGGCACCAGTTGATTGCTTATTCGGGCGGCAAAATGCGCAAGCACCGCATTCGTGTTCTGGCTGGAGACAAGGTTACGGTTGAGATGTCGCCCTACGATTTGAACAAGGGTCGGGTGACATTCCGTCACCTTGAGACACGTTCAAGCAGCGGGGGCATTCCAAGGCGCCGTCCTCATTAAATTTTCTCCGCTTTGACAAGCTAATCTGCGGGCAAAGGCGCAATTGATATTCGCTTTAGAGCACAACGCCACGCAATGTTGTTATTGCGTGGCGTTGTTTTTATCTTTGGTGTGGGGAGGGCACGTTACGAACGTGCCGGGCGCTTACCAGAGTTTCCACCAAGGGTTCTTGACTTGGGCTCGTGGAGTGTCCGTGCTATCGCCAGGAAAGTTGGCTTCCAGTACGCGCAGGGTGTCGTCACGCAGGTCGGTCATGCCCAGTTTGTCATAGGACTTGACCAGAATCTGTAGAGCTTCCTGGCTCGCCGGGACGCCTTGGTACTCGGACAATGCGGTTTGAGCGCGGGCTACGGCAGCAACGTAGGCGCCGCGCTGATAGTAGTAACGGGCTACATGAACTTCGTATTGCGCCAGAGAGTTGATGATGTAGGTCATGCGCTGCAGGGCATCAGGTGCGTAGCGCGAGCCGGGAAAGCGCTGAGTGAGCTCGTAGAAGGATTCGTAGGATTCCTTGGCAGCTTTTTGATCGCGTTCCGATAGATCCTGGCGCGAGAGCCAGGCGAACAGGCCCAGGTTATCGTTGAAATTGGTGATGCCCTTGAGGTATAGCGCGTAGTCGTAGGCCGGGCTGCTGGGGTGCAGCTTCATGAAGCGGTCAAGGGTTGCAACGGCTTGTGCCTTTTCCCCTGATTTGTACTGGGCGTAGGCTTTTTCCAGTTGGGCTTGCTGGGCCAGGGGCGTGCCTGCTGCACGGCCTTCGAGTTTTTCAAACAAGGGAACCGCTTTTTCGTAGCCACCACCGTTGGCTTCATCGCGTGCTTCGGCATAAATGCGCTCTGGCGTCCAGTTGGCGGTTTTATCCTCCTCTACGGTGGAGCAGCCAGTCAGCAGACCAGCAGCCAATGTCATAAGAAGGGCGGGGCGTGAAAAACGCAGCATGGTGTCGCAGCTTTCAAGTCAATCGGGAAGACACGCGCAGTCAGACAGGACGGACAGGCGCCCCGCATTGTAGCGGCCTATCAGTTGGGTGCTGGCCAGAGATTTCGGGTGCTTTCGCGCGGCTGGCCGGTTGGCTTTGACCAGACTTTCTACAATCGCTGCCCTATGTTTGTTCATCTGCGCTTGCACACTGAGTTTTCCGTCGTGGACGGAACCTGCCGTATTGACGATGTCTTAAAAGCTGCCAGTGCTGATGGTCAGCCTGCGTTGGCGATTTCCGACCTCAACAATCTTTTTGGTGGCTTGAAATTTTATAAGAGTGCCCGGAGCAAAGGCGTCAAACCTTTGCTGGGCGCCGAATTGTTGATGCAAGGTCGGGGGGAAGAAGAGGAAACCCGACTGCTGGTCCTGGTGCAAAACCGCCAAGGGTATTTGAATCTTTCCGAGATATTGGCCCGTGCCTGGACCCAGCCCTTGGGCAAGACCCAGACTCAGGCACAGGTCGATTGGGCTTGGCTGGAAGAACTCAACGATGGATTGATCGTCTTGTCCGGGGCCAATGCCGGGGGGATTGGGCAGGCCTTGCTCCGGGGAGACGAAGATGCTGCAGCGCAGCAGGCGTTGCAGCTGGCGCAGATTTTTCCGCACCGTTTTTACCTGGAGTTGCAACGTGCCGGGCGCAACGAAGATGAGAGCCTGGTGACCCAAACGGTGGAATTGGCGGCGCGTTTGCAATTGCCGGTGGTGGCGACCCAGCCCATTCAGTTTTTGCAGCCCGATGATTTTCAGGCCCATGAAGCCCGTGTGTGCATTGCTGAAGGTGAGGTGCTGGCCAGCCGCAAGCGTCAGCGCCGTTTCACGCCTGAGCAATACTTCAAAACGGCGGCGCAAATGCAGGCGTTGTTTGCCGATGTCCCGTCGGCCTTGGCCAATACCGTGGAAATTGCCCGCCGCTGTAGCGTCAGTCTGGTGCTGGGGGAAAATTTCCTGCCTGATTTTCCCGTTCCTGACGGGATGACGACAGAGGAATTCTTCCGGCACGAGTCTTTGCAAGGGCTGGAACAGCGTCTGGCGCAGATCTACCCCGACGCCGCCATGCGCGATGCGCAGCGCCCCAAGTACCTGGAGCGCCTGGAGTTCGAGCTGGGCATCATTTTGAAGATGGGCTTTCCCGGCTACTTCCTGATCGTGGCGGACTTCATCAACTGGGCCAAGAACAATGGCTGTCCGGTGGGGCCGGGGCGCGGCTCGGGCGCTGGTTCGCTGGTGGCCTACGTGTTGAAGATTACCGATCTCGACCCGATTCACTACAACCTGCTGTTCGAGCGCTTCCTGAATCCGGAACGCGTCTCCATGCCCGACTTTGACGTGGACTTCTGCCAGGCCAATCGCGACCGGGTGATCGAGTACGTCAAGGAACGCTATGGCCGCAATGCCGTCAGCCAGATCGCCACCTTTGGCACGATGGCGGCGCGGGCGGTGATTCGTGACGTGGGGCGGGTGATGGACATGAGCTATGGCTTTTGCGACGGCATCTCCAAGCTCATCCCGAACAAGCCGGGGTTGCACGTCACACTGCGCTATCCGCCCAATCCGCCCAAGGAAGGCGACAAATACACCTACGCCCTGGAGGCCGAGCCGATTCTGGCCGAACGCCTGGCCAAAGAAGAGGATGTGAAAAACCTTATCGAAATGGCGCAGAAGCTGGAGGGCATGACGCGCAACATCGGTATGCACGCCGGCGGCGTGGTGATTGCGCCGGGCAAGCTCACCGACTTTTGCCCGCTGTACCAGCAGCCGGGCAGCGAATCGGCGGTGTCCATGTTCGACAAAGACGACGTGGAGCAGATCGGGCTGGTGAAGTTCGACTTTCTGGGGCTGGCCACGTTGACGATTCTGGAGATCGCCCGCGAGTTCATCCAGAAACGCCACAAAGGCCAGGAGCACTTCAAGTTTGAGAATATTCCGCTGGACGATTGGCCGACCTACCAGCTGTTCCAGGAGGGCAAGACCGAAGCCGTCTTCCAGTTTGAATCGCGCGGTATGCAGGGGATGCTCAAGGAGGCCAAACCCAGCCGCCTGGAAGACCTGATCGCCCTGAACGCCTTGTACCGTCCCGGGCCGATGGACCTGATCCCCTCGTTCGTGGCCCGCAAGCACGGCACCGAAGTCATCGAGTACCCCCACCCCCTGGTGGAAAAAGTGCTGGCCGAGACCTACGGCATCATGGTCTACCAGGAGCAGGTGATGCAGACCGCCCAGGTGCTGGGCGGCTACAGCCTGGGCGGTGCGGACTTGCTGCGCCGCGCCATGGGCAAGAAAAAGCCCGAGGAAATGGCCCAGCACCGCCTGTTGTTCCGCGAAGGCGCGGGCAAGCAGGGCATCAGCCAGGAGAAGGCCGACGAGGTGTTCGACCTGATGGAGAAGTTCGCCGGCTATGGCTTCAACAAATCGCACGCGGCCGCATATTCCCTGCTGGCCTACCACACGGCCTGGCTGAAGGTGCATTACACGGCGGAGTTCTTCTGCGGCAACATGACCGTGGAAATGGACAACACCGACAAGCTCAAGGTGCTGCATGAGGATGCGCTGAAGATGGGGCTGAGCTTCGAGCCGCCGGACGTGAACCGGGGCCATTACCGCTTCGAGCCGGTGACGGACAAGGTCATCCGCTACGGCCTGGGGGCCATCAAGGGCACCGGACAGGCGGCGATCGAAGCCATCGTTGCCGCCCGCCAGGGCCAGGGTGTCGGGCCGCAAGGCCATGTGCAGGGGCCGTTCAAAAGCCTGTGGGACTTTTGTACCCGTGTAGATCGCAGCAAGCTGAACAAGCGCACGCTGGAGGCCCTGATCAAGGCCGGTGCCTTTGACGGTATCGAACGCAACCGGGCCGCGTTGATGGCCGCTGTGGACGGGGCTTTTGAGTTTGCCAACGCGCAGTGGAGCAATGCCAACCAGGGCGGCCTGTTCGACATGATGGGCGACGATGCCCAAGGTGCCAGCAGCCAGGCGCCGGACTTGCCCAATACTGTGCCCTGGGGCGTGAAGGAGCGTTTGCTCCAGGAGAAAACCGCCGTCGGCTTCTACCTTTCCGGCCATTTGTTCGATGAGGTCGAAGGCGAGGTGCGCCGCTTCATCCGCACGCCGCTGGACGCGCTGGCCGACAGCCGGGAGCCGCAATTGCTGGCCGGTATCGTCAGCGACTTGCGCGTCATCAACGGCCAGCGCGGCAAGCTGTGCCTGTTCCGGCTGGACGATAAAAGCGCAACGCTGGAAGCTTCGGTCGATGAGGCGACGTGGACGGGTGCCCGGGATTTATTGAAGGACGACGAGTTCGTCATCCTGCAAGGCCGGGTGCAGCACGACCATTTCAGCGGCGGGCTGCGCATCAAGGCCACCCAGGTCTGGAGCCTGGCCGACGCCCGCTGCCGTTTTGCCCGCCATTTGCAAGTGCAGGCCGGTACAACGCTGCCGGATCTGGCCCGTCTGCTGCGAACCTACCCGGCGCAAGCCGTGCCGGGCGACGACGGCATGGAAACCGCGCATGGCCTGCGCCTGCGCCTGACCTTGTGCTGCCGGGCCGAGGACGAAGCTGCCGAAGTGGAGCTGGATTTGGGTGTCCGGCATATGTTCTACCCCAGCGATGCTGCTCTGGCGGATTGGCGGGCAAGCGTGGGGAGCCAGGGGTGCGAACTGGTGTGGCGGCAGTAAGCCGGATTTTTCAATGTTTTTGCTGGTTAAACCTGATTTTTTCCCTCTTACCGCTGGCTTGCCCCTGTGGGCCGCTGGCTAGAATGAATTCCCATGGCAACCCATAACCCCCCCTTTACCCCGAAGAAGCCGGAATTCTTCCCCGCCCGGGAAGATGGCGATTCGGTGGTGCTGGAGCGCTTGACGCACAAACTGCTGCCACCGCCCATGTACCAGGTGGTCATGCTCAACGATGATTTCACGCCCATGGAGTTCGTCATCATCGTTTTGCAGGAGCTGTTCGGCAAGGACCGAGAGGAGGCAACCCGCATCATGCTGAAAATTCATCTCGACGGCCGTGGTATCTGCGGCGTGTATTCCCGTGACGTCGCAACGACCAAGGTCGAGCAGGTGCTGGCCGCCGCCCAGCACGCAGGGCATCCGCTACAGGCGGTGAGTGAACCTGTTGAATGAAACTTCACCGGCCCTATATGGTTCTCAACCACTGAGCCCATCAAGGCTTTGATTCCATCCGCAAGCGCAAAGGAGTACGCAAAATGATTGCACAAGAACTGGAAGTGAGCTTGCACATGGCATTCGTGGAAGCCAGGCAGCAACGCCACGAATTTATTACGGTCGAACACCTGCTCCTGGCGCTTCTGGACAACCCCAGCGCTGCCGAAGTGCTGCGTGCCTGCTCGGCCAACCTGGACGATCTGCGGGCCTCGCTGATCAACTTCATCAAGGACAACACGCCGCAGATCGGCGGCAGTGACGAGGTGGACACCCAGCCCACGCTGGGTTTCCAGCGCGTCATCCAACGCGCCATCATGCATGTGCAGTCCACCGGCAACGGCAAGAAGGAAGTCACCGGCGCGAACGTGCTGGTGGCCATTTTTGGCGAGAAGGACTCGCACGCCGTCTACTACCTGCACCAGCAGGGCGTCACGCGGCTGGACGTGGTGAACTTCATCGCCCACGGCATCCGCAAGAGCGACCAGAGCGAACCGGCCAAGGCCGAAAACCCGGCAGAGAACGAGGAAGGCGGCAGCGAGCGTAACGAAAAGGCCTCGCCGCTGGAGCAGTACACCTTGAACCTCAACCAGGCCGCCCGCGAGGGCAAGATCGACCCGCTGATCGGCCGCGATTACGAGGTCGAGCGCACCATCCAGATCCTGTGCCGCCGCCGCAAGAACAACCCGCTGCTGGTGGGCGAGGCCGGGGTCGGCAAAACCGCGATTGCCGAGGGGCTGGCTTGGCGCATCACCGAAGGCAAAGTCCCCGAAGTGCTGGAGGAGGCCACGGTGTATTCGCTGGACATGGGCGCCTTGCTGGCCGGTACCAAATACCGGGGGGATTTCGAGCAGCGCCTGAAAGGCGTGATCAAAACCCTCAGGGACAAACCCAACGCGATTTTGTTCATCGACGAAATCCACACCCTGATCGGGGCCGGTGCGGCTTCGGGCGGGACGCTGGATGCCAGCAACCTGCTCAAGCCGGCGCTGTCCAGTGGCCAGCTCAAGTGCATCGGTGCCACCACGTTCACCGAGTACCGGGGGATTTTTGAAAAGGATTCCGCCCTGTCGCGGCGCTTCCAGAAAGTCGATGTGGTCGAGCCTAGCGTGGCTGAAACCATTGAAATTCTGAAGGGCCTGAAAACCCGGTTCGAAGAGCACCACGGCATTGCCTACGCCCCCGAGGCGCTGCAGGCGGCCGCCGAGCTGTCGGCCAAATACATCAACGACCGCCAGCTGCCCGACAAGGCCATCGACGTGATCGACGAAGCCGGTGCCGCCCAGCGCATCCGCACCGCCGAAGAGCGCAAGGCGTGCATCGAGCGCGTGGACATCGAGAACATCGTCGCCAAGATTGCCCGCATTCCCCCGGCCAACGTCTCGCAGGACGACCGCAGCAAGCTGCAGACGCTGGAGCGCGACTTGAAGAGCGTCGTCTTCGGCCAGGACAAGGCGCTGGAAGTGCTGGCCAGTGCCGTGAAAATGGCCCGCTCGGGCCTGGGCAAGCCGGAAAAGCCGATTGGCAGCTTCCTCTTCAGCGGCCCGACGGGCGTGGGCAAGACCGAGGCGGCCAAGCAGCTGGCCTACATCCTGGGCGTGGATCTGGTGCGTTTCGACATGTCGGAATACATGGAGCGCCACGCCGTCAGCCGCCTGATCGGTGCGCCCCCCGGCTACGTGGGCTACGACCAGGGCGGACTGCTGACCGAGGCCATCACCAAGAAGCCGCATTGCGTGCTGCTGCTCGATGAAATCGAGAAGGCCCACCCGGACATCTTCAACGTGCTGCTGCAGGTGATGGACCACGGGGCGCTGACCGACAACAACGGGCGCAAGGCCGATTTCCGCAACGTCATCATCATCATGACCACCAATGCCGGGGCGGAGACGATGAACAAGGCGGTGATCGGCTTCACCACCCAGCGCCAGCCCGGCGACGAGATGGCCGACATCAAGCGCCTGTTCACCCCCGAGTTCCGCAACCGGCTGGATGCCATCGTCAGCTTCAAGCCGCTGGACGAGCAGATCATCCTGCGCGTGGTCGACAAGTTCCTGCTGCAACTGGAGCAGCAACTGGCCGAGAAAAAGGTGGAAGTCACCTTCACCGACACCCTGCGCAAGCATCTGGCGGCCAAGGGCTTCGATCCGCTCATGGGGGCGCGGCCCATGCAGCGCCTGATCCAGGACACCATCCGCAAGGCGCTGGCCGACGAGCTGCTCTTTGGTGCTCTGGTGCAGGGCGGACGCCTGACGGTGGACTGGGATGCCGCCGCCAAGGACGGCGCAGGCGACGTGCTGCTGGACATCCAGAGCATGGCAACCGAAGGGCAGGGAGAGACGCCATCGCCTGCGGCCACCGCCACGGATTAAAGCCTGGCTGGGAGAGAAAAGCCGGTTCTTCAGGAACCGGCTTTTTTTCTACGTGAAAATGGGCGTCAGCCTGTCCGGGAAGGCGGTGGAAGCTATCAATAAAGGTGCTTCTACCGCATGTTTTTAAACAGTTTTAAGGATAAACAATGCTGAAATCGTTATTTATAAAGCGGTAACAGCTATTGACTTTAAATCATGGCCCAACTTTTCGAAGAACAGCACACGCATATCGAAGCCATACTCACCGCCCATTTGCTGGATGTGGTGGGGGGCGATTTCGCCCAGGCCAAGCAACGCTTTACCGAGTGGCGCAATGCCCTGGATGAACACATCCGCATCGAAAACGAAGAACTGTTGCCCCACGTCCCCGAGGGCGCCCGCTGGGCGGCCAAGGTGTATCTGCTGGAGCATGACCGCATTGCCCTGCTGGCCGACGAATACGTCCAGCGCCTGCAACTGGTGCTGGACAAGCCGCCCGTCGATGCCCTGGCCCGGCGCCGCGCCAGCCTGTATCTGCTGGATGCCATTCACGCCCTGCGCCATGTGATCGAGCACCACCACGAGCGCGAGCACACCGCCCTGGCGCAGGAGCTGCCGCTGGACTTGCAGCAGCGGGTGTGGGCGCAGGTGCCGCTCCAAGCGGCATAAACACGTTCCAGAGATGTTTCAAGAAAAGAAGGAGTTGGCCCTGTGCGTACGCAATCGGACATGGTGACGCTGCCCGGCGGGCAGGTCTTTGTGCAACGCTGGCAGCCTGCGTCCGCCCCCGGCGACGCCTGCCCGATCGTGCTGCTGCACGAATCCCTGGGGTCGGTGGGGCAGTGGCGTGATTTTCCCGCTCAACTGGCCCAGGCCACCGGGCGGGAGGTGCTGGCTTACGACCGCCTGGGCTTCGGCCAATCCAGCCCGCGCAGCGATGCGCCCAGCCTGCAGTTCATCACGCACGAGGCGCAGCAGGATTTTCGGCCCTGATGGCGGCGCTGGGGCTGCAGCGCTACGTCCTGCTGGGCCACAGCGTGGGCGCGGTGATGGCGCTGCACATTGCGGCCGCCCACCCCTTGCAGTGCCAGGCGGTGCTGTCCCTGTCCGCGCAGGCCTATGTGCAGCCGCGCACCCTGGAGGGCATCCGCGAGGCACAGCGTTTTTTTGCCGACCCCCAGCAGTGGGCACGCCTGGCCAAGTGGCACGGCCCGCGCCTGGACTGGGTGTTTCGCGCCTGGACGGACGTGTGGCTGCACCCCGACTTTGCCGATTGGTCGCTCGACCCCGTCCTGCCGCAGGTGGCGTGCCCGGTGCTGGCCATTCATGGTCGAAACGATGAGTACGGCAGCCCGGAGTTTGCCCGGCGCATTGCCGCCGGCGTCGCCAATGGGCAGGTGCTGCTGCTGGACTGTGCGCACCATCCGCACCGGCAGCAGGCAGATCAGGTGCTGGCAGCGGCCCGGGACTTCCTGCGCTGCCCGGCCTTGGCGCATCCCCTGGACTGATACGGCGCCCGGCACGCATGTTCTCCATCCAGGCACTTTGGCACCTTGGGCAGCAGTGGCTGGCCAGCGGCCACTTTGCCCTGGCGTTGTCGATCATCTGGCCGGTCTACCTGGTGCTGGTGGGGGTCTGGATCCTGCTGCAGCGCCGGGCGCCGGTGGCGACGATTGGCTGGCTGCTGGCCATGGCGGTGCTGCCGGTGGTCGGGCTGTTGGTGTATTTCGTCTTTGGCCCCCGGCGTTTTCGGCGCCAGCGGCTCAAGCGCCTGCGCAGCCGCCGCAAGGCCCGGATGCGCCGCAACAGCCTGGGGCACTTGCGCGACAAGGCCGCCCAGGCGCCGCCCCGCCTGCAGCAACTGGTCAAGCTGGCCAGCACGGCGACCCAGTTGCCCCTGTCCACGGCCCAGCGGGTGGAATTGCTGGTGGGCGGTGCCTGCACCTTCGACACCATCGTCCAGGCCATTGCCCAGGCCCGGCACCACGTTCACCTGGAGTACTACATCTTCGAGCCGGACATCACCGGCCAGCGCGTGCTGCAGGCGCTGACGGCGCAGGCGCAGGCCGGGGTGCAGGTGCGCCTGCTGGTCGATGCCCTGGGTTCCAAGCGGCTGGCGCGGCGGCATTACCAGGCATTGCTGGATGCGGGAGGGGAGGTGGCGCTGTTCCACCCGCCCAGAATCGGGCGGCGCCTGCGGCCGGTGATCAACTTCCGCACGCACCGCAAGATCGTCGTCATCGACGGCATCCACGGCTTTACCGGCGGGGTCAACATCACCGACACCGAGGACAAGCGCCTGCAGGCCAACGCCTACCACGATGTGCACCTGCGCCTGCAGGGCCGCGTGGTGAGCTGGCTGCAGCATGTTTTTCTGGAAGACTGGGCCTACGCGCTGGATTACCGGCATCCCCACATGCCGCAGGACCTGGCCGCCTTGCTGCCCGAGCAGGACGACGGCCCCTATGTGGCGCAGATCATGGCCTCCGGCCCGGACAGCCCGCTGGAAGCGATTCACCGCGTGCTGGTCGATGCCTCGTATGCCGCGCACGAGCGCCTGTGGCTGGCCACCCCGTACTTCGTGCCGACGGAGGCGGCCATTCTTGCTCTCACAAGTGCAGCGCTTCGCGGTGTGGACGTGCGGGTTCTGGTGCCGAAACGTAGTGATTCCCGCCTGGTGACAGCCGCTGCCCGCTCCTATTTTGATGAATTGCTGGAGTGCGGCGTGAAAATCTACCTCTACCAGGGCCGGATGCTGCACGCCAAGACCATGGTGGTGGACGATATGCTGGGCATGGTCGGCACCGCCAATTTCGACAACCGCAGCTTCCGCCTGAATTACGAAGTCTGCGCCCTGGTCTACACCCCGCTGTTTGCCCGGCAACTGGCCGCGCAGTTCAGCCAGGACCTGGCCCAGGCCGAACGGGTGTTCGAGCTGCGCGGCCAAAGCCTGCCCCAGCGCCTGGGCGATGCCGTGGCGCGGTTATTCTCGCCACTGCTGTGAACCGCGCGGCCCCTGTTTCCTCCATCGACTTTCCCCGCCTATGCCTGAACCCACCTTCCTGTGGCACGACTACGAAACCTTCGGTGTCAACCCGCGCAGCGACCGCCCGGCGCAGTTTGCCGCCATCCGCACCGATATGCAGCTGCGCCAGATCGGCGAGCCGCTGGTGCTGTTCTGCAAGCCCGCGCCGGACTACCTGCCCAGCCCCGAGGCGTGCCTGATCACCGGCATCACGCCCCAGCAATGCCTGGCCCAGGGCGTCAGCGAAGACGCCTTTGCCCGCCAGATCGAGGCGGCCTTCAGCCAGCCGGGCACCATCGGCGTGGGCTACAACACCATCCGCTTCGACGACGAGGTGACCCGCCACCTGTTCTGGCGCAACCTGATCGACCCCTACGCCCGCGAATGGCAGAACGGCTGTGGCCGCTGGGACATCCTGGACGTGGTGCGCATGGTCTACGCCCTGCGCCCGCAAGGCATCCAGTGGCCGAAAAAAGAGGACGGCAGCGCCTCCTTCAAGCTCGAAGACCTGGCCCGCATCAACGGCCTGTGGCACGAAAAGGCCCACGATGCCCTGAGCGACGTGCAAGCCACCATTGCCCTGGCCCGCCTCGTCCAGCAGGCGCAGCCCAAGCTGTTTGAATTTGCCCTGGGCCTGCACAAGAAAGACCGCGTGCTGGCCGAGCTGGGCCTGCCCGCCGTGGCGGCCCAGGCCCGGCCCTTCCTGCACGTCAGCGGGATGATCCCGGCCGAGCGTGGCTGCATCACCCTGATGTGGCCCCTGGCCCAGCATCCGGTGAACAGGAACGAAATCATCGCCTGGGACTTGCGGGCCGACCCCGGCGAACTGCGCACGCTGGATGCCGAAGCGCTGCGCCTGCGCCTGTTCACCCGCAGCAGCGACCTGCCCGAAGGCGTCACGCGCCTGCCCATGAAGACCATCCACATCAACAAATCGCCCATGGTGGTGCGCAACCTGAAAACGCTCACCCCCGACATGGCGCAACGCTGGGGCCTGGATGTGCAGGCCTGCCTGCAACACGCCCTGATCGCCCGCGACCTGCCGGACATGAGCGCCCTGTGGCGGCAGGTCTACGCCCCGGCACCGGCGGCGGCGGGCGCAGCGGTGCTGGCGGAGCAGAACCTGTACGGCGGCTTCGTCGGCCCCCAGGATCGCCGCCGCTTGCAGCAGTTGCGTGATTTGCTGCCGCAGGAGCTGGCCGTGGACAACACCGGTTTCGACGACCCGCGCCTGGCCGAGCTGGTCTTTCGCTGGCGGGCACGCAACTGGCCCGACAGCCTGCGCCCCGAGGAACAGGCCCGCTGGCGCGAGCACTGCGCCCAGGTGCTGCTGCACGGCCTGGGCGGTGCCCGCACGGCCGAGCAGTTGTCCGAAGAGATCGACGCCCTGTCCGAATCCGTGGATGAGGCGGGCGAGGACATTCTCGGCGCCCTGTACGACTGGCTGGACATGGTGATGCCCGAGGCATGACGCCCATGCAGCACAGCGGCATGGGCGCTGTCACCGCCGTATGCCGAGCCGTCGCCCGGGCCGCCATTGGCCATGCGCGTGCACCGCGTCAGGCATAATTTCCGGCTTTCGCAAAAAAGTCTTTCCAGCGGCATGTATTCCTTCTCCCAGCGCTTCAGCAGCCCTGCCCGTTCGGGCTGGCGTTCGCGCGTGCTGGCGTTCTGGCTGGCCTTGCTGGTGGTGCTGGCCCCTACGCTGGGGCGGATGCACGGCGTGCTGCACTTGCCGCCGGTGGTGGCGCTGGCCCAGGCCCCGCAGACGGCGGTGGAGGCCGGGCCGCAGCCCACCGGCACCCTGGCTGCGCTGTTCCAGCACCATGCGGTGCTCGATTGCTGGGAGTTCGAGCAACTCGGCCACGACGGCCATGACCTGCCCCTGTTCCTTTGGCAAGGAGCCGCCCCTTGCCCTGCCGCGATTCCCGCATGGCATCCGGGTGCCATGCCAACGGCCGCACCGCTGCGGCTGTTCGAGGCCCGTGCGCCGCCTGCGCACCGCATGGCCTGAGCGCCTGCGCAACGGCCATCCTCCCCTCTCGATACTCCTGGAAACATAGCTGATGGTGGGCGCTGAATATGCGTTCATGCGTCATCGTCGTGTGTTTTCCTTGGACCCTGTTCACGATCTTTTGACCATCGCCATTCCCGCGCAGGCGGGAATCCGGCGGCGGCCCTGACTTTGCCGTCGTTCGCGCCGTCCTGGACGCCCGCCTGTGCGGGTGTGACGAAGTGGCGCAGGACGGCGATAGCTGTCGGGATCATGGACAGGCTCTTGAATTGACATTGCCCGTATGCCCCAGGCACCTGCTGCGTGCCGGGACGGGCAGTGCGTTTTGATTGCGACTTTTGAAATGACATTCATTGCTGAAAAAATGGCGGCCCAAGCGGCCGCTTCTGGCGCTGCGCCTTTCTCCCGTCAGTTTTCCCGCCGGTTTACCCGCCCATTGCTGCGTCCTGTGCTGACACCGATGGCCCTGGCGGCGGGGCTGTGCGCAACGGTCAGCGCCCAGGCGCAGGAGGCCGCGCCGGCCCCCACCCTGGCGGAAGTGACCGTCACCGGCCTGCCCATGGCCGCTGGCGACATGGCCGCGCCCGTGAGCGTGCTGGACGGTGAAACGTGGCAGTTGCGCCGTGGCGCCACCCTGGGCGAGAGCCTGGCGGGCGAGCCGGGCATCCAGGCCACCCACTTTGGCGCCGGGGCGTCGCGCCCGGTGATTCGCGGCATGGACGGCCCGCGCGTGGGCGTGCTGGCCAACGGCATGGAGCTGCACGATGCCTCCACCATCAGCCCCGACCACGCCGTCGTGGCCGAGCCGCTGCTGGCCGAGCAGGTCGAGGTGCTGCGCGGCCCTGCCGCCCTGGTGCATGGCGGCGCAGTGGGCGGCGTGGTGAACGTGGTCGATCAGAAAATCCCCACCGCCGTGCCGGAAAACGGCGTGGCGGGTGCGGCCGAACTGCGCTGGGGCAGCGCCGCCAACGAGCGGGCGGGCGTTTTTGGCCTGACCGCCGGCCAGGGGCCGCTGGCCGTGCGCGTGGAGGGCGCCAGCCGCCGCGCCGGGGACTACCGCGTGGGTTCCGGCTGGGCGGGCGGGCGCAAGGTGGACGGCAGCTTCAACGAGACGGACACCGGCAGCATCGGCCTGTCGTGGATCGGCAACGCGGGCTACCTGGGCGTGGCCTATACCCACCAGCAGGCGCAATACGGCCTGCCCGGCCATTCGCATGATTTTGAAGGCTGCCACCTGCATGGCCTGCACCTGCATTGCGGCCACCACGGCGGGCACGGGCACGTCCATCACCACGACGAGGCGGAGGATCCGGTCGTGGACATGACCAGCCGCCGCTGGGACGTGCGCGGCGAATGGCGTGCGCCCACCGACGGCATCGAGGCCGTGCGCCTGCGGGCCAGCCACACCCGTTATGGGCACGATGAGATCGAGGGCGATGAAGTTGCCACCAGCTTCCGCAACCGTGCCCATGACGTGCGGGTCGAGGTGCAGCACGCGCCCCTGGCCGGCTGGCGTGGCGTGTGGGGCCTGAGCACCGGGCAGCGCCAGTTCAGCGCCGATGGCGAGGAGGCCTACGTGCTGCCCACCGACACCCGCCGCCTGGGCCTGTTCCTGCTGGAGGAATACACGCTGGGCGACTGGCGCTTCCAGGCCGCGCTGCGCCACGACCGCCAGCGCGTGCAGGCGCAGGAGCTGGGCGACGAGCGCAAGCACCACGGCACTTCTGCCTCGCTCGGTGCCGTGTGGCGCTTCACGCCCGGCTATCAGGCCAGCGCCTCGGTCAGCCGCGCCCAGCGGATGCCGACGGCGGAAGAGCTGTACGCCGACGGCCTGCACATGGCCACCGGCACCTGGGAACTGGGCAACCGCAGCCTGAAGAAAGAAACCAGCCAGGCGCTGGAAGCGGGCCTGGGCAAGACCGCCGGCCGCACGACGTGGAACCTGAATGCCTACCACTACCGCATCCAGGGCTACATCTACGGCCAGACGCTGGACGTGGATGCCGACACCGGCCTGCAACTGCTGCAATACAGCCAGAGCGACGCGCGTTTCACCGGCCTGGAAGCTTCGGTGCGCCAGGCGCTGGGTCGGCACCTGGGCATTGGCCTGTGGGGGGATGTGGTGCGGGCCAGGCTGGCGCACGGCGGCCACCTGCCGCGCATTCCGGCGGCCCGGGTCGGCGTGCGGCTGGATACCAACTGGCAGGGGTGGGAAGGGCAGGCCGAATGGGTACAGGTGGCCCGCCAGACGCGCACCGCTGCCTACGAAACCCGCACCGGCGGCTACGGCATGTTGAACCTGAGCGTGTACAAGGCTATCGACGGCACGCCGTGGCAGGTCTACCTGAAGGGCGAAAACCTGACCAACCGCCTGGGGCTGGCGCACACCTCCTTCATCAAGCAGGCCGCCCCGCTCAAGGGCCGCAACCTGACGGTGGGGCTGCGGGCCAGTTTCTAAACCTGGTATCTGGTTAAAAAAATAGCTTCTTCCGCTTATGAATAAAGGGTTTCAGATGATTTTTTATCTGAAACCCTTTTGTATAAAGCGGTAGAAGCTTTCTTTTTTAAGGATGCTCTGCACGAATCGAGCGGTAAGCCTGCGCTGCGGATCGGGATGGGATGCAAGGCGCAAACCGCAGCTATCGCGAGGATTTGCAACGCCGCAGACCGCCCGAGACCGCAGATGCGGGCGGCGCGGCGATTGGTGCAGAGGATCCTTGATAGTCATTCAAGGGAAAGCACTGAGCAATACGGGTATGTTCTGGAGAATCATTGTGTTACATTTTTTGCGAACGGACGTGCACAATTCTCTGAATGACCCGCCTCTTGAATGCCTTGCTCACCACCGACCCGCGCTTGCGCCGCAGCCTGATCACGACCGGGTTCGCCTGCCTGTTCATGGCGTTTTGCGTGCTGGCCATGCAACTGGTGGTCGTCGCCGGGCTGACGCAGCCGCAGCCGGTGCATTGGTGGTCCATTGCCAGCGTCGGCTGTGTGCTGCTGAGTTTCATGCTCATCCGCAGCGGCCTGACCCGCCGCTGGCGCGACCCGGCCTTTACCACGGTGCAGATCGGCTGCGCCCTGGTCAGCAACGCCGTGGCTTACGCCATTGCCGGGGAGGCCCGTGGCATCGAGCCGCCGGTGCTGGCGGTGGTGATGATGTTCGGTGTCTTCGGCCTGACCGCTGCGCAGATCAAGAAGCTGCTGGTGCTGGGGCTGGTGGCTTTTGCCATTGCCGGGGCCGTGGTGCAGTGGGGGCGCCCTGAAGATGCACCGCCGCCGGCCCTGGCGGCGCTGTACCTGCTCATGGTGGTGCTGGTGCTGGTGTTCAGCACCATGCTGGCGCTGCGCATGGAGGCGCTGCGCACTCAGCTCAAAACCCAGCGCCGCGAACTGGCCCAGGCCGTGGAGCAGGTGCGGGCGCTGGCCACCCGCGATGAACTGACCGGCCTGCCCAACCGCCGCTATCTGGCCGAGGCCATGCGCCTGCGCTGCCTGAATGCCCAGCGCACCGGCCACCCGCTGCTGCTGGCGCAACTGGATCTGGACTGGTTCAAGGTGATCAACGACACCTACGGCCATGCCGCCGGGGACGTGGCCTTGCAGGCGTTTGCGCAGATCGTCACGGCCCAGGTGCGTGCTCCGGACATCCTGGCCCGCTGGGGCGGCGAGGAATTCATTCTGCTGATGAGCGAGACCACGGTCAGCGACGGCGACCGGGTGCTGGAGCGGGTTCGGGCCGCGGTGGCCAACACCCCGGTGGCGCTGCCCGAGGGTGGACGCATCGGCTTTTCCGTCTCCATCGGTGCCACGCAGTGGCAGCCCGGCGAGACCGCCGAAGCCCTGCTGGAGCGGGCTGATGCGGCGCTGTACGAGGCCAAGCGCCAGGGCCGCAACCGGGTCGTCTGGGGGTAATGACCTGGAAGTGGCTCTTTCTCTGGCCGCCCTATGCCTCTGCCGCCAGGGTGATCTGCTCGATCTCCTCGCTCAACTCCAGCCAGCGCTCCTCGCACTCTTCCAGTGCATCGCCCACGGTTTTCAGGCGTTTGCCCGCTTCGGCAATCTCTGCCGGGGGCAGGGGGGTGGCCAGCTTTTCTTCCAGGGCGGCTTTTTCCTCGCCCAGTTGCGCCATGCGGGCATCGATTTTTTCCAGCTCTTTTCGCAACGGTTTGGTCTTGTCGGCCAGGGCCTGGCGGGCCTGGGCGGCCAGGCGGCGGGCTTCGCGTGGGTCGATGGCCGGCGCGGTGGCGATGGCGGCAGGCTGGGCCGCCGCATCGGCGGCCTTGGCCGCTTCGCGCAGGCGGCGTGATTCTTCCAGCAGGTAGCGCTGGTAGTCGTCCAGGTCGCCGTCGAAGGTGTTCACCTGCCCGCGCCCGACCAGCCAGAAATCGTCGGCCACGGCCCGCAGCAGGTGCCGGTCGTGGCTGACCAGCAGCACGGTGCCGTCGAAGTCGTTCAGCGCCATCGCCAGGGCCTCGCGCGTGGGCAGGTCCAGGTGGTTGGTGGGTTCATCGAGCAGCAGCAGGTTGGGGCGCTGCCAGACGATCATGGCCAGCACCAGCCGGGCTTTTTCGCCGCCGCTCATGCTGCCCACGCTTTGCGCAACCATGTCGCCGGTGAAGTTGAAGCTGCCCAGCCAGTTGCGCAAGTCCTGCTCGCGGCTGGCTGACGGCGCATCGGCGCCCAGGTCCCGCGCCAGGCGCACCATGTGCTGCAGCGGGTTTTCGTCCGGGCGCAGCACGTCCAGTTCCTGCTGGGCAAAGTAGCCGATGGTCAGGCCCTTGCCCTCCGTCACCTTGCCCGCCAGCGCCTGTATTTCGCGGGCAATGGTTTTGACCAGGGTGGATTTGCCCTGGCCGTTCGCCCCCAGGATGCCGATGCGCTGCCCGGCCAGCACGGTGCGGCTGACGCCTTGCAGGATGGTGGTGATGTCGCCGGCTTCGCTGGTGTAGCCAAAGGCCGCATCGGTAATCGCCAGCATGGGGTTGGGCAGATTTTTCGGTTCCTGAAACGCAAAGGTGAAATCGGCGCTGGCCAGCACGGGGGCGACTTTTTCCATCCGCTCGATCTGCTTGACGCGGCTTTGCGCCTGCTTGGCCTTGGTGGCCTTGGCCTTGAAACGGTCGATGAAGCTTTGCAGGTGGGCGATTTTTTCCTGCTGGCGCTCGAATGCCGCCTGTTGCAGCACCAGTTGCTGAGCGTGCAGCTCCTCGAACTGGCTGTAGTTGCCGCCGTAGCGCGTCAGCCGCCCGTTTTCAATGTGTAAGGTGACGTTGGTGGTGGCATCCAGGAACTCGCGGTCGTGGCTGATGATGATCAGGGTGCCGCTGTAGCGCTTGAGCCAGGCTTCCAGCCAGACCAGCGCGTCCAGGTCCAGGTGGTTGGTCGGTTCGTCCAGCAGCAGCAGGTCGGACGGGCACATCAGCGCCCGCGCCAGTTGCAGGCGCATCTGCCAGCCACCGGAAAAACTGCCCACCGGGCGCTCCAGCTCGCTGGCCTTGAAGCCCAGCCCCAGGATCAGCGCCTGGGCGCGGGCCGTGGCGTCGTGCGCCCCGGCGTCTTGCAGGTCGGCGTGCAACTGGGCGATCTGCATCCCGTCGCCCGTCACTTCTGCCGCCGCCAGCCGCGTTTGCAGCTCCTGCAGGCGCGTATCGCCTTGCAGCACGAAGGCGGTGGCGCTGTCTTCGGTATCGGGCAGGTGCTGGGCCACTTCGGCCATGCGCCATTGCGGCGGGATGAAGAAATCCCCGCCATCCTCGTGCAGACGGCCGGCCAGCAGCGCAAACAGCGAAGATTTGCCCGCGCCATTGCGCCCGATCAGGCCGACATGCTCGCCGGGATGGATGGTGGTGGAGATACCGTCCAGCACCAGCTTGGTGCCCCGGCGCAGGGAGATGTTTTTCAGGGAAATCATGGAAAACGGAAAAATGAGAGAAATCGGCCTTGAAGCCTTATAGAACCAGCGCAAGCTGCTATGTTTTGTTTTTTGACGTGCGCGAGGCTGCGATTCTCTCATGCAAGCGCTGAGGTCCATCCCAGGCCCCGCTTCTGCAAGACACGGTCGGGTATGCAGCTAGCGACACAGTGTGTCGTACCTCTGCGAATAATCCCAGGCATGACCACCTCGACCATTTCCCCTGACCGTACCGATCCGCTGTATCCGTGTGCCCGCCAGCCTGTGCTGTCGCATGAAAGCCTTTGTGCCTGGCTGGCAGGGCGCTCTTTTCCCTCATCCTCCTTGCCCGTCGCCCTGCTCCCTATCGGCCCCAGTGCCCTTGCGTTCTTGACGCAGTTGCGTGAGAACAATATCCACCTGCTGGTCAATGAAGCCCCGCTATGGGAGCAGGCATGGAACAAACGTGGACTCTTGATCTTGCTTGTCCAGCAAGAGTGCGAAGAAGACACCGATGCTGTCCTGGCCCTGGCAGAGCAGGTGCGGGAAACCGGTTTTGGCATGCACACGCTATGCGTAAGTCTTTCACCTGTGGCTGGTGCTGACAGCGTTCAGCAACGGCGCAGTGAAAATGCCTTGCAAGCATTAAGAACGCATCTGGATGCCGTGATGCGCGTCCCCAATACTCCTGAAGGAACTGCCGAAGCAGTCGATTGGTTGCAGCAGGTGCTGGAGGATATGGCGCTCTTGCTGAGAGAAAACACTACGTCGGGTTTCAATATCGAAGATATCACCAGCTCGCTACGCGATGCAGGCAATGCCATCTGGGTTAGTGTGCAAACCAGTGGTCTGGATAAAGCCGAAAAAATCGGGGCAAAAATGATGGCCCACCCCTATCTGGCTGGTAGAGACCTGAGCATGGTGCGCAACGTCTTAATATCAGTCCACAGTGCGCCCAAGTTCCCATCGTTACGCGAAACGCGGATGGTTCTAGACAGCTTGCTTAAAAACATATCCATCGATGCGTCGGTAATTTTTATAGCGCAAAACTACGCAAGTTTAGGCGATACCCTGCGAGTCAATATGCTACTGACCGGTTCGCTGGATAGTCTCGCTGAGCGATAAAGTTAAAATTCGACTTTTAGTTGCGTTGATGGAGTCAGAACCTGGAGAAAGTTCAGGAATATTTTTGGAGGACCGCGTAAAGTGGGTTTTGTGAAAATATCTGGTTTTTCATAATACAGAACAAAAATAAACGTAGCGGCTTTTTTAAGGTCGCTACGTTTTTTCTATCTTACACTCTTTGCTATGAGAAATTATTTTTTAAAAATATTGTTTCGATGGTATTTGAGAAAAGGTATATATTTTTCAGAAAATCCTCCTTCAACTTTATCCTCTTTGTTTATTCCAAGTGATTTTTGGTTTTTCTTGGATAAATATCTGGATATCTTAATGTCACCATTGTCATTAAATGAAATAAGGCCTCTATCAAAAAGGGCATCAAAAGTCGCGGCCAGAGGAATTCCATTATACGGATTCAGTCTCTCTTCGTCGTTCGAGTCTTTCCATGGTTTGATATGCGATGCACGAAGGACTTCTTTTAGGTCTGAGCCAGTTACAGCGCATTTTCCGCCCCATACCTCCAAAACTTTTTCTCTAAAATCACCTTGACCAAGGCGCCCCATGATAAGCTGCGATTTTTCTGTTGTATTTTTATCATGCTCCTGTCCATCGAGAATATTAAACAAGTCATCTTCTAAAGCATCAGTATCATTTTTTAATCCGTCAAGGATATTCAGCCAGACGCATACAGGATTAGAACTAAAATTGGAAAAAGTATCTGATTTAAAGAAATTGCTAAAAGATTTTTCAGTTTGACCAATTAAATCCCATTTTTCTTCAACAGAAATAACAAACCTCTGCCTATCCTCCGCTTCCCTTACACTATTTATTTTTCCCAAGAGTAGTTCTTTTAAATTTTTATTTTTGGTGTCAAAGAATATTAGGCAATATTTTCCAGGCAAGCCTTTTGAAATCACCTTTTCCTCAATTAACCAATTGCCGGTCTCATTATTATCAATAAGCTTCTTATTAAATTCAAGAGCCCCAGGTGTATTATTCGTTATATTGATAGCCAGAAATCCACGGCTCAATTCGGGGCAAGCTCCGATAAGATCATCCCCGGAATCGTAAATCTTGCTCATAAAATTAACTCCTTATACATATTGGTTCAGTAAAACATAAGGATGCTGATTTTCACAGCATCCACACAAGTTGCACAGCCTAACATAATTTAAATGGCTCTCGGTATCAAACCTTAGGCATCCATCTCTCAAACGACACATCCTGTCGCACTCATGCAGATAATGAACTTCTACTCAAAAAGAAGGATTTGCATGAGCCGCCGTCACTCTCGTCAATCAGGGCTATCTCGTCGCTCCCGTAAGCCCGAGCCGCATATTGCCCTGTGGATGTTGCGCCTGCTTACCTCGCCGGAGGGATTGCATAGATTTGTGCGTAAAGACGAGCTTGCACATGATGGCCTGGCCGTTGCCCTGGGGCTGGGGCATTGGATTCACCCAGAAGAACAGGCTTTCTCCCCCAGGGCAGTGCGGGCCGAGTTGTTCGATTTGCTGGAGCAGGCGCAACAGGCCTGTGCCGATGCGCCCCTGCCCGCCATGTTGCAAGACAACGTACAGCGGCTGGCCGCACTGGTGGGGCTGGATGCGTTGGAGGTGCGCATTCTGGCCTTTGCCGCTTGCCTGCACACCGAGCCTTTGCTTGAAAAGACGGCAAATATGCTGGAGGTGCTCAGCTCTATCCAGGTGGTGCAGACCCTGGCGCTGGTGCTGGATGTGCCTGATGAACAGATGCGCCAGGCGCTGAACCACGAAGGGCCGCTGGCACGCAGCGGTCTGGTGGTGCTTGGCAGGAGCGGCAGGGATTACCTTGTACAAAAAATCGATCTGCTTTCAGACACCTTTGCCGCTCGCTTGACATCCGAGATTACCGACCCCATTGCCCTGCTGCGCGGCAAGATCGCCCCTGCCGCACCGGGGCACCTGCAACTGAGCGACTACGCCCACATCCAGTCCATGCTGGACATCATGCGCCCCTGGTTGCGCCATGCCCTGGCCGGACAGCGCAGCGGTGTGAACATTCTGGTGCATGGTGCGCCCGGAACGGGCAAGACCGAGCTGGCCCGCACGCTGGCGCGTGACCTGGGTTGCGAGCTGTTCGAGGTGGTCAGTGAAGACGAGGAGGGTGATCCCATCGGCGGCGAACGCCGCCTGCGTGCCCTGCGTGCTGCGCAGAGCTTTCTGGCCCAGCGCAAGGCCTTGCTGCTGTTCGACGAGGTGGAGGATGTGTTCAACGAAAGCCCCGTCAAACGCAGCCCGGCCCAGTCGCACAAGGCCTGGATCAACCGGACGCTGGAGAGCAACCCCATTCCCACGCTGTGGCTGTCCAACAGCGTGCATGACCTGGATGCAGCCTTCATCCGCCGCTTCGACATCGTGTTCGAGCTGCCTGTGCCGCCGCGCCAGCAGCGCCAGCGCATCGTGCAGGCGCACTGCGGCAATCTGCTGGATGCTGCCCGCCTGGCCCACATGGCCGAGGCCGAGCACCTGGCCCCTGCCGTCGTGGCCCGTGCCAGCACCGTGGCCCAGGTGATTGAGGCCGAAGTGGGCTGCACGGCCAGCGCCAACGCCTTTGAGCAACTGGTCAGCCATACGCTGCAAGCGCAAGGCCACCGTCCGCTGCTGCGTCATGACCCCAACCGGCTGCCCGAGGTGTACGACCCCGCCTTTATCCATGCTGATACCGATTTGCTGCAACTGGCTGACAACCTGGCCATTGCCCAGCAGATGGAGGGTATGGGCAGCGGGGCCAGGCTGTGCCTGTACGGCCCGCCCGGTACGGGCAAGACGGCGTTTGCTCGCTGGCTGGCGCAGCAACTGGACAAGCCGCTTCTGGTACGCCGTGCGTCCGACCTGCTGTTCATGTACGTGGGCCAGGCTGAAAAGAATATCGCCCGCGCCTTCGGCGAAGCGCAGGACGATGGTGCGGTGCTGCTGATCGACGAGGTGGACAGTTTCTTGCAAGACCGCCGAGGCGCTCAACACGGCTGGGAAGTGACCCAGGTGAACGAAATGCTCACCCAGATGGAGGGCTTTGCGGGCGTGCTTATTGCCAGCACCAACCTGATGGATGGGCTGGATGCTGCTGCGCTGCGCCGCTTTGATCTGAAGGTGAAGCTGGATTACTTGCGTGCCGAGCAGGCCTGGGCGCTGTTGCAACGCCACTGCGCCCAGCTTGGCCTGAGCGCCCCTGGCGCAGCAGTGCAAGCCCGTCTGGCACGGCTGCGCCAGCTCACCCCTGGCGACTTTGCCGCCGTGGTGCGTCAGCAGCGTTTTCGCCCTCTGCCGAGTACGGATGCACTGGTGATGGCGCTGGAGGCCGAATGTGCGCTCAAGCAAGGGGCCAAAAACGCCATCGGTTTTGTCTGACCCATAATTTGCCGCCATCTGTCCCAACCACAGAAGCTGCATATGGCCAAACGCCCCGATACCCTGGACACCGCCCTGCTTATGGTCGAACTGCTGCGCCGCATTCCACGCGGGCGCAAAGTCACTGCCGGCGAGCTGCACCAGCAGCTTCGGGACGCAGGATTTGACCGTGACCTGCGCACCATCCAGCGCCAGCTTGAAACCCTCAGCGAGCATTTCGACATCGAGCGTGACGAGCGCAGCAAACCCTATGGCTACCGGTGGCTGGAGCGTGCCCAGGGCATGACTCTGGCCCACCTTACCCCGCAGGAATCGCTGCTGCTGCAACTGGCCGAGGAACACTTGCGCAACCTGCTGCCTGCGCGGCTGATGCAGTCCATGCGCGGCTTCTTCGTCCAGGCGCGGCGCAATCTGGATGCCAACACCACCGCAGCCCTGGAGCGCCAATGGCCACGCAAGGTGCGCGTGGTGGCCACCAGCCAGCCGCTGCTGCCGCCCAAAATCGCGCCGGGGGTGCTGGATGCCGTCAGCGAGGCGTTGTACGCCAACTGCTGGCTGCACATCGATTACCAGAATGCCCAGGGCAAATGCAGCGAGGCGCAGGTCATGCCCCTGGGCCTGGCGCAGCAGGGTACGCGCCTGTACCTGGCGTGCCGTTACGAGGGCTTTGACAACGAGCGCAGCCTGGCCCTGCATCGCATCCACAAGGCCGAGGTGTCCATGCGGACTTTCCAGCGCCCCCCCGAATTCGATTTGGCGAAGTACGACCACGATGGCCGCTTTGCTTTCGGTGACGGCGAACGCGTGCGCCTGACCTTCTGTATTACCCAGGGGGCGGGGCTGCACCTGCGGGAAACGCCTTTGTCCACCGACCAGCAGGTGCGGGAGCTGGATGAGGATTGGCTGGAGATTTCCGCCACCGTGGTGGACAGCATCCTGCTGACGCGCTGGCTGCTAGGGTTTGGGGATGAAGTATGCGAGGTGCGCAGAGAGCCGGTCACATTGAAAGCATAGCTGCCACCGTATATAAATAAAGGTTTTCATAAACATAGTTATTTGAAACCATTTAAATAAGAGCGGTGGAAGCTCTTATTTTTATCTGATCAAGATTCAAGGCAGCGCCACTCCATCCATCCCCTGCAACGCCTGGGCCAGATGCTCCACCAGCGCCCGCACCCGGCGGGGGACGAAGCGGCTGCTGGGCAGCAAGGCGTGTAGCGGGTAGGGGGCCGTGCGCCAGCCGGGCAGCAGCGGCACGAGGCGGCCTGCCCGCAGGTCGGCCTGCAGGTCGATGTGGGATTTGAGGGCGATGCCATGTCCGGCCACCGCCCATTGGCGGGCCAGGGAGGCATCGTCCGTACTGCGGTTGCCCTGCACGCGCACCTCTTGCCACTGGCCATTGCGCTCAAAGCGCCAGACGGCGTGCAGCCGCCCGCTGCGCTGGGAGGTCAGGCAGTTGTGCTGCAGCAGATCCTGCGGATGCCGGGGCGTGCCGTGGCGGGCCAGGTAGTCGGGCGCGGCGCAGGCCAGCGGCCGGGCATCGGCCAGGTGCCGGGCCACCAGGCGCGAGTCGGCCAGCACGCCATAGCGGATGGCCACGTCCACCGCATCGTGCAGTACGTTGCGCGGCTGGTCGCCCACGGCCAGCGACAGTTGTACGCCGGGGTGCTGGGCCAAAAAATCGTCCAGCAGCGGCAGCAGAACCTGCCGCGCCAGATCGGACGGTGCTGCCAGCCGAACGGGGCCGTGCAGCGCGGCATGTTCGCTGTCGAGCTGGGCTTCGGCATCCTCCATCAGCTCCAGCACGCGCTGCATCTGGCCCAGCCAGCCCTGCCCGGCAGGGGTGGGGCGCACGTTGCGGGTGGAACGCTCGAACAAGCGCGTGCCCAATTGCCCCTCCAGCCGCTTCAGTGCGGCGCTGGCGGTCTGGGGACTCAGTTCCAGGGCATGGGCCGCCGCCGTGATCGAGCCGTGCCGGGCAATGTGCAGCGCCAGTTGCACGTCGTGCAGATTTTCAATTTTCATTTGAAAGTGATTCTTTGAATCGGTGGATTATCAATCCTTGCTGGATGGCCTAGAGTACGGCCATCCGTTCCACTCCGACCCCTGAAACCATGAAAGCCATCGCCTTCGCCCAATGCCTGCCTGCCACCGATACCGCTGCCTTGCAGGACATCGAGCTGCCCCAGCCGCAGCCCGGCCCGCACGACCTGCTGGTGCGCGTCCATGCCGTATCGGTCAATCCCATCGACACCAAGGTGCGCCGCACCGCCCCGCCGCCCGCAGGCCAGCCGCGCGTGCTCGGCTGGGATGCCGTGGGCATTGTGCAAGCCCTCGGTCCCCGGGCCAGCGGCTTTGCCGTGGGTGACCGCGTGTACTACGCCGGCGCCATCAACCGCCCCGGCAGCAATAGCGAGTGGCAGGTGGTCGATGCCCGCATCGCCGCCCACGCCCCGCGCAGCCTGGGCGATGCCCAGGCTGCCGCCCTGCCGCTGACCACCATCACCGCCTGGGAGCTGCTGTTCGACCGCCTGGGCGTGCCCCAGGGCGGCGGGGCCGGGCAGACCCTGCTGATCGTCGGCGGCGCAGGCGGCGTCGGCTCCATGCTGATTCAACTGGCCCGGCAATTGACGCAACTGCGCGTGGTTGCCACCGCCTCGCGCCTTGAGACCGTGCAGTGGTGCCGGGAGCTGGGGGCGCACGATGTGATCGACCACCGCCAGCCGCTGGCCCAGGCGCTGCGCGACCAGACCGGGCTGGCCCAGGTGGAACTGGCCGCCAGCCTGACGCAGACCGACCAGCACTTCACCCAGATCGCCGAACTGCTGGCCCCCCAGGGGCGGCTGGCCCTGATCGACGATCCGCAGTCCATCGACATCCGGGCGCTGAAGCAGAAATCCATCGCCCTGCACTGGGAGTCGATGTTCACCCGCTCCCTGTTCCAGACCGCCGACATGCCTGCGCAAGGGCAAATCCTGGCCACGGTGGCCAGGCTGGTGGACGAGGGCCGCATCCGCAGCACCCAGCGCCAGCACCTGGGCCGCATCACTGCCGAAAACCTGCGCCAGGCCCATGTGCTGCAGGAAAGCGGCGCCAGCATCGGCAAGACGGTGCTGGAGGGGTTTTGAGGCGCCACAGGGGCAGAAAAATCAATGCGTGACGCAATGCGTCACGGTTGCAGCTCCAGCAGTGCCTGCCGGGTCACCAGTAGCACGGCATCTTCGCCCACGCTGGTGTCCAGCCAGAACACCGGCAGGGTGGGAAAGGCGGCTTCAAAAAAGGGCCGTTCGTTGCCGATTTCCAGTACCAGCACGGCGTTTTCCGTCATGCGGGCGGGGGCGTCGGCCAGCAACTGGCGGATGAAGTCCATGCCGTCGGTGCCCCCGGCCAGGGCCAGTTCGGGTTCGGCGCGGTATTCGGCGGGCAGCGCGGCCATGCTGGCGCTGTTCACGTAGGGCGGGTTGCACAGGATCAGGTCCCAGGGGCCGGGCGTTTGCGCCAGGCCGTCGGACTGCACCAGGGTGATGCGCTCCTGCAGGCCGTGCTGGTCCACGTTGATGCGGGCCACGGCCAGGGCGTCGGGGCTGATGTCGGCACCGGTGACGTGGATGTCCGGGTAGGCCAGGGCGGCGATGCACGCCAGACTGCCGTTGCCGGTGCACAAATCCAGCACGTTGCGCGTGGTGTCGGAGAGCCAGCCGTCGATGCCGCCGTCGGCCAGCAGCTCGGCAATGAAGCTGCGCGGCACGATGGCGCGTTCGTCCACGTAGAAGGGCACGCCCACCAGCCAGGCTTCGCGCGTCAGGTAGGCGGCGGGTTTGCGGGTGGTAATGCGTTCTTCAACAAGCGTAGCTACCTGCGCTTGCTGGTCGGGCGTTACAGGCCGATTTTCTATGGAATTTTCATCGTCCCCCAGGGCACTGTCCAGCGGCAGGCCCAGGCGCCACAGCACCAGCCAGGCCGCTTCCTGTGCCGCATCCAGGGTGCCGTGGCCAAAGCCGACACCGGCATCTTGCAGGCAGTGGGTGGCGGTATGAATAAGTTGCCCCACGGTGGTGCCGTGGGGCAGGGTGTAGTGGTGTGTCATGCGCTGAAGTGGGGAAGCCGGGGCAGGCTAAGAACGTGTTTACGATCTCCTCGCGGGTGTGCAGTCGCGGCCTCGGGCGCTCTGCAGCGTTGCAAATCCTCGCAATAGCTGGGCTATTGCTGTGCCCGCACCCCTTCGCGCAGAGATCGCAAACACGTTCTAAGGCTTGCTTTCGGTGTCCAGTAAAAAGTCGTTGAACGAGGCGCTGGAGAGGTCCGGGATGGCCTCGGCCTGCCGTTTCGGTTCCGCAGGTTTTTTGGGCGCCAGGGCGGCATTTTGCAGGCGCCAGGTCAGGTTGGTGGGCGAGTCGGCGTTGGCCAGCCCTTCTTCGCGGGAGATGGTGCCGCTTTGAATCATGCGGCACAGGTCTTCTTCAAAGGTTTGCGAGCCTTCGGCCATGGATTTTTCCATGTAGTCGCGCACGCCGGAGAAGTCGCCTTTCTCGATCAGCTCGGATACCAGCTTGGTATTGAGCAGCACTTCCGCAGCGGCAATGCGCCCGCCTTCGACGGTGCGCACCAGGCGCTGGGTGATCACGGCCTTGAGCGAGGAGGACAGGTCGCCCAGCAAGGTCGGGCGTACTTCGACGGGGTAGAAGCTCAGGATACGGTTCAGGGCGTGGTAGCTGTTGTTGCCGTGCAGGGTGGCCAGGCACAGGTGACCCGATTGGGAGTAGGCGATGGCGGCGGACATGGTTTCGCGGTCGCGGATTTCGCCGATCAGGATCACGTCGGGCGCCTGGCGCAGGGCGTTTTTCAGCGCGATCTGCATGGACTGGGTGTCGGAGCCGACTTCGCGCTGGTTGACGATGGATTTTTTATTGCGGAATTGAAATTCGATCGGGTCTTCGATGGTCAGGATGTGGCCGCTCATCTTCTCGTTGCGGCTGTCGATCATGGCCGCCAGCGAGGTGCTTTTGCCCGAGCCGGTGGAGCCGACCACCAGAATCAGCCCGCGCTTTTGCAGAATCAGCTCACCGAGCACGGCGGGCAGTTGCAGCGATTCGAGCTTGGGGACGTGCTGGGAGATGAAGCGGATCACCACCGCGACCGAGCCACGCTGGCGCATGGCGCTGATACGAAAGCGCCCCACGCCCTGCAGGGGCACGCCGATGTTCAGCTCCCCCGTTTCCTTGAGGGTTTCCATGTCGCGCGGCGTGACGATTTCGGCCAGCAGCGAGCGCGGCCCGTCCGGGGGCAGCAACTGGTTGTTGATGGGCAGGCATTCACCGTTGATCTTGATGAGCACCGGCGAATTCACGGCCAGATAAACGTCCGAAGCTTTTTTGTCGGCCATTAAACGCAGGATGCGTTCCATCGTACTCATACATACCTCTTATGAATTGAAGCAGGGGGCAAGGGATCCTCTGCACAAATCGCCGCGCCGCCTGCATCTGCGGCCTCGGGCGGTCTGCGGCGTTGCAAATCCTCGCGATAGCTGCGGCTATCCCTGCGGTTTGCGCCTTGCATCCCATCCCGATCCGCAGCGCAGGCTTACCGCTCGATTCGTGCAGAGCATCCCAAGGCGGCGATTGTGCGGGATGTCCGCGGGCTTTTGGGGATTGCATCCGGATTCCGAGGCGGTATGCAAAATTTTCTGACGCTGCACTGACACTTCCAGGCTTTCTTTATGGTTGGAATCACTAGGTGCCCCTAAAGAACTTCTTGTAATAAAGTGTTGCCAGTGTTCAGGTATTTTTCGCCTGAGAAGGAGTTCAGACAGTGCTTGTGACGGCGCCAGCCATGTGGATGTTGAAGCGATTGGGGTTGAAAGGGAAGTTTGCCTTGGTCAGTGTTTTAGGCGTCGGCAGCATCGCGGCGGTTTGCTGGGCAGCCAATGCTTTGGAGGCGGGGCAGGCAATGCTGGTTGCGCTGGCGGCTGCGGTGGTGTTTCTTTACTTTTTATGGGCATTGCAATGCAGTCTGGCCAGACAGTTGCGCCAGCTGGCCCTGGCGATGGAGAAAACCACGGCAGGCGACCTGACCGCACGTGTCGAGCCTGAGGGCCGGGATGAACTGGCCCAGATTGCCCAGTTGCTGGACAGGATGGTGGTGGCCCTGTCCAGCATGGTGGCCGATATCCAGAGCAATGCCGCGCTGGTGTCGTACACCGGCGCGTCACTGTTGCGCGACAACGAACTGCTGGCCGAGCGCACCGACCAGCAAGCCAGCAACGTGGTGCAGACCGTCTCCAGCGTCGAGCAGATCACGGCGGTGGTGCAGAACAATTCCCAGGCCGCGACTGCGGCCGAGCAGCAGACGCAGCAGGTACGCACCAGCATGGATGCCGGGGTGGCGGTGATGGACAAGGCGGTTGGCTCCGTCGAGTCGATCGAGCGCAATGCCAGCCGCATGTCCGAGATCATCGGGGTGATCGACGGCATTGCGTTTCAGACCAACATCCTGGCGCTCAACGCTGCGGTCGAGGCGGCCCGTGCCGGGGAGCAGGGCCGGGGTTTTGCCGTGGTGGCTTCGGAAGTGCGCACCCTGGCCCAGCGTTCTTCCGACGCTGCCCGGGAAATCCGCGGGTTGATCGAGGAATCGGTGCGCCAGGTCAGCGGCAGCACCCAGCTCATCCGGCAGGCCGGGCAGGACATGCGCAAGGTGGCCCAGGGCATTCACGACGTGGCCGGGCATGTGCAGGCCATCGCCCAATCGACCAGCGAGCAGGGGCACGGGCTGACGCAGATCAGCCAGGCCATCCACCAGATCGACCAGCTCACCCAGGACAACGCGCACATGGTGCGTGCCGTGGTGCAGCAGGCGCAAAGCCTGGAGGCCCGCGCGGGCACGCTGGGGCAGGCGGTCGATGGCTTCATCCTCCAGCAAGGCAAGCCGCAGGAGGCCATGCAACTGGTGCAGCGGGCGGCGGATCTGCGCCGCAGTCATGCGGGCGGGCCGCAGTTCTGGAAGATGCTTTCCGACCCGCAGCAAGGGCTGTTCAGCAAGGATATGTATGTTTTTGTCCTCGATGCCCTGGGCAACTACGTGGTCTTTGCAGGCAATCCGGCCAAAGTCGGCACCAGCGTGAACGACGTGCCCGGCGTCGACGGCCCTGGCCTGCTGCGGGCCATCGTGGCCCAGGCGGAGCATGCGCCCGGCTGGGTGGAGTACGACTTCACCAACCCCGCATCTGGCAAGGTGCAGGCCAAGATGTCCTACGTGCGCAAGCTGGACGACGGCTACCTGGGCTGCGGCGTCTACAAGCAATTTGCGGGCTGATCGAGGGGAAGTCCGGAGAGAGGCGCCCCGGCCGCTACACCGGCGGCGTGCGCAGCGCCCGCGCCTTGGCCAGGGCGCTGGCAATGGCCGATGCCTTGGCGCTGGCCTGTTCGGCCTGCGCGGGCAGGGCTGCCTGTGGCGCAGCCGGCGGTGGTGCCTGCCGCGCCTGGTGCCGGGCGTAGCGCTGGCGGGCCTGCATGGCCTGCGCCTCGCTCCAGGCCTGCCAGCCGCTGGCCCCGGGGGTGACCACGTCCAGTTGAATGCAATCGACCGGACAGACGGGAATGCACAGCTCGCAGCCCGTGCAGTGCGCGGCCATCACGGTGTGCATGTATTTGTTCGCGCCCAGGATGGCATCGACCGGACAGGCCTTGATGCACAGCGTGCAGCCAATGCACCAGTCCTCGTCGATGCGGGCCACGGTCAGCGGCCCTTCGATGCCGAAGTGCGGGTTGAGCGGCTGTACCGGCTGGCCGGTGAGGGCGGCCAGGCGCTGCACGCCTTCCTGCCCGCCGGGGGGGCATTGGTTGATGGCCGCCTCCCCCGCTGCAATCGCCTGGGCGTAGGCGGCGCAATCGGGATAGCCGCAGCGTGTGCACTGGGTTTGCGGCAGCGTTTGGTCAATGAGAAAAGCCAGCCCGGCCAGGGCTGGCTTTGGTGCGGAGGACTCGGGCATAGCGCCGTAGTTTAGCGCTTGGCGTTGCGCCCTTTGTCCTTGCGTGAAGGCGCTGCGGGCCGGGCCGGTGCGGGCTTGGCGGCGGGCGCAGCCGCTGCCGCTGGCGTAGCCGGAGCAGCAGGCACTGCCGCAGATTTTGCAATTTCTGTAGCTTGTTCCGCAGATTGCAGATTGATTTCAGCTTGATTGTTCTCTGAAACCTTTTGTTCACCAGTGGAAGGTGCTACTTTATTTTCATCATTGGCCGTCTTGGCAGTTTCCACATGCGCTGCGGGCTGCGCAGCGGCGGCCTGGTGGTGGCGCAGGACGAAGTCCCGCACCTGCGGATAGACCACGTTGCGCCAGCGGCTGCCGCTGAAGATGCCGTAGTGACCGGCACCGGCGATTTCCAGGTGCTGGCGGGCGTCCTGGGCGATGTTGGCGCACAGGTCATGGGCGGCCTGGGTCTGGCCCAGGCCGGAGATGTCGTCCAGCTCGCCCTCGATGGTGAGCAGGGCGGTGGTGCGGATGTCCTGCGGGCGCACGCGCTCCAGTTGCCCCTCGGGGCTGCGGATGTCCCAGGTGCCGCGCACCAGACTGAAATCCTGGAAGACCACCCGGATGGTCTGCAGGTAGTAGGGCGCATCCAGGTCGAGCACGGCGTTGTATTCGTCGTAGAACTTGCGGTGCTGCTCGGCACTGGCCTCGTCGCCGCGCGTCAGGCTCTTGAAATAGTCGTAGTGGCTGCTGGTGTGCCGGTCCGGGTTCATGGCCACGAAGCCGGTGTGCTGCAGGAAGCCCGGGTAGACCCTGCGGCCTGCGCCGGGATAGTTGTCCGGCACGCGGTGGATGACGTTGTTCTCGAACCACTCGAAGCTGCGCTGCATGGCCAGGTTGTTCACCGACGTGGGCGAGCGTTGGGCGTCGATCGGCCCGCCCATCATGGTCATGGTCAGCGGCGTGGTTTCACCCCGGCTGGCCATCAGCGAGACGGCAGCCAGTACCGGCACGGTAGGCTGGCACACGCTGATGACGTGGCAGTTGCCATACCGCGCCTGCAGGTGGCGGATGAATTCCTGCACGTAGTTGATGTAGTCGTCCAGGTGGAATTCCCCTTCGGACTGGGGAATCATGCGGGCGTTTTTCCAGTCGGTGATATAGACCTTGTGGTCGCCCAACATGCTGCGCACGGTATCGCGCAGCAAGGTGGCGTAGTGACCGGACAGCGGGGCCACGATCAGCACGGCAGGCTGGGTCAGCAGGGTGTCCAGCGTGGCGGGGTGGTCGGAAAAGCGCTTGAAGCGGCGCAGTTCGCAGAACGGCTTGTCGATTTCCACGCGCTCGCGGATGGTCACGTCCACGCCGTTGACCTGCACGGCGGTAATGCCGAACTGGGGTTTCTCGTAATCCTTGGCCAGGCGGTAAAACAGGTCGAATGCCGCCACGGTGCGCTGCGTGATGGCCGACTTGGACAGAGGGGTCAGGGGGTTGCTGTAAAGCTTGGCCGTGGCTTGCGCAAAATCTGCAAACGGCTCAAGGAGGGCGCGTTGTGCTTCGTAGATGTGGTACAGCATGAATTTGAAAAAATGTTGCGGTGCAGCAAATATAGCAAGAGCGACTTTTCCCTGGCAAGGGGTATCACTTTTCTTGACGGTTGATTTTTTAGAAAATCTTGAAAAATCCTGGTATACAAAAGATTTTTTGCTATCAACTTGCAGCAGGCCGAGTGTTGGCGATTTGCGAAACTTCCTGCGCAGAAAAGTCTTTCAAACGATGATTGCTCCAGGTCTGGCGCCAATGGCGGGCACCGGGCAGGCCGTGGCGCAGGCCCAGCATGTGCCGTGCAATGGCGTACCAGTGCGTGCCGTGCTCGGCAGCCTCGCGCTGCATGTAGGCGACCATCTGCGCCTCTACCTCCTGGTGGGTCAGGGTCGACGGCGCCGCGCCGAAGAACTGCGCATCCCACTGCGTCAGCCACCAGGGGTTGTGGTAGGCCTCGCGCCCCACCATGACGCCATCGACCTGGGCCAGCTGCCCGGCCACGGCAGCGCTGTCCCTGATGCCGCCGTTGATGGCAATCGTCAGCTGCGGAAAATCCTGTTTGAGCTGGGCTACCACGCCATAGCGCAGCGGTGGAATGTCGCGGTTCTCCTTGGGCGACAGGCCCTTGAGCCAGGCATTGCGGGCATGAACGATGAACACGCGGCAGCCCGCCTCGGCCACCGTGCCGACGAAGTCGCGCACAAAGGCGTAGCTTTCTTCCCGGTCGATGCCGATGCGGTGCTTGACGGTGACGGGAATGTCCACCGCATCGCGCATGGCCTTGACGCCGTCGGCCACCAGCGCCGGCTCGCGCATCAGGCAGGCACCGAAAGCGCCGCGCTGCACGCGTTCGCTGGGGCAGCCGCAGTTCAGGTTGATCTCGTCATACCCCCAGTCCTGCCCCAGCCGCGCTGCGCGGGCCAGATCGGCCGGTTCGCTGCCGCCCAGTTGCAAGGCGACCGGGTGCTCCTCCACGTTGAAACGCAAATGCCGCGCCACGTCGCCATGCAGCAGCGCCCCGGTCGTCACCATCTCGGTATACAGCAGCGCCCGGCGCGAGAGCAGGCGGTGCAGATGGCGGCAATGGCGATCGGTCCAGTCGAGCATCGGGGCCACGGACATGCGCCAGGGCGAGTGCGATGCGGCGGCGGTCATGGATTGGTGTTCCAGCGGGCCTTGAAATCGAACTCCAGCCGTTCGCAGTCTTCCTTGCCCTTGAAGTGCAGCGGCTTGTCGTCATCGGGCTTGCGTTTCAACTCTTTCCAGCACTGGCGGATGGTTTCGCGCTCCACCCACTGCGCTTCGGTGTCGGGCGAGGCGGTAAACAGAATCTTGCTGACCAGCATCAGGAGGGCAAAGAAACCAACGGGCAGACCAATGGCCCAGCGTACGACATTGATTTTCGAGGAGTCTTTTTCGGCAGGAGTGGTCATGGTGATCAAGCCCAATGCAAAAAGCCTGCTTCGGCAAAGCAGGCTTCGGGGAGGAAAATTATTTCAAGGTGCCAAGGAATAGTTGGCCTGTCCGGAAGCCGTCAGGCCAGGGGCGGCAGCCACACGGCGGGCGCCATTGAAGCGGGCACGCCAGTATTGGGTGTCCATGCTTTCAATGCGCACGCTGGCGCCAGAACGTGGGGAATGGATGAACTTGCCTTCTCCGAGGTAAATACCGACGTGGCTGAATGTTTTGCGCATCGTGTTGAAGAACACCAGGTCGCCGGGACGCAACTCGTTTTTCTCGATCTTGGTGGTGGCTTTGGCCTGGTCGCGGGCCACGCGGGGCAGCACCAGGCCCAGGGCCTGGGCGTAGACGTTGCGCACAAAGCCGCTGCAGTCAAAACCGGATGCGGCATTGCTGCCGCCACGGCGGTAGGGGGCGCCGATCAGCCCCATGGCCGTGCTGATGAGCTGCCCGGTGCGGCTGGCAACGGCTTCGCCTGCATGGGTGATTTCCGGCAGCCAGTCGTGTTTGGCGGCCACGTTGGGGCTGGTGCCTGCCGGCATGGCCGCGAACGACTCCGCAGTGATATCCAGGTCCAGCGTCAACGGCGCAGTCATGGGGGCGAAGGTGTCTTCCAGCGCGTAGGAGAAGGACTGCACCAGGGGGGCGTTCTCAGCGACCGGGGCGGTTTGTGCCTGGGTGGCGCAGCTGGCAAACAGCGTCAGAGCAAAAAGGCATCGAAAAAAAGGCATCCGGCAAGGGTACCACGTTTGTTTTTCGAATCGCAGGCCTTGAATGCCAGAAAAGCGGTAAGAATGCCCGCTTTCCCCGTGCCTCTTTGCTCTGGTTTGAGCGCGGGCTGTGAATGTGGTGTTTGAAGGAGATGCGCAATGCTGTTGGATGTCGATGAATGCCAGTTGGTGCTGGTCGATTACCAGGAAAAATTGATGCCGGCGATGCTCGACGGCGAGCAGGTCGTGGCCAACGCTTTGAAGTTGGCCCAGGCCGCGCGTTGGCTGGCGGTGCCGGTATGGGCCACGGAGCAGAATCCGCTAAAGCTTGGCGGCAACGTCCCGGCGCTGGCGGCGCTGGCCGACAAAACACTGCACAAGATGAGTTTCAGCGCGGCAACGCCGGAGCTGTTGAACACTTTGCGCCCCCCGGTGCGGGTGGCATCGGGCAATGCACGCAGTCTGCCCAAGCATTTGCGCAAGCCCCAGGAGGCGGAACCTGAGCGCCCGACGGTCGTAGTGGCAGGCTGCGAAACCCATGTGTGTTTATTGCAGACGGCGCTGGATTTATTGACCGAGGAAATGGATGTCTGGGTGGTCACCGATGCCTGCAGCTCCCGCACCGAGCGCAATCGCGATGCCGCATTTGACCGCCTGGCCGGCGCCGGGGCCGAGTTGGTGACAACGGAAATGGTGCTGTTCGAATGGCTGCGCGATTGCGAGCATCCGCAGTTTCGCGAGATCCTCCAATTGATCAAGTGATGGCTTAGATGTTTGATCCCAAGTTTTGATGGTGCAATCTTTTCGCATGAATGGAAGGAAGCACTATGGGCCAGGTTCTGCACAGGAGCGCCACAACGACAGAGGCGATTCGTCGAGCGATACAACATAGTCAAGAGAGCCTGAGAGCGCTTTCTACGCGCTACGGCATCAATCAAAAAACGGTGGCGAAGTGGAAGAAACGGGCCTCGGTCACCGATCTGCCAACAGGGCCGAGGCAGCCGTGCTCCACCGTTTTATCCGTTGAGGATGAGGCCGCGATCGTCGCCTTTCGTAGGCATACCCTGCTGCCGCTGGATGACTGTCTCTACGCGCTGCAGTCGACTATCCCGCGACTGACACGGTCGTCGCTGCACCGCTGCCTACAGCGCCACGGTATCTCGCGGCTTCCCGAGGTGCAAGGCGACAAGCCGGCCAAGAAGCGGTTCAAGAGCTACCCCATCGGCTACTTCCATGTCGACATCGCCGAGGTGCAGACAGCCGAGGGCAAGCTCTATCTCTTCGTGGCCATCGACAGGACGTCCAAGTTCGCGCTCACTGAGCTCCATCCCTGCGCTGACAAGATGACTGCAGCGCAGTTCCTGCGCAATGTGATCGAGGCGGTGCCGTACACCCTCCATACGGTGCTTACCGACAACGGCATCCAGTTCACCAACCGCCGTTCAGACCGGTACGCCTTCCAGCACATCTTCGGCCGGGTCTGCGAGGAACATGGCATCGAACATCGCCTGACCAAAGTCAAGCATCCGTGGACCAACGGGCAGGTCGAGCGGATGAACCGGACCATTAAGGAGGCCACAGTCAAGCGCTTCCACTATGACGATCACGCGCAGCTGCGGCAGCACCTTGCCAACTTCATCGATGCCTACAACTTCGGCCGCAGGCTCAAGACCCTCAAGGGCCTGACGCCCTACGAATTCATCTGCAAACAGTGGACATCTGAGCCCGCGCGATTCAAGATGAATCCGATCCACCAAATGCCGGGACTGAACACTTAGAACCTGTTCAAAGTCTCCCCGAGGATGTGAGAAGCTCGGGGCGTGAGAAAGAACTATCCGAGCGACATCAGTCGCGAACAATTCGAGACCATCAAGCCACTCTTGGAGAGCGCACGCAGGAAGACTGCGCCGCGCA
>CABIIJ010000072.1 GCA_902175065.1 uncultured Comamonas sp. | reverse complement strand
GGGTGGGGCAGCGCTCGGCCACGCGCTGGATGAGGTGGGCCAGGGTGGCCACCTCGGCCCAGCCCGCATCCCAGGCGTGGCGGGTGAGCTGGGCGGCAGTAAAGGCTGGGGAAGCTGGTGCTGCATCGGCCCCTGCGTCCGTCCACTGTGCCAGCGCCGTCTGCAATGCCAGGGCGTAGCGTTCGGCCTGGTGCAGGATGCTGGTTTCGACCTGGATTTGCGGCAGCGCTGCCATGCCCTGGGTCAGCGTGGCCAGGGGTTGCAGCTCTACCGCGTCGGGGATGGCAAGGGTGGGCGCTCTTTCAAGCGGCGGCGCAACAGGCGTGGCAGGCGGCGTTTCCTGCGGCGGGGCGGCGCAGACATCCACGGCAGGCAGGAGCTGGCAACTGGCACAGATGGCGGCAAAGATGGGGGCGGTATCCGGGGGCGCAGCCTGGAGCCTGGGGGCCGCCTGGGCGCAAAAAAACAGCAGTTCGTGCAGCAGGGGCGCGGTGGCCGCGCCAGCCCCCTTGATTTGCTGGCCGTACAGCATCAGCACCCGGGCGGCCAGGCGCTTGGCGTAGATGTCCGGGGCCAGCAGGCCGTGCGCCTGGGCGTCCAGCCAGCCGGCGGCCAGTTGCCAGGCGCTGCGCAGCGCCGGGGTGGGGGCGCTGTGCCCCAACCCCAGGCAGATCTGGCGCAGGATGGTGGCCAGGGCGGTGTCGTTGCTCTTGACCCAGCCGAGCATGGCCTGGTCCAGCTCGGAACGAACGGCGTCGCAGGGCACCAGCGTGGGGTAGCTGCTGGTCAGCGCGGGTGGGAGGCTGGCCCGCGTGGCATCGCCGTGGGGCTGCCACAGGTCGGCGGGGTGGGCCGTGTCCTTGCCGCCCAGGCGCGTCAGGGCGCGGTAGCTGTCGAACAGGCCGGCGCTATCGGCAGGGGCGTTCTGCGCCAGGGCGGTGAGGTGGCGCAGCGCGTCGCCGTGCGCCAATTGCAGCAACTGCGGCAGGCGCTGGGCCTGTTCGGCATCCAGATCGTGCAACTGACAGGCCTGCGCCAGACTGCGCACCAGCCGTACGGGGCCGGGCAGCTGCACGCTGTCCAGGGCCTGGGCGATCTGTTCGAGTACCTGCACGACCTGGGACGAAGGGGCCTGCCCGGACCCCGTCAGTTGCGGCCCCACTTCCTGCAGCATGGCCAGCACGGAGGGCAGTACCAGTTGGCGGGGGTCGAAGGGGGGCGCAGTATCGGGCATCGCAGCAAAAGCAAGAGGGGGAGGAGGAAAGGCGCAAGTCTGCATGAAAACGCCAGGAAAAACGCTATAACCGCGCCCATGGCAAAAAAAGATAAATCCCACGTCAGCGAAACCCCGGCAACCCAGCTTTTGAAGGCGCACAAGGTGCCGTTTGCCGAGCTGGTGTACGACTATGTGGAACACGGCGGCAGCAGCGAATCGGCACGGCAGCTGGGGCTGGACGAGCACACGGTGGTCAAGACCCTGATCATGCAGGATCAGGATGCCAGGCCCCTCGTCATCCTGATGCACGGCGACTGCACCGTCTCCACCAAGAACCTGGCCCGCCAGATCGGCGCGAAAAGCGTGCAGCCCTGCCTGCCCGAGGTGGCCAACCGGCACAGCGGCTACCTGGTGGGCGGCACCTCGCCGTTCGCCACGCGCCGGGCCATGCCGGTGTATGTCGAGGCGTCGATTCTCGACCTGCCGCGCATCACCATCAACGGCGGGCGGCGCGGCTATCTGCTGCAACTCGACCCGCAGGTGTGCGTGCAGCTCCTGCAAGCCCGGCCCGTGCAGTGTGCGCTGGCACAATAAGCGCCTTTGTTTTTGCGCCCGCCGTTTGCGGGCAAGGATGTTGCGTTGAACGTTTTCGCTCCTGTGCTGGCTGCGGTGCTGGCGTATTTGGTGGGGTCGCTGTCGTTTGCAGTGATCGTCAGTCGCGTCATGGGTCTGAACGACCCGCGCTCCTACGGCAGCGGCAACCCGGGGGCGACGAACGTGCTGCGCTCCGGCTCCAAGGCCGCCGCAGTGCTGACACTGCTGCTCGATGCCGTCAAAGGCTTCATCCCCGTGCTGGTCGTCAAACTCTGGGGGCCGCAGTGGGGCCTGGGCGACGGGGCGCTGGCCTTGGTTGCCCTGGGCGCTTTCGTCGGGCATTTGTTCCCGGTGTTCTTCGGCTTCAAGGGCGGCAAGGGCGTAGCCACGGCCCTGGGCGTGCTGCTGGGCATCAGCGGCTGGCTGGGGCTGTCGGTGCTGGGCGTGTGGCTGGCGGTGGCGCTGGTCTCGCGCTATTCCTCGCTGGCAGCGCTGCTGGCCAGCCTGGGGGCGCCGGTGCTGTACATCCTGCTGGGCGGCACGCTGTGGAACATGGAGCAGCCGCTGCTGGTGGCCATCATGGGAATGTCGGCCCTGCTCATCTGGCGCCATGCGCAGAACATCGGCCGTCTGCTGCGCGGCGAGGAAAGCAGAATCGGCGGTGGCAAGCCCAAGGAGAAAAAGCCGCCCAAGCCGGTGCTGACCATCCGCAAGACCAAGCCCAGGCCGCCGGTGAAAAATGCTGCGCAGGTCATGGCCGAAATGGGCGCCAAGGCACCGCCCAAGCCGCGCAGCACCAAAAAGCACAAGCATAAAAAATGACGCCTGCCCTTGTGGAGCAAGCGCTGGCAGCTATTGAAGTTGACTAGCGCTGCCCTGGCGTGTGCGTGACCTGGCGCAGCGTGGGGGTGCTGTTCGTCATCAACGCGCCCAGGTGCAGCAGGCTGCTGGTATCGAGCAGGGGGCGCACTTCGGCGGAGGGCAGGCTGTGGGTGATGCGCAACTGCGGCGCCTCGGTCAGCCGCACGATGTCCGGCTCGGGCAGCGGGTATTTGCGCGGGTCGAGCAGCTTGGCCACCTGCGGCTGCTGCGGCTGCGGGCTGCGCCGCAGCACCACGGCGGTGGTTTCATCGCTCAGCATGACGAACACCCCCGGCGGGTACATGCCCACGCAGTGGATGAGGGCGTCGCCCGCCTTCTGGTAGAGCTGCGACGCCGGGCCGGTGACGGCCTGCACCGATTCGGCCACGCTGCGCCCGGCACGGGTGCGCCGGGGGCTGATCATGGCGGCGTAGCGGTCCACCGTGGCCAGCAGCCGGGCCAGGCGTTCGGCGGGCGGCTGTTGCAGCAGGGGCAGGGCAGGGGCCGTATTGATGTGGTGCAGCGCCACCACGTCCAGCCACAGGGCGTTGGTGATCTGCATCCGCTCCAGCAGCTTGCGCCCTTCCAGTGCGTGGACGCGGATGGCTTCCTGCTGGGCGGCGCTGGGGCGCTCGCGCTGCTGGGCCAGCTGGTCCTGCAGCTGGGTCATGCCCACGTTCATGGTCAGCGCGGCGTAGACCAGGGCATCGCGCTCGGGCCGGGGCAGGTGGTAGCTGGTCGCCAGGATGTGGCTCAGGGTGGCGCAGACCAGGGCGTGGGCGGCGCTGTAGCCGATGTTGGAGCTGGCCGCCAGCTGGTACATCAGGTACAGGCCCGCATCGCTGTCGTGCGCGATCAGCTCCTGCAGCCAGACATCCAGTTGTACGACCTTGGCTTCAAAATGGCTGATCTGCCCCGGATGGGCCAGCACCAGGGCCAGGGCCGTTTCCAGGTCGGCCCACAAACCCTGCAGGTCTTCGTAGGTGTCGTAGTCCATGGATGCCTATCGGATGCCTATTGGCTTATTGGCCTGTGGGCCGCGCAGCCAAGCCGTATTCAGTCGCGGAAGTTGTTGAACGACAGGGGGTGGTCGGCCAGTTCCTTGCGGATCAGCGCCATGGCGGCCTGCAGGTCGTCGCGCTTGGCGCCGGTGATGCGCACGGTGTCGCCCTGGATGGCGGCCTGCACCTTCATCTTGCTGTCCTTGATGTGCTTCTGGATTTTCTTGGCCAGTTCGGACTCGATGCCGTTCTTGATCTTCACCAGCTGCTTGACCTTGTCGCCGCCGATTTTCTGCGCGGGCTGCACGTCCATGAAGCGCACGTCCACGTTGCGCTTGGTCAGCTTGTTCCGCAGGATGTCCTCGACCTGCTGGAGCTGGAATTCGGCATCGCCGAACAGGGTGATCTCCTTGTCCTTGAGTTCCAGGCCTGCCGAGGTGCCCTTGAAGTCGAAGCGCGTGCCGATCTCCTTGGCGGAGTTCTCCACGGCGTTTTTCACTTCGACGAAATCGGCTTCCAGCACGGTATCAAAAGAAGGCATGACGGTTTTCTTTCTGTATATCGATGAACAGGGGCGCAGCTGGCAAACCTGACCAGCTCAGGCGCAGTGCGACAATCCGGGGGATGTTAGTCGAGAAAAACACCTCTTTGCAGGACTTGAATACCTTTGGCATTGCCGCCAGCGCCGATGTGCTGGTGCGCCTGCGCAGCAGCCGGGCAGTGCAGGATTTTGCCGCCAGCAGCCTGCTGCGCAGCCCGCAGGGGCTGCTGCGCCCGACGCTGGTGCTGGGCGGGGGCAGCAACCTGGTGCTGACGGGCGACATCGTTCACGCCATCGTGCTGAAGATGGAGATTCCCGGCATCGCCCTGGTCGACGAGACGCCGACGCAGCGCATCGTGCAGGCCGGCGCTGGGGTGCGCTGGCACGATCTGGTGGCCTGGACGCTGGCGCAGGGCTGGGGCGGGCTGGAGAACCTGGCCCTCATCCCCGGCACCGTGGGCGCGGCACCGGTGCAGAACATCGGCGCCTACGGGGTGGAGCTGCAAGACCGCTTCCACAGTCTGGACGCGGTGGACTTGCACACCGGGCAGACGTTGACGCTGGATGCGGCGCAGTGCGCCTTCGGCTACCGCGATTCGGTGTTCAAGCACACTGCGGCGCAGCCGGGCGATTTCGGGCTGGCGGGCCGGGCCGTGATCACCCAGGTGCGGCTGGCCCTGCCCAAGGCGTGGCGGCCCGAGCTGGGCTACCTGGAGCTGCAGCGCCGTGTGCAGGACAGCGGCAACCCGGCGCCTGATGCGCGGCAGATTTTCGAGTGGGTGTGCGCCATCCGCCGCGCCAAGCTGCCGGACCCGGCAGTGCTGGGCAACGCGGGCAGCTTCTTCAAGAACCCCACCGTGACCGAAGACCAGTGCCGCGACATCATTGCCCGCGAGCCGAAGATCGTGCATTACCCCATGCCGGACGGCAGCGTGAAGCTGGCGGCAGGCTGGCTGATCGACGCCTGTGGCTGGAAGGGCAAGAGCCTGGGCCGCGCCGGGGTGTACGAGCAGCAGGCGCTGGTGCTGGTCAATCGCGGCACGCGCCGGCACAGCGTGACCGGCGGCGAGGTGATGACCCTGGCCGCCGCCATCCAGACCAGCGTGTACGAGCGCTTCGGCATCCGGCTGGCGCCGGAGCCGGTGGTGGTGTAGCCGGGGAAGGTGGACGCGCTTGTCGACAAATAAAAACACCTTTCTTTCCGCCAATGAAACCGTCATGCCCCGGCTGCACCTGATCGGCACGCTGGGGCTGTTGCTGGTCGTGACCCTGGCCTTGGCCAGCTTCTATTCGTGGCGCAACGAGCACCAGCAGCAGGCATTCCGGGCGCGGCTGACCCAGGCCATTGCCCAGCAGCAGCACGAACGCCTGAGCGCGGAATTGCAGTCGGCCATCGGGCACCTGGAGTTCCTGCGCAAGCGCACCGAGGCGGTGATGCGCCACAACATCGCCGAGCAGACGACGGCGGCCGTCCATGTGGCCGAGGCCATTTATGCGCAGGAAGCGCCCAGGCGCCCGCTGGCAGAGGTCAAGCGCCTGATCGTCGAGGCCTTGCGACCCCTGCGTTTTTTCGATGGGCGCGGCTATATCTTCATCGACTCGATGCAGGGCGATTTCGTCCTGCTGCCCACGGCCCCCGAATACGAGGGGCGGCCCGGCATCGACAACCGGGACGACACCGGCTCCTACGTCATGAAGGGGCTGATCAATGCGGCCCTGGTGCCCGAGGGCAACGGCTTTTTCCACTACCGCTGGTACCACCCGAAAAAACCGCAGGAGATGGCGCAAAAAATCGCCTACGTGCGCCACTTCGCCCCTTTTGACTGGCTGATCGGCACCGGGGACTATTTTTTCGAGTGGGAAGAACAGCAGAAAAAAGAGGCCATGCAGCGCCTGCGTGCCCTGCGCTTCGGCAGCACCGGGACGGTGGGGCTGATCGACCGGCAGGGGCGCTCGCTGCTCAGTCCCAACGATCCCTCGCTGGAGGGCCTGCTGCCCGAGCAGATGCTGCCCGTGCAGCGCCAGGCGCTGCAAAAGCTGCGGGCCACGGCCCAGGCCGGCGGCGGCCTGGTCGAATACGACTGGCCCCGCCCCGGTGCCGCGCCGGATGCGCCCCTGGGGCGCAAGACGGCCCTGGTCACGGCGTATGCCCCCTGGGGCTGGGTGCTGACCACCTCCATGTTCAACGATGAGCTGGAGGCGACGTGGCAGGCCGAGGTGCAATCCCAGGCTCGCAAGGTCAACCAGCAGCGGGCCGAGCTGGCGCTGGTGGTGCTGGGGTCGCTGCTGGCGGGCGTGCTGGGGTCGCTGGGGTTTTCGCGTTGGTCGCGCCGCCTGTTTGCCCGCTACCACCATGAATGGTCGGATGCGCAGGAGAAATTGCGCATTGCCGCCATCGCCTTCGAATCGCAGGAGGGGATGTTCGTCACGGACGCCCAGGGCGTGATCCTGCAGGTCAATCGCGCCTTTACCGACATTACCGGCTACAGCTCGCAGGAGGCCGTGGGCCGCGGCCCCGATTTGTTGAAATCCGGGCGGCACGGCCCGCAGTTCTACGCGGCCATGCGGTCGGCGCTGGACACCACGGGCGCCTGGGCGGGAGAGATCTGGAACCGCCGCAAGAACGGCGAAATCTTTCCCGAGTGGCTCACCATTACCGCCGTCAAGAACGAAGCGCAGGAAGTCACGCACTACGTGAGCGCCCTGGTCGATATCACGCACCGCAAGGCGGCAGAGGATGAAATCCGCCATCTGGCGTTCTACGACCTGCTCACCGGGCTGCCCAACCGCCGCCTGCTGCTCGACCGGCTGCAGCACGCGGTGGAAAACAGCGCCCGCTCCGGCGTGTCCGGGGCGCTGATGTTCATCGATCTGGACAACTTCAAAATCATCAACGACAGCCTGGGGCATGAGCAGGGCGACGTGCTGCTCTCCCAGGTCGGGCAGCGTCTGCGAGCCGCCGTCCGGGAAGGCGACACCGTGGCGCGGCTGGGGGGCGATGAATTCGTCGTGGTGCTGGAGGGGCTGGACGTGCAGGCCCTGAAAGCCGCCGCCCAGGCCGAAGTGGTCGCGCAGGACATCCTGGCGGTGCTGGCCCGGCCGGTCGAGCTGCAGGGGCAGGAGGTGCAGACCACCGGCAGCATCGGCGTGGCCCTGTTTACCGGCACCACCGTCGCCATCCAGGACCTGATGCAGTACGCCGACCTGGCCATGTACCGCGCCAAGGAGGATGGGCGCAATACCGTGCGCTTTTTCAACCCCGAAATGCAGCAGGGCGTGCTGGAGCGCCTGGCGCTGGAAAAATCGCTGCGCATTGCCTTGCAGGAGGGGCAGCTGCGCCTGTTCTACCAGCCCCAGGTGGACCACCAGGGGCGCATCGCCGGGGTGGAGGGGCTGGTGCGCTGGCAGCACCCGCAGCGCGGCCTGGTGCCGCCGGGGGAATTCATCCCCCTGGCGGAGGAAACCGGGCTGATCGTCCCCCTGGGCCAGTGGGTGCTGCGGGCCGCTTGCGAGCAACTGGTGCGCTGGGCGCAGGTGCCCGGGCGCCGCGACTGGTGCATTGCCGTGAACATCAGCGGGCGGCAATTGCGCCAGTCCGACTTCGTGGCCCAGGTCGTGCAGGTGCTGGCGCAAACCGGCGCGGCGCCAGAGCTGCTCAAGCTGGAGCTGACCGAAAGCCTGCTGCTGGAGAACCCGCAGGACGCCATCCAGAAAATGACGGCCTTGCAAAAGTACCGGGTGCGCTTTTCCCTGGACGACTTCGGCACCGGCTACTCCTCGCTGGCGTATTTGCGCGACTTGCCGCTCAGCCAGCTCAAGATCGACAAAAGCTTCGTCAACAACCTGGGGCAGGACGACCGGGCCACGGCCATTGTCCGCACCATCGTCACCATGGCGAACAACCTGGGCCTGGACGTGATTGCTGAAGGCGTGGAAACCGCCGAGCAGCAGCAGGCCCTGAGCGCCAATGGCTGTCTGATCTACCAGGGGTATCTGTTCGGCAAGCCTGTGCCGATCGATGAGCTATAGTAAGAATAGCTGTTCCCGCTGATGAATAAACAAATTCAATATTATTAATGCCTGAATTCTTTTGTTTTTCAGTGGAAGCAGCTATCAATACCTAATCTTTCTGCTGGTACAGGTACAAATCGTCCGACCAGGTGGCCAGCCACTGCGGGCGGTAGGCGACGAAGACCGACACCATCATCCCCGTCACCACCGCATCGCCCCAGGCCATCAGCCAGCGGGCGATCTTGCCCAGCTCCTGCTGCACGCCGGGCAGCGGCTCGCCTGCCGCCTGGGCCAGCAGCCCGGCGACGAACAGGCACAGGACCGTGCCGAAAAACCCCCGGCCAAAGATGTAGACGAAGACCTTGGTGCCCAGCAGGCGCCGCAGCAGCGCCCCCCAGCCCAGGGCCAGGGTGGCGGGCACCAGCCCGTGCCAGACGGTGAGCGACAGCGTGGCCCAGGGCGTCAGGCTGGGCGAGAGCAGCCAGGCGATGCCGCCCACGGCCAGCAGCGCCAGCACCGCCAGCGGCCAGCCCAGCATCAGCAGCACCAGGCACGCGCCCGACCATTGCAGTTGCAGCGGCATCTGGTGCAGCGTGGGCAGCGCCCACATCCAGGGCAGCACCACCAGGGTGGCCAGCAGCGGCGTCCATAGCGGGCTGGCATCGCCCCGTGTTTGCGTCACCAGCGGGCGGCGGCTGGCCAGCTGCCGCCAGGGGCGCAGCAGCAGGGCGATGGTGAGGGCAATGAGGGCGCAGGCGCTTTCAAGCATGGGCGGCCTCGCGCGATGGGGCCGATGGCGACGGCTGGGCCGCGATGGGCGTGCCCAGGTTTTTCAGGATGTCGCGCACCAGGTGGGCGCGGGTGGCCGGGTCGGGCAGGGCGCGTTCGATGCGCAGCTTGTCGTTGCCGGCCAGCTTGATGTGCTTGTTTTTCTGGATGAGCTGGATGATGTGCAGCGGGTCGATCGGCGGGTTGGGCTTGAAGGTGATGTTGATCATGCCCGGCGCGGCATCGACCTTGAGCACGCCATAGGGTTCGCACAGCACGCGCAGGCGGTGGGTGTCGATCAGGGTCTGCGTCTGGTGCGGCAGTTTGCCGAAGCGGTCGACGATTTCCTCCAGCAGGGCGTCGATCTGGCCGCTGGTCTTGGCCGAGGCCAGCTTTTTATACAGCGACAGGCGCAGCTGCACGTCGCCGCAGTAGTCGCTGGGCAGCAGCGCGGGGGCGTGCAGGTTGATGTCGGTGGCCGCCTGCAGGGGCGAGAGCAGGTCGGGTTCGTGCCCGGCTTTCAGGCTGCGCACGGCTTCGGCCAGCATTTCGTTGTAGAGCTGGAAGCCGATTTCCGTCATGTTGCCGCTCTGGTTGTCGCCCAGCACCTCGCCCGCGCCGCGGATTTCCAGGTCGTGCATGGCCAGGTAGAAGCCGCTGCCCAGTTCCTCCATCTCCTGGATGGCTTCCAGGCGCTGCTGGGCCTGCTTGGTCAGGCTTTGCACGTCCGGCACCATCAGGTAGGCGTAGGCTTGGTGGTGGCTGCGGCCCACGCGCCCGCGCAGCTGGTGCAGCTGGGCCAGGCCAAACTTGTCGGCCCGCGCCATGATGATGGTGTTGGCCGTGGGCACGTCGATGCCGGTTTCGATGATGGTGGAGCACAGCAGCAGGTTGAAGCGCTGGGCGACGAAGTCGCGCATCACGCGCTCCAGCTCGCGCTCGGGCATCTGGCCGTGGGCAATGGCGATGCGGGCCTCGGGCAGGATTTCTTCCAGCTTCTGGCGGCGGTTTTCGATGGTCTCCACCTCGTTGTGCAGGAAGTAGACCTGCCCGCCGCGCTTGAATTCACGCAGCACCGCTTCGCGGATGACGCCCTGGCTCTCGGAGCGCACAAAGGTCTTGATCGCCAGCCGCCGCTGCGGCGCGGTGGCAATCACCGACAGGTCGCGCAGCCCTTCCAGCGCCATGCCCATGGTGCGGGGGATGGGCGTGGCGGTCAGCGTCAGCACGTCCACCTCGGCCCGCAGGGCCTTGATGGATTCCTTGTGGCGCACGCCGAAGCGGTGTTCCTCGTCGATGATGAGCAGGCCCAGGTCCTTGAACTTGGTGTTGGCGCTCAGGAGCTTGTGCGTGCCCACCACGATGTCGATGCTGCCTTCCTCCAGCCCGCGCAGGGCGGCGTTGATCTCTTTCGTGGTGCGAAAGCGGCTCATCTCGGCAATGCGCACCGGCCATTTGGCAAAGCGATCGACCAGGGTCTGGTAATGCTGCTCGGCCAGCAAGGTGGTGGGCGCCAGCAGCGCCACCTGCTTGCCGCCCATGGCGGCGACGAAGGCGGCCCGCAGGGCCACCTCGGTCTTGCCGAAGCCGACGTCGCCGCAGACGAGGCGGTCCATCGGCTGCGGGCTGATCAGGTCCTGGATGACGGCGTTGATCGCGGCCTGCTGGTCGGCGGTTTCCTCGAAGCCGAAGTCCTCGGCAAACTGTTCGTAATCCTGGGCGCTCAGGCGGAAGGCGTGGCCCTGGCGGGCGGCGCGGCGGGCGTAGATGTTGAGCAGCTCGGCCGCCGCATCGCGCACCTGCTCAGCGGCCTTGCGCTTGGCTTTTTCCCACTGCGTGCCGCCCAGCTTGTGCAGCGGGGCCGATTCGGGCGTGACGCCGGTGTAGCGGCTGATCTGCTGCAACTGGCTCACCGGCACGTACAGCGCAGCCTTGTCGGCATATTCCAGGTGCAGGAACTCTTGCAGGGCGGGGTTGCCGTCGGGGTCGGTCTGGCCCATGTCCATGTGGATCAGGCCCAGGTAGCGGCCAATGCCGTGCTGGCTGTGCACGACGGGGTCGCCGATCTTCAGCTCCGACAGGTCGCGGATGAGCATGTCCACATCGCTGACCTGCTCCTGCTTCCTGCGCCGCCGTATCCCGCTGCTGGCGGCGAACAGCTCGGTTTCGGTCACCAGATCCAGCCCGGCCTCCAGCCAGGCAAAGCCGCGCACCAGGGGGCCGACGGCAATGCCCAGCGCTGCCTGCCCCTGCTGGAAGGCTTGCAGGCTGGCAAAGGCCGTGGGCGCAATGGCGCTGGCCCGCAGAAAATCCAGCAGGCTTTCGCGCCGTCCGGCGCTCTCGGCCAGGATCAGCGTGCGCCGCCCGCTCGAACGCATGTGGTCCTGCAGGCGCTGCAAGGGTTCCTCGCTGCTGCGCTCGGCGGTCAGGGGTGGCAGGGCGGCCACTTCGTCCAGCGCCTGCAGGCTGCCGGTGCCGCTGGCCCCCGGGCGCAGGGACAACTGGGCGTAGGGCTTGGCCAGGGCATAGAACTGCTCGGCGCTGAGGAACAGTGCCTCCGGCGGCAGCACCGGGTGCTCCGGGTCGCCTTGCAGCATCCGCCAGCGCTCGCGCGTGTCCTGCCAGAAGCGTTGCAGCGGCGCTTCCAGGTCGCCGTGCAGCACCAGGGCGGCGTGCTCGCCCAGGTAGTCGAACACGGTGGCCGTGTCCTCGAAGAACAGCGGCAGGTAGTACTCGATGCCCGCCGTGGCCAGCCCCGCGCCCATGTCCTTGTAGATGCGGCTCTTGGTCGGGTCGCCCTCCAGCAGCTCGCGCCAGCGGTTGCGGAACTGGCTGCGGGCGGCCTCGTCCATCGGAAATTCCCGCCCCGGCAGCAGGCGCACGGTCTTCACCTCATTCTGGCTGCGCTGGGTGTCCGGGTCGAAGGTGCGGATGCTGTCGATCTCGTCGTCGAACAAATCCACCCGGTAGGGGGTGCTGCTGCCCATCGGGAACAGGTCGATCAGGCTGCCGCGCACCGCGTACTCGCCATGCCCGACCACCTGGCTGACGTGCTGGTAGCCCGCCAGCGTGAGCTGCGCCTTGAGCCTGGCTTCGTCCAGCTGCTGCCCCTGGGCAAAGGAAAAGGTGTACGCCGCCAGGAACGACGGCGGTGCCAGCCGGTACAGCGCCGTGCTGGCGGGCAGCAGCACCACGTCCACCTCGCCCTGGCGGATGGCCCACAGCGTGGCCAGGCGCTCGCTGATCAAATCCTGGTGCGGGGAAAACTGGTCGTAGGGCAGCGTCTCCCAATCCGGGAACAGGGCGCAGCGCAGGCCCGGCAGGAAAAAGCCGATTTCATCGAGCAAGCGGCGGGCATCGCCCGCATCGGCGCAGACCACCGCCGTCACCCGCCCCGCCGCCTTCTCCCGCCGCGCCAGCTGGGCCAGAAACAGCGCATCCGCGCTGGCGGCAGGCAGGGGGTGGGCAAAGCGTTGTCCGAGAGTCAGTTTTGGCAAAGGCATGGCAGGCAAGGGCAGGGCGTTCAGTGGGGCGCAGGGGGCCGGGCAAGGGCGCTGCGCCAACGACAATAGCCGCAGGCTGCGGCTGGGGGGATTTTAGGGCGGTAGCCAGCCCGTTGCCGGGGATGTGGCGCAGCCTTGAATGCCGAAGGCGGTAGATTGAAAAAGGGAGCTGCTACCGCTGAAAAAACAAAGGTTTCAGGCAGAAAACCACCTGAAACCTATAAATACCCATCGGTAAATGCTATTTTTTACTTCAAACTGCCCGACAAGAACTTCGCCAGCCGTTCGCTTTGCGGGTGGATGAGCACCTGTTTTGGGTCGCCCTGTTCCTCGATCAGCCCCTGGTGCAGGAAGACGACGTGGTTGGAGACTTCGCGGGCGAAGCCGATTTCGTGGGTGACGACGACCATGGTGCGCCCCTCCTGGGCCAGCACCTGCATGACGCGCAGCACTTCGCCGACCAGTTCGGGGTCGAGGGCGCTGGTGGGTTCGTCGAACAGCATCACCTCCGGTTCCACCGCCAGGGCGCGGGCGATGGCCACGCGCTGCTGCTGGCCGCCGCTCATGTGGTTGGGGTAGACGTCCTCGCGGCCTTCCAGGCCGACCAGGTGCAGGTATTTGCGGGCACGGGCAATGGCTTCGTCCCTGGGCAGGCCCAGGACGTGGATGGGCGCTTCGATGATGTTTTGCAGCACGGTTTTGTGCGCCCACAGGTTGAAGTGCTGGAACACCATGGCCAGCTTGGTACGCAGGCGCTGCAGTTGCTTGGGCTGCACGGCGTCCAGCTCGCCGGTGCGCCCGGCCTTGAGCTGCAGTTCCTCCCCGGCGACGATGATGCGGCCCTGCTGGGGCTTTTCCAGCAGGTTGATGCAGCGCAGCAGGGTGGACTTGCCCGAGCCGGAGCTGCCGATCAGGCTGATCACGTCGCCGGCGCGGGCGTTCAGGGTGACGCCCTTGAGCACCTGCTGGCTGCCGTAGCTTTTGTGGATGTTTTCGGCCTGGAGTTTGAAGGCGGTCGTATCGGTCATGGGGTCGGCGGTACTTAGTTGCGGCGCGGGGCGAGGTAGGCCAGATAGCGTTTTTCCAGCAGGCGGAAAAAGCCGATCAGGGTGAAGGTCACGCACAGGTAGAGAACGGCGGCGGCCAGATAGGCCTCGAACGGCAGGTAGTAGTCCGAATAGATCTGGCTGGCCACGGCGGTGATGTCGGTCAGCGCCGGGACGGTGCTGGCCAGGCTGGTGGAGTGCAGCATCATCACCACCTCGTTGCTGTAGGGCGGCAGGGTGCGGCGGATGGCGCTGGGCAGCACGATGCGGGCCATGATTTGCCAGCGGCCCATGCCCATGGCGCGGGCGGCCTCGACTTCGCCGGGGTCGGTTTCGCGGATGGCACCGGCCAGCATTTCGGCGGTGTAGCCGCCGGTGTTCAGGGCAAAGGCGAGCAGGGCGCAGAAAAACGGCTCCTTGAAGTGCGTCCAGGGCCAGACATCGTCCCAGCGCGATTGGATCCATTCGAGCTGCGCCAGGCCGTAGTAGATCAAGTACACCTGAATCAGCAGAGGCGTGCCGCGCACGAAGTAGGTGAAGCTGCCGACCAGCTTCTGCACCACCCAGGGGCCATTGGTCAGCGCCAGGGCGCAGGCCACGGCCAGGACGGCGCCGATGCCCAGGCTGGACAGCAGCAGCGACAGGGTGGTGAGCAGGCCGTGCCAGTAGGCGAGCAGTTGCTCGGTCTCAAAAACGATTTCCCAACTCATGGTGTGGCGCTTTCTTCAGGTCTTCAGAGTTGGACTTTTTCGGTGCCCAGGCTGTAGCGGGCGTTGATGCGCTTCAGGACACTCAGCGAAATGCTGGTGAACACCAGGTACAGGGCGGCGGCGAACATCAGGAAGATGAACGGCTCGCGCGTGGCGGCGCTGGCCTGCTTGGCCATGTAGGTCATGTCGTGCAGGCTGATCAGGCTGACCAGGGCAGTGGCCTTGATCAGCACCAGCCAGTTGTTGGTGTAGCCGGGCAGGGCGTAGCGCACCATTTGCGGCAGGGTGATGCGGATGAAGGTGCGCACCGGCCCCATGCCGAAGGCCCAGGCCGCTTCCATCTGGCCCTTGGGAATCGACAGGATGGCGCCGCGAAACGTCTCGGTCATGTACGCGCCGTAGATGAAGCCCAGGGTGGCCACGCCGGCGATGAAGGGGTTCAGGTCGAGCACGTAGTCCGAGCCCATGGCCTCGAACAGGTTGTTGATGCCGATCGCCGCGCCGTAGAACACCAGCAGCATCAGCACCAGTTCCGGGATGCCGCGCACCACGGTGGTGTAGAGGGTGGCCAGCCAGACCAGGGGGCGGCGGCCCGAGAGCTTGGCGGTGGCCCCGAGCAGCCCCAGGACGGTAGAGACCAGTAGGGAAGCCAGCGAGACGGCGACCGTCAGCAGCGCCCCTTGCAGAATGGAAAAGTAGTAATTGCTCATACCCGATGATGCGGCCAGAAAAACAGCGTAGCCCGCCAGCTTGCAGGCAAGCGGCGGGCTGGCGGGGTGGCAGGGTCAGGCCCGGATGTCGGCCTTAGTTGCCGTAGGGGTCAAAGTCGAAGTACTTCTTGGCGATCTGGTCGTAGGTGCCGTTGGCGCGGATGGCCTTGATGGCGGCGTTGATCTGGCCGATCAGCTCCTTCTGGCCCTTGCGTGCGGGAATGCCGATGCCATCGCCGTAGTATTTGGTTTCGTACTGGTCATGGCCGACGTAGCCGTAGTCCTTGCCTTCGGGCTTGCGCAGGAAGCCGCCGTGCACTTCCACCTTGTCGGCCACGGTGCCATCCAGGCGGCCGGCGTTGATGTCCAGATACACCTGGTCTTGCGCTTCATAGGGGACGACGTTCACGCCAGCGGGTTTGAGTTCACCCATGGCCCATTTTTCCTGGGTGCTGCCCTTGAGCACGCCGATTTTCTTGCCCTTGAGCGATGCGGGGCTGGTGTATTCCGTGCCCTTCTTCACCACGATGGCGCTGGGGGTCTTGTAGTAGCGGTCGGAGAAGTCCACCACTTTGCGGCGCTCGTCGGTGATCGACATGGAGCTGACGATGATGTCGTACTTGCGAGCCTGCAGGCCGGGGATCATGCTGTCCCACACCTGTTCGACAAAGACGCACTTGCGCTTCATCTCGGCGCAGAGGGCCTCGGCAATGTCCACGTCGAAGCCGGTGGGCTTGCCGTCGGCGGTTTTGTAGGTGAAGGGTTCGTAGGTGGGGTCGATGGCGACCTTCAGGGGCTTGCCGTCCGCCGCTTGTGCGGAGAAGGTGCAGGCCGCCAGCAATGCCAGTCCCAGCAGTTTTTTGGTCATGGTGTTGTCTTCCTTTGGTTGCGGGTATGGAGAGAAGGAACAATTCCGGCCCTGTGCTGCACAGGGCCGGGATGCGGGCCATTGTAAGAGTTTGCGTTCCCCCTCTACCTGCGGTTTGCACGGATGTTGTGCGATTGGGGGCAGTGGGACAGCAAAAAACCGTGGTTTGCCGGATTGGCGCCAATTCTGTTGCAGAAAACTCAGGGAATTTCCCTAGGGATCCTCTTCAACCCTTGCTAGGCCAGCAGCTTGGCCACTTCGCCGGCCTGTGCATCGGAGAGGTTGGCTTCCTTGATGGCTTTGGTCAGCTGTCCCATGGCGGTGGCCAGCGCCCCGCTCAGGGTCGTGACTTCGGCTTGCAGTTGCTGGGCTTGCTGGCTGCGCTCTTCATCCGACAGGCTGGTGTCGGCCATCAGCCGCTGCAGTGCCTGGGTGCGCTCCTGCAACTGGGCCTTGAGCTCGCGGATCATTTTCAGCAAATCCTTGATGGTGTCCGGCAGGTCGCTGTCGTCGATGTCCTGGTTTTTCTGGCTGGCCCGGGCCTGCCTTGTCCCGGCGGGAGAAATGTGCAGGACGACTCCCGCTGCAGACTCCTGGCGCTCGGTGCCGGTGTCGTCGGCCTGGGCTTGCGCGGCCGCTGCCCCATGGCGGTCGGTGATGCGCGGGGTATACATAGCCTGCAGCGCAGGATGGGCGATGGCTTGAACGGGGGTGGAAGGCATGGACATCCCCTTTTATCGGCGAGTTGCTGCAAAACCCAAGCGCAAAAAAACCGCCAAATCTTTCGACTGGCGGCTGTTTTACGTTTTTGTTGATCTGGTGCCCGGGGCCGGAATCGAACCGGCACACCTTTCGGTGGGGGATTTTGAGTCCCCTGCGTCTACCAATTTCACCACCCGGGCGATCAATCAGAGAAGCGACAATTATGGCACATTTACGGGTATGCAGAAAAAATATCCAACGATTGAATCGACGATCGGGGCCACCCCTCTGGTGGCGTTGCAGCGCCTGGGGGCGCCGGAAAATACGCAGCGTGGCAACGTGTTGCTGGGCAAGCTGGAGGGGAATAACCCTGCCGGTTCGGTCAAGGACCGACCGGCGTTGTCCATGATCCAGCAGGCCGAGGCGCGGGGGGAAATCCGTCCTGGCGATACGCTGATCGAGGCCACTTCGGGCAATACCGGGATTGCGCTGGCGATGGCGGCGGCGATCAAGGGCTACCGCATGGTGCTGATCATGCCGGAGGACTTGTCCATCGAGCGGGCGCAGACCATGAAGGCCTATGGCGCGGAACTGGTGCTGACGCCCAAGAGCGGCGGCATGGAGTACGCCCGCGATCTGGCCGACCAGATGGTGGCCCAGGGCAAGGGCGTGGTGCTGGACCAGTTTGCCAACCCGGACAACCCGCTGGCGCACTACACCGGCACCGGGCCGGAGCTGTGGGCGCAGACCGAGGGACAGATCACCCACTTCGTCAGCGCCATGGGCACGACCGGCACGATCACCGGCGTGGCGAAGTTTTTGAAAGAGAAAAACCCGGCCATCCGCATCATCGGCGCCGAGCCTGCCGAGGGGTCGCGCATTCCCGGCATCCGCAAGTGGCCCGAGCAGTATCTGCCGAAGATTTACGATGCCAGCCTGGTCGATGAGCTGGTCACGGTCACGCAGGACGATGCCGAGGACATGGCCCGCCGCCTGGCGCGGGAGGAGGGGATTTTCGCCGGTATCTCTGCGGCGGGCGCTTGCTGGGTGGCCCAGCAGATTGCCCGGCGCGAGACGAATGCGACGATCGTGTTCGTGGTGTGCGACCGGGGCGACCGCTATCTTTCCACCGGGGTGTTTCCGGTATAAAGCCCGCATTGCACGAAGAAGGTTTGAACCATGGATATCCACCAAGAAGTTGATGCGCGGGGCCTGAACTGCCCGCTGCCCATTCTGAAAGCGAAAAAGGCCCTGGCGCAGATGGAAAGCGGCCAGGTGCTCAAAGTGATTGCCACGGACACCGGCTCGCTCAGTGATTTCAAAGCCTTTGCCAAGCAGACCGGCAATGAGCTGCTGGAGCAGAAAACCGTGGGCGGGGAATTCATCCACCTGCTGCGCCGCCGCTGAAGCGGCTCGCAGCCGCGTAATTGCGCCACTGAATTGCGCCACTGCCAAAAAAACAAGCCGCTGAAAAGCGGCTTGTTGCGTTGTGGCGGGAGGGGCGGATTTCTCGGTTTTTTTCTGATCGTTCAGATCGCCAGCGTTTGGAGGTACTGGCGGAAGGATTCGCCCACTTGCGGATGCTGCAAAGCCAGCTCCACGGTGGCTTCCAGAAAGCCCTCCTTGCTGCCGCAGTCGTAGCGCTTGCCGGCGTACTGGAAGGCGTAGACGGTTTCGTGCGCCATCAGGCGGGCGATGGCGTCGGTGAGCTGGATTTCGCCGCCCACGCCGCGCGGCTGGTTGCGGATTTCTTCGAAAATGCGCGGCGTCAGCACGTAGCGCCCGGCCACGCCCATGCGCGAGGGAGCGACTTCGGGGGCGGGTTTTTCCACGATTTCATCGATGCGCAGCAGCGGCCCGCCTGCGGCCTCGCCCTTGACGATGCCGTAGCGCTTGGTGTGCTCGGCCGGCACTTCCTGCACGGCCAGTAGGGAGCGGCCCTGTTTTTCAAACGCGGCGGTCATTTGTGCCATGACACCGGGGCCGCCCGGGTTGCCGACCATCAGGTCGTCAGCCAGCAGCACGGCAAAGGCGTCGTTGCCGACCAGCGGTTCGGCGCACAGCACGGCGTGGCCCAGGCCCAGGCTGCGCGGCTGGCGCACGAACAGGCAGTTCATGTCCTGCGGGGCGATGCTGCGCACCAGGTCGAGCAGGGTGTTCTTGCCCGCCGCTTCCAGCTCGCTTTCCAGTTCGTAGGCGGTGTCGAAGTGGTCTTCGATGGCGCGTTTGCTGCGGCCGGTGACGAAGATCATGTCGCGGATGCCGGCCTCGTAGGCTTCTTCCACGGCGTACTGGATCAGCGGCTTGTCGACGACGGGCAGCATTTCCTTCGGAGATGCCTTGGTGGCAGGCAGGAAGCGGGTGCCCAGACCGGCGACGGGGAATACGGCTTTGCGCACGCGGGTAGTGTTCATGGGGAATGTTCTTTATGAAAAAGGGAGCTGTTTCCGCTTGTTTTGTATGGATTTCAGATATTTTTATCTCTGAAATCCAATGTATTCAAGCGGTAGAAGCTCCTGTTTTTAAGATCAGCCCAGGCGGACCAGTTGCTCCTGGATGCGGGCCAGAGTGGCGCCGAAATCGGCCACGCGCTTTTTCTCCTGTTCCAGCACGGCGGCGGGGGCCTTGGCGCAGAAGGCTTCGTTGGAGAGCTTGCCGTTGGCCTTGGCGATTTCGCCCTGCAGGCGGGCGGCTTCCTTGCCCAGGCGGGCTTTTTCGGCGGCCACGTCGATTTCCACGAACAGCGCCAGCCGCAGGCTGCCGACGACGCTGACCGGGGCGGTCTGCGCGGCCTGCGCCCAGGCGGCGGCATCGTCGAATACCTGCACGTCGCTGAGTTTGGCGAGGTTTTTCAGCACGGCGGCGTTGGTGCGCAGGAATTGCGCATCCTCTGCCGTATCGGCCACGGCCAGCAGGGGCAGGCGCTGGGCGGGGGAGACGCCCATCTCGCCGCGCAGCGTGCGGCAGGCGTCCACCATTGACTGGATGCGAGCAACGTAGCTCTCTGCCGCTTCGTCGATTTTTTCCGGCTGGGCCTGCGGGTAGGCGGCAATGGCAATCGAGGCACCCGGCATTCCGGCCACCGGGGCGACGACCTGCCACAGCGCTTCGGTGACGAAGGGGATGATGGGGTGGGCCAGGCGCAGGATGGCTTCGAGCACGCGGATCAGCGTGCGGCGCGTGGCGCGTTGCTGCGGCTCGGTGCCGGTCTGGATTTGCACCTTGGCGATTTCCAGGTACCAGTCGCAGAACTCGTTCCAGACAAAGTCGTAGATCGTGTTGGCCACGTTGTCCAGGCGGTAGTCGGCAAAGCCCTGGGCCACTTGCGCTTCCACTTTTTGCAGGCGCGAGACGATCCAGCGGTCCGGCTGGCTGAAGTGCAGGTAGCCCTCGTGGCAGCCCTGGGTGCTGTCCGATGAGGTGCTCAGGCCGCAGTCCTGGCCCTCGCAATTCATCAGCACGAAGCGGCTGGCGTTCCACAGCTTGTTGCAGAAGTTGCGGTAGCCCTCGCAGCGCTTGCTGTCGAAGTTGATGCTGCGCCCCAGGCTGGCCAGCGCGGCAAAGGTGAAGCGCAGCGCGTCCGCGCCGTAGGCGGGGATGCCGTCCGGGAATTCCTTTTCCGTCGCCTTGCGCACCTTGGGCGCGGTCTCCGGGCGGCGCAGACCCTGCGTGCGCTTAGTCAAAAGGGGTTCCAGCGCGATGCCGTCGATCAGGTCCACGGGGTCGAGCACGTTGCCCTCGGACTTGCTCATCTTCTTGCCCTGCGCGTCCAGCACCAGGCCGTGGATGTAGACGTGCCTGAACGGCACGCGCCCGGTGAAGTGGGTGCTCATCATGATCATCCGGGCGACCCAGAAGAAGATGATGTCGTAGCCCGTGACCAGCACGGAGGAGGGCAGGTAGAGGTTGTAGTCGTCGGTCGGGGCCGCGCCCTGGTTGGGCCAACCCATGGTGCTGAAAGGCACCAAGGCGGAGGAATACCAAGTGTCCAGCACGTCGGCATCGCGCGTCAGGGTCTTGCCGGGGGCTTGCGCCTGGGCTTCGGCCTCGCTCTTGGCGACATAGACCTTGCCGTCCTCGTCGTACCACGCGGGAATCTGGTGGCCCCACCACAGCTGGCGGCTGATGCACCAGTCCTGGATGTTGTTCATCCACTGGTTGTAGGTGTTCACCCAGTTTTCCGGCACGAACCGCACCTGGCCGCTGGCCACGGCATCGATGGCCTTTTGCGCGATGGATTTGCCGGTGGCGTCGCCTTCACCTGTCTTGTTCATGGCGAGGAACCACTGGTCGGTCAGCATGGGTTCGATCACCTGCCCGGTGCGGGTGCAGATGGGCACCATCAGCTTGTGCTTTTTCGTCTCCACCAGCAGGCCCAGGGCTTCCAGGTCGGCGACGACGGCCTTGCGGGCGGCGAAGCGGTCCAGGCCCCGGTATTTTTCCGGCGCGTGGTCGTTGATGGTGGCGGTCAGCGTCAGCACGCAGATCATGGGCAGGCCGTGGCGCTGGCCGACGGCATAGTCGTTCTGGTCGTGCGCGGGGGTGACCTTGACCACGCCGGTGCCGAAGGCGCGATCGACGTATTCATCGGCAATCACCGGGATTTCGCGCTCGCACAGCGGCAGCCTGACCATCTTGCCGATCAGGTGCCGGTAGCGCTCGTCCTCGGGGTGCACCATCACGGCCACGTCGCCCAGCATGGTTTCGGGGCGGGTGGTGGCCACGACGAGCTGGCCCGAACCGTCGGCCAGCGGGTAGGCGATGTGCCACAGCGAACCGTCTTTTTCCTCGTTCTCCACTTCCAGGTCGGACACCGCCGATTGCAGCACCGGGTCCCAGTTCACCAGGCGCTTGCCCCGGTAGATCAGCCCTTGCTCGTACAGCTTGACGAAGGTTTCCGTGACGACCTTGGAGAGCTTGTCGTCCATGGTGAAGTATTCGCGGCTCCAGTCCACCGTGTCGCCCAGGCGGCGCATTTGGGTGGTGATGGTGTTGCCGGATTTTTCTTTCCACTCCCAGACTTTTTTCACGAAGTCGGGGCGGCCCAGGTCGTGGCGGCTGATGCCCTGCTCCTGCAACTGGCGCTCCACCACGATCTGCGTGGCAATGCCGGCGTGGTCGGTGCCGGGAATCCAGGCGGTGTTGCAGCCCAGCATCCGGTGGTAGCGGGTCAGGCTGTCCATGATGGTCTGGTTGAAGGCATGGCCCATGTGCAGCGTGCCCGTGACGTTGGGCGGCGGCAACTGGATGGCGAAGGCCGGGGCGCTGGCATCCGGCCGGCCCGTGCCGCGCACACCGGCGCGGCCATAGCCGCGCTGTTCCCACTCTGGCCCCCAATGGGCTTCCAGGGCGGCGGGTTCAAAGGATTTGGAGAGGCTCTCCAGGCCGGGTTGGGCAGGGGTATCGCTCATGGGCTGCTGTCTTCGTGTGCGTGGTACATGCAAACGGCATCCCGCAGGATGCCGCCGAATGATGGGTAAAGGGGGGAGACGGATGGCGGGATTTTAACGACGATGCCCGGCGCGAATTTATTCGCCGCCGCCCTGCGTGGCCCGCAGGGTTTCCAGGTGGATGTTCGTCTCGGTATGGCGGATGCCCTTGATGAGCCGGATGCGCTCCAGCACGCGGGACAGGCCCGCCGGGCTGTCCGCCTGCAATTCGGCCAGCAAGTCCCACTGGCCGTTGGTGGCATGCAGCGCCTGCACGCCCGGCTCGCCGAGCAGGCTGGCGGCGACGCGCCCGGCCTCGTTGCCCTCGATGGTGATGCTCATCCATGCTTGCAGGGCGGTACTGGCCACCGCAGGGCGCAGGCGCACGGTGTAGCCGACGATGACGCCGTTGTCTTCGAGCTTGCGCAGCCGGTTGGTGACGGTGCCGCGCGAGACGCCCAGCCGCGCCGCCAGGGTGGCCACGCTTTCGCGGGCGTTGTGGCGCAGCATGGCGATCAGGCGCTGGTCGATGGCATCCAGATTGCTCATTGTGTCAATTTACCTTGTGCAAATCGTCAGAAAGGTCTGCATTATGGTGCAATGTTGCCGATTTGAATTGGCATGGGCCTGTGGGAGACTTTTGTAGTCGATACACAACAGGAGACTTCCCGTGACCATTCAAGCCAGTCCAACCCCAGCCGTCCAGACCGATTTCCTCAGCGCCAGCGATGCGGCGCGTCTCGTTGCCCGCGTGGGTATCGTCAGCGTGCTGCGCATGATGGCCACAGCCATCGAGGACGATTACCTGCGCTGGCAGGACTTCGACAAATCGGCCCGTACCGCCGCGCATTCGGAAAACGGCGTGATCGAACTCATGCCCGTGGCCGACACGCGGGACTACGCCTTCAAATACGTCAACGGCCACCCCATCAACACCCGCTACGGTCTGCCCACGGTGATGGCCTTCGGCGCCCTGGCCGACGTGCCTACGGGGATGCCGCGTTTTGTGAGCGAACTGACGCTGACCACCGCACTGCGCACCGCCGCCACGTCGGTGATGGTGGCGCGGCGCCTGGCCCGCCCGGACAGCCACAGCATGGCGCTGATCGGCAACGGTTCGCAAAGCGAGTTTCAGGCGCTGGCCTTCATGGGGTTGCTGGGCGTGCGCGAACTGCGCCTGTTCGACATCGACCCGGCCACTTCGCAAAAGCTGCTGCGCAATCTGGAGCCTTTTCTGCACGAGTTTGGCGCCACGGCGCAGGTTTACCCCGGCGTGCAGGAGGCCGTGCGCGGCGCGGACATCGTGACCACGGTGACGGCGGACAAGGCCTACGCCACCATCCTGCCCGCCAGCATGGTCGAGCCGGGGATGCACATCAACGCCGTGGGCGGCGACTGCCCCGGCAAGACCGAGCTGGAAGCCGCCGTGCTGCACCGCGCCGACGTGTTCGTCGAATACGAGCCGCAAACGCGCATCGAGGGCGAATTGCAGCAAATGCCTGCCGATTTCGCCGTGACCGAGTTCTGGCGCGTGCTGCAAGGGCAGGCAGCGGGGCGCACTTCGGCGCAGCAAATTACGGTGTTCGATTCGGTGGGCTTTGCGCTGGAGGATTACTCCGCCCTGCGCTCCATGCATGCCCTGGCCCGCAGCGCCGGGCTGCTGGCGCAGATCGAGCTGATTCCCACGCTGGATGACCCCAAGGACTTGTTTGCCGTGGTGCGGCAAGCCCAGGCCACACAGGCCAGCCTGAATGCCGCCCGCAAGGCTGCCTGAATTTGTCGAACACGCCACCCTGGAGTTACGTTATGAACCACCACCAACCATCTCGGCAGCAAGCAACCCAGGTCGCCCTGATCGGCGTCCCCACCGATGTCGGCGCATCGCGCCTGGGTGCGGCCATGGGGCCGGACGCCCTGCGCGTGGCCCAGCTGGGCCCGGCGCTGGCCCAACTGGGCGTGCAGGCGCACGACATCGGCAACCTGGCCGGCCCGCCCAACCCGCGCGGCGAGCGTGACGATGCGGGGATGCGCAACCTGGCCGAATGCCTGGCCTGGAACCAGCTCACGCACGACGCCGTCTGGCAGGCGCTGCAACAGGGGCGGCTGCCCATCATGCTGGGCGGCGACCACACGCTGGCTACCGGCTCCATCAGCGCCGTGGCCCGCCATTGCCGCGCCAAAGGCCAGCGCCTGCGCGTGCTGTGGCTGGACGCGCATTCGGACTGCAACACGCCGGACAACTCGCCCAGCGGCAACATGCACGGGATGCCCGTCGCCAGCCTGTGCGGGCTGGGGCCGCGTGCGCTGGCCGAAATGTCCGGGGCCGTGCCCGCGCTGCCCGCTTCGGCCTTCTGCCAGATCGGCCTGCGCAGCGTGGATGTGTACGAAAAGCACATGATCCGCGAGCTGGGCCTGGAGGTATTCGACATGCGGGCCATTGACGAGCTGGGCATGCGCGAAGTCATGCGCCGCGCCCTGGCAGGCCTGGGGCCGGACGACCATCTGCACCTGAGCTTCGACGTGGACTTCCTCGACCCCGACATCGCCCCCGGCACGGGCACGCCGGTGCGCGGCGGCCCCAACTACCGCGAGGCCCAGCTGTGCATGGAAATGATTGCCGACACGGGCCGCCTGGGTTCGCTGGACATCGTGGAGCTGAACCCTGCCCTGGACTTGCGCAACCAGACCGCCGAGCTGGTGGTCGACCTGGTGCAAAGCCTGTTCGGGCAAAGCACGCTGGTGCGGGCGTAGAGCCGCTCCGACTTCTCCAGCAATCCTGCACGAAAGACATAAATAAATGACAAATATCGAGACAACGCAGCAGGAGCAAGATGGCGAACTGCGCCGCTCCCTGAAAGCACGCCACTTATCCATGATCGCCATTGGCGGCTCTATCGGCACCGGCCTGTTCGTCGCCTCCGGCGCGAGCGTGGCGCAGGTGGGGCCGGGCGGGGCGCTGCTGACCTATCTGGTGATCGGGCTGATGGTGTTCTTCATCATGACCAGCCTGGGCGAGATGGCCGCCTTCATGCCCGTTTCCGGCTCGTTCGCCACCTACAGCTCGCGCTATGTCGATGAGGGCTTTGGTTTTGCGCTGGGCTGGAACTTCTGGTTCTCCTGGGCCGTGACGGTAGCCGTCGATCTGGTGGCCGCACAGCTCATCATGGCTTATTGGCTGCCGGACATTCCGGGCTATTGGTGGAGCATCGGTTTTCTGGCGCTGGTGTTTCTGCTCAACGTCTTTTCGGTGCGCGGTTTTGCCGAGAGCGAATACTGGTTCTCGCTCATCAAGGTGGTGGCGGTGATCGTTTTTATCGGCACTGGCGTGCTGATGATTGCGGGCATCCTCCATGGCGGCGCGGACGTGGTGGCGAACTGGACGGTGGGCGAAGCACCTTTTGTCGGCAACTTCTCGACCATGGTCAGCGTGGCGATGATCGTGGCCTTCTCCTTCCAGGGGGTGGAGCTGATCGGCATTGCCGCCGGCGAATCGGAAAATCCCCGGAAAAACGTGCCCAAGGCCGTGCGACAGGTGTTTTGGCGCATTCTGCTTTTCTACGTGCTGGCGATTGCAGTCATCGGCTCGCTCATTCCCTACACCGATCCCCACCTGCTGCGCAACGACGTGCACGACATTGCCGTCTCGCCCTTTACCCTGGTGTTCGAGCGTGCCGGTCTGCTGTCCGCGGCGGCGGTGATGAACGCGGTGATCCTGACTTCGGTGCTGTCGGCCGGCAATTCCGGCATGTACGCGGCCACACGGATGCTCTACACCATGGCGGTGGAGGGCAAGGCGCCGCGCATCTTCAAACGCGTACACGCCAACGGCGTGCCGGTGTTTGCCCTGGTGGCCACGGCGGTGCTGGCGGGGCTGTGCTTTCTCAGCTCCGTCTCGGATGCGCAGATCGGCTACATCTGGCTCATCAACACGGCGGGGATGACGGAATTCATCGTCTGGATGGGCATTTCCATCAGCCACTATCGCTTCCGCAAAGGCTATGTGCTGCATGGCCATGACCTGAACGATCTGCCCTACCGGGCGGGCCAGTTCCCGCTGGCCCCGATGCTGGCCTTCAGCATGTGTCTGGTCATCACGCTGGGGCAGAACTACCAGGCGTTTCTGCAGGACAGCATCAACTGGACCGAGGTGATTGCCACCTACATCGGCATTCCGCTGTTTCTGGCGGTGTGGCTGGGCTACCGGCTGGTGAAGAAAACGCGCTTCATTCGTTATGCCGAGATGCGGTTTCCCGAAGCGCAGAAGCGTTGAAAATATAAAAAAATAGCTGATTCCGCAAATGAATAAAGGGTTTCAGATATAAAAACATCTAAAACCCTTGTATATTTTGCGGAAACAGCTACTTTTTTAGTTTCTCAATCCCGCGCCAAGGCGGCTTTGCGCCAGGCGACGGTGGCGGCCTCGGTGTCCGAGCGCTGCTCGGCCAGGATGGCCAGCGCCTTCCAGGCGCTGCTGTGCAGGGCGGCATCGTTCAGTCGGGGCAGGCTTTGGCGCAGCAACTGCTCGGCCTTGCCCCACAGCTGGCGCTGCACGCAGGCCATGCCGCCCAGGTATTGCAGCAGGGCCTCTTTGGGGTATTGGCGCTGGGCCTGTTCGATGCGCTTGAGCCAGGCACTGTCCAGGTCTTCCAGGCTATTCTGCAGGGCCAGGAACAGGCGCTGGGCCTGGTAGTGGGGCAGATGCCCCTGGATATAAGCGTCCCAGACGGGCAGCAGCCATTGGCGGGCCTGGGCGGCATCGCCTGCCAGGGCCATCCAATGGCGCACGGCGGGCAAGGCAATGTCCGGGTGCTGCTGCTCGGCGGCAGGCAGGCTGCGCCAGAGTTTTTCCAACTGCTGGGTATCGTGGCAGGCGCGGATTTCCTCGCCGACCAGGCTGGCAATCAGGCTGCTGGCGCTGTCCGGGGTGAAACCGCCGTGCTTGGCCAGCAGGCGGGCGGTTTCCAAGGCAGCGGCGTTGTCCCGCGCCAGCCGTGCGGCCTTGAGCTTGATGCGCAGCGCCAGCGTGCGCCGTGCGGCCCCGTGCGGCAACTGGGCCAGACGGTGCAGGCTTTCCTGCGGGTTGCGGTCGTCCAGTGCCCAGCGGGCGGCCCGCATCTGGGCCCCTTCGCGCACCTCCTGGGCCAGGGGGCTGGGCTGCTGGCTGGTGTCCTCCAGGAGCTGGGCGTAGTGCTGGTCGCGGGCGCCGGGGTCCTGCAGGGCGTGGGCGCTGTCGGCGGCCAGCAGGTGGGCGATGGAGCGCAGGCTGCTGTCGAGCGGCACGGCAGCGTTGCTGTGGTGCAGGCTGGCGCTGTGCGCCAGCAGCGCTTGCGCAGACTTGCCGGCGCGAACGAAACGGCCCGCCTGCAAGTGGGCCAGGCTGCTGATGAGGGCGGCGTAAAGCTGGCGCTCCTTTTGCTGCTGGCGCCAGCGCCGCGTCTGCGCGGGCAACTGCCCCAGCACGGCAATGCCGCGCAGGCTGGCGTAGCACAGCACGAACAGGGCCAGCAGCGCAAGCAGCGCCATGTTCAGCGAAATATCGACCCGGTACGGCGGCCAGAACAGGCTGACCATGCCCTGGTTGTTGCCCGCAAACAGGGCCAGGGCGACGGCCAGGGCAAACAGGCCCACAAACCACAGTGCGGCACGCATCATTGCGGTGACTCCCTTCGTGTTATTCCCGACGCGCCGTGGCGTTGGCCAGGGCGGTCAGGGTGTCGTCCAGGCTGGGCTGCTGGTTGTTGCGCAACTGCTCCTGCAACTGGGCCAGGGTGGCCTGGGCGCTGTGGGTGCGCCGGGCGTTGGCCACGAAGTATTTGCCGATGCTGGCCTGCACGGCGCCCAGGTCGGCTGCCGCAGCGGTGTATTGGCGCCCGAGGATGGCCAGCCGGGCGTTGAGCAGCTGCAGCTTGAGGTTTTCGCGCAGGAAGATGCCTTCCTGCGGGGCCAGCAGCGCCGCCTCCGGGCCGGAGATGGTGCTGACGCGCAGCAAATCGCCGGCTTCGGCGCGGATATTGCCCCACAGCGCCCGGCCCTGCGCCGGCCAGCCCTGCCACCAGGATGGCGTGGCCGCTGCAGCGTCGGCATCGGCACGGGGTGCCGTGGTGTGGCGCGGCGGCAGGGCTTCCTGCGCCGTGGTGGGCTTGCCGTTCTGCAGGGGCAGTTCGTCGAGCTGGCGCAGCACCTCGTCCAGGCGGGTGAGCAGGCTGGCGGTATCGACCGACTGGGTCTGGCGCAGGCGCTCCAGGTCGCGCTCCATGGCGCGTTGCACCAGGGCCAGGCTGGGCTGGGCCGCGCCTTCGATGCGCTTGCTGGCGCTTTTCAGGCTGGCGATCAGCGGGGCGGTGCTGCCGGTGAGCTGGGCCTGCTGCACGGCCAGGCGCATGGCCGCTTCCAGGTCCAGGGCCAGGGTGTCCTCGCGCGAGCGCGACAGGTTGTGCACCAGTTCCTCCAACTGGCCGCGTTGCAGGCTGACGTCGGCCAGCCGGGCTTCGGCCACGGTCAGGCGGGCGTTGGCGGCCAGCACCTGCTCCTGTGCTTCCCTGGCCAGGGTGCGGGCCTCCTGCGCCTGGGCGTTGGCCTGGGCGCTTTGCTGGGCCAGCCGCTCCTGCATGGTCTGCACCTTGTTCCAGGCCGTCAGGCTGCCGGCCAGACCAGCGGCAGCCAGCAGCAGGGCCAGCCACGTCCAGCCAGGGGCCGCC
>CABIIJ010000071.1 GCA_902175065.1 uncultured Comamonas sp. | reverse complement strand
GTGATGGGCAAGGCCGCCCTGCCTTCCCGGGCCGCAGCCACGGCCTGCCCCAGTTCGTAGACGGCCAAGGCGTAGTAGCTGGACCAGTTGTAGCGGGTGATGGTGTAGAAGTTTTGCGTGCCGACGATGTAGCTGGGCGGATTGCCGCCGTTTTTCAGCTCGATCAGCGCCAGCAGGCCGGGGTGGTGCTGACCATCCTCCGGGGTCACGCCCAGCGCGGCCAGCGCTTCGGGGGTGAAGCTGGGCCGGATGTCCGGGGCCAGCAGGGTCGGCAGATCCAGGGTGCCGGCATCGAAGACCGGCAGGTAGGCCACGGGCAGGCCGTTGACCCAGCCGTGCGCCTGGAAGTAATGGGCGACGGAGCCGATCGCATCGGCCACGCTGTTCATCAGGTCGATGTGGCCATCGCCGTCGAAGTCCACCGCCCATTGCTCCTGGCTGCTGGGCATGAACTGGCCCAGGCCCGTCGCCCCGGCATAGCTGCCCAGGGGCTGGCTGGGGTCGCTGCCCTGGCGCCAGGCGCTGGCCAGGAATTGCTCCAGTTCCCCTTGGAAGTAGGCCTGGCGCTGGGCCGCGCGGGGGTGGGCGGTGGGGAAGTCGAAGGCCAGCGTGCTCAGGGTGTCCAGCACGCGCAGATTGCCCATGTGCTGGCCGTAGATGGTTTCCACCCCGATGATGCCGACGATGATGCTGGCCGGTACGCCATAGGTGGCCTCGGCGCGGGCCAGGGTGTCGGCGTGGCGGTTCCAGAACTGCACCCCGGCGCGGATGCGGATGGGTTCGACGAAGCGGCTGCGGTAGCCGGCCCAGTCGGGCGCGGTGCTGGTGGCCTTGGGCGCGGGCGTCATGAGGCGCGGCACCTGGGGCAGGAAGCGGGCCTGGGCCAGCTGGTGGGCGACCCAGTGGGCGCTCATGCCCTGGCGCTGGGCGGCTTCGGCAGCCCAGGCCTGCACGTCGGCGCGTTGGCTATAGGGCGGGCGGGGGGCAGGGGTGGTTTTTTTCGGCGCAGCGCAGGCTGGCAGCAGGGCGGCAGCCACAAGGCTGGTCCCGACGAGGCGAAGCAGGGAATTCATGTTTTTGGTGGTATGGGCCAGCGCACGGCCCGCAGGCTGCGGCGCAGGTGCGACAGGCTGGGGCGCGGCTGGCGGTCGGGCGCATAGCGCCATTGTTCCATGGCCAGCAGCCAGTCCTGGGCAGATTGGCTGCTGCTGCCCCAGCGGTTTTGTAAAGCTGCGGCCAGTTGGCGCGGCCCCAGCCAGGCGGCATCGGCCACACCCAGGGCCATCAGGCGCTGGCGGGCCTGCTGCAGCAGGCGCAGCCAGGGGTCTTGCTGGCGCCGCCGCTGCCAGTGCAGCCCGGCGGCGCCCACGGCCAGCAGTGCCAGCAGGCTGCCCAGGGCCACGCCGATGCGCGTGATGGAGAGGCTGCCGAGGTCGAGTTTGTCGAGCAGGCTGTTCTGCCGGGTGCTGTTGTAGTTGAGCACCCAGTCGTTCCAGCGGTAGTTCAGCGCTTCCCAGTTGGCACGCAACTGGCGCAGCACGTCGATGCCGATGACGCGCCCCACCGTGCCGGAGAGCAGGGTCGGGGCCGGTTCCAGGCGCTGCAGCCGCTCGACCCGGTCGGGCGCGATGGCGGCGGTGGGGTCGATGCGCAGCCAGCCCTGTTCGGGCAGCCAGACTTCGGCCCAGGCGTGGGCATCGCTTTGGCGCACCGTCCACAGGCCATCGACCGGGTTGCGCTCGCCGCCCTGGTAGCCGGTGACGATGCGGGCGGGAATGCCCGCCGAGCGCATCAGCACGGCAAAGGCCGAGGCAATGTGCTCGCAAAACCCGCGCTGGATGTCGAACCAGAAGGCATCGGCCGTATCGCGGGGAAAGACGCCCGGCGCCAGCGTGTAGACATAGCCGCCCGTGCGCAGGCGCTGCAACGCGGCCTGGATGACGGCCCGGTCGTCGGCGCCATGCGCCTGGCGCAGGCTTTGGCCCCAGGCCAGGGTGCGCGGGTTGCTGCCTGCCGGCAGATGGCGCAAGGCGGTCTGCCGGGGGCGGTCCAGCACCTCGGCATAGCGGTAGTGCAGTTGGGCCTGGGCCTGGTAGCGCAGCACCTCGGTCACGGGCTGGGGCGTGAGCCATTGCGACTGGCCGCCCGGACGCACTGGCCGCTGGGCCAGCACGGGCGGTTGCGCCGTGGCATCCAGGGTGAGCAGCCAGCGCTGGCGGTGCGGCTCCAGGGTCACTTCGTAGGCGATGGCAGCCTGTCCCCCTTCCGGGACGACGGGCGGATTGTCCGCATGGCGCGGCCAGGGGCTGGCGCTCCAGTTGCGGCCATCGAATTCGGTGAGCACCGGGCCGCGAAAATACAGCCGCGCCTGCGGCGGCGGGCCTTCCGGAAAGCGCACACGCAAGGCCACGCTGCTGTCCTGTGCCAGCTGGGCCACCTGCCCGACCTGCATGTCTTCGGACAACCCGGTTCTGCCTTGCAGGCTGTCGCCGGGCAGGCCCCACAAGGGCGGCAGGCGCGGGAAAAAGACGAACAGCACCACCATCAGCGGCAGCCCCCACAGCAGCAGTTGCGCCGCCTGGCGCAGCAGCTGCGCCAGGGGCGGCTGGCCCACCGGGCGGTGGGCGTTGATGAGCGCAGCCAGCAGCAGCCACAGCGCCAGCAGCGCAGCCAGGGCGGTGAGCAGGCTTTGCGACTGCACGAAGACCGTCACCAGGCTGAAAAAGCCCAGGAAGAACACCACCATGGCATCGCGGCGGGCGTGCATCTCCAGGGTTTTCAGGGCCAGCAGCAGCATCAGCAGCGTGGTGCCGGCCTCGGCCCCGACGATGCTGCGAAACTGTAACGCGGTGCTGCCCACGGCCAGCGCCAGCAATCCGGCCCGCAGCCAGCGCCCGGGCAGGGCGCGGCTGCGCCAGGCCAGATGCGCCCGCCACAGCAGCAGGCTGGCCGCCAGGGCACTGGCCCAGACCGGCAGATAGGGCAGTTGCGGCAGCAGCACGCAGGCGGCGGCCAGCACGGCCAGCAGACCGTCGCGGGCGCTGCGCGGCAGGGCGTGCAGGGTGGATAGCAAGGCGGGCATGACCTTGGGCGGCGCCTAGAGCTGGCGCACGTCGGCAACCACGCAATCGCCGAAATCGGGCCGCGCCAGCCAGGCCAGCACCTGGGCGGCGGCATCGTCGGCAGAGGTCAGCAGCCCCTGGGCGTGCAGTTGGGCAAAGCGCTGCACGTCGGGAAAAGCGGCGGCATCGGCACTGCGCAGCTGGGCCTGCATGGCGGTGTCGATCACCCCCGGTGCCAGGCTGCACACCCGTGCGCCCCAGGGCTTGGCCGCTTCTTCCAGCGCCAGGGCTGCGGAGAAATTGTCCAGCCCCGCCTTGGCCGCGCAATACGTCGCCTGGCTGGCCATGCCCCGGCGGCCCAGGCCGGAGGAGATGTTCAGCACCTTCCTGGGCACCTGCCAGCCCGCCGTGCCGCGCAGGAAGGCGCTGGCCAGCAGCATGGGCGCCTCCAGCCCCACGCGCAGCGCGTGGCCAATGTCCGCCCAGGCCGTATCGGCCAGCGGCGCAATGGGCGGGATGACGCCGGCGTTGTTGATGAGGGTGGCGCTGGCGTGATCGTTATGGCCAGCCGCCTGCAGCCAATCGAGCAACTGCTGCGCCGCCGCCTCGGGTCGGGCCAAATCCTGCTGCCAATGCAGATGCGCGGCCCCGGCCTGCGCGGGCAGCGCCAGTGGCCCGCGTGCCAGGGTGATGAGGGTGACAGGGGCGTGGCCGTTGTGCCAGAGCTGGCGGGCCAGCGCCAGCCCCATGCCGCGCGAAGCGCCGGTGAGGATGAAGAGATGCGGTGCGGTCATGCCCCGATGGTGCCATGAATGGTTTGCCGGGCCAGGAACGTTCGGTGGCTGCTGCCGCCATGTTTTTTGGCCTGCCCAATCCGGGGGTGTGGTTAAATTTCAGGTTGCAACATTTGGCGTAATTTTGTAAAAATCGGCACAACTTATGGCTTGGGCAAGGGAGTGCTGAAGTAGCAGGGGTGTCTATGACTTCGCAATGGCTGTCAGCATTTAAGGTGGTGGGTATTTATTTGCTGGTCGGGGTGCTCTGGATATTGTTCTCCGACAAAATCCTGGAAATTACCATCGAAGATGCAAGGCTTGTCAATCGACTGCAAACGCTGAAAGGCTGGATTTATGTTGCCGTAACCGGCGGGCTGCTGTTTGTGTTGATCAATCGGGCCCTGGAGGCGATTGAAAACGTCAGTCGCCTGGATCCATTGACGATGCTTTTGCGGCATCAGCTCTTTCATGACCGGTTGGAAGATCTGGTCGTATCTTCTACCGAGGCCAATAGTCTTGGCCTGATCTATCTGGATATAGATCACTTTAGCGCCATCAATAATAAGATCGGGATCAAGAATGCGGATTTGTTGCTCAGGGATTTTGCCAATGCCTTGCGGGAACACAGCCGTGGTTCGGCACGCATTGCACGCATCAGTACCGACCAGTTTGCCATTGCCTTGCCTGGTATTGCCAGCGCGGAAGTGGCAGAAGCACAAGCGCAAGAATTGCGTCGTTTATTGCGAAAGACAGGTCTTCATTTCCATGTGGAGGCCCATTGCAGTATTGGCATTGCCATTGCCCCCATGGATGGCAAAACGGCCAAGGCCTTGATGGCAGCAGCTTCCAATGCGCTGAATACCGCCAAGAAAAGCAATCGTTCCGGCATCGTGTTCTTTAACCAAGAGGTCTCCCGGCATGAGAGCGAGCGGCAGGAATTATTGTATGACTTGTCGGTGGCCATCGAGAAAAAAACACTCTTGCTGGTTTATCAGCCGCAGTTTTCAACGGCAGATCTCAGCCTTTGCGGTGTGGAAGTATTGTTGCGCTGGCAGCACCCGGTTCATGGATTCATCAGCCCGGATATTTTCATTCCCATCGCGGAAAAGAATATGCTGATCTCGAAACTGACGGCCTTTGTGATAGAGCAAAGTTATACAGAGCTGGCACCGATGCTGGGAAAGGAAATTCACCGGGTTTCGATCAATGTCTCTGCACTGGAATTCAGCAGCCCGGCCCTGATGAAGGCATTATTGCTGCATATTGAATCGCAAAAAAATTATATTCAATACTTGCAATTGGAAATTACGGAAACTGCGGCCATCAGCAACCTGGGCGGAAGTGTCGAACTGGTCGCGCATTTGCGCCAGAAAGGCTTGCGACTGTCCCTGGACGATTTTGGAACCGGGTTTTCCTCGCTGTCGATGCTCAAAGACCTGTCGGTCGATGAGATCAAGATAGACCGCTCTTTTGTCTTTAACCTGGAAACCCAGCCGCGCACCCAGGCGATTATTACCGCCCTGGTAGGAATTGCGAATAATTTTCAAATCTCGATTGTGGCCGAAGGCGTCGAGACGCAGGCGCAGCGCCAGTTGCTGCATGAGCTGGGCTGCCATGAACTCCAGGGCTATCTTTTGGCACCGCCCAAACCCCTGGGGCAGTTGTGCAGCAGCATTGAGCAAGTCAGGCAAGTCCACGGCGCCTTGTCTTGAAATCGGTTCCAGATCGTTTCATGCTGCCGTGCCGGGGACACTGGGGTGGGGCAGAGGCCAAAAAAATAGCTGCTACCGCTTGCAATCATTGGATTTCGGCATTGAATAATGCCAAAAACCAATGGTCAACAGCGGTAGCAGCTATTGATTTGAAGTTTTGTGTGGTTTACCCGCCCAGATAGGCCTTGCGCACCGCATCGTTGGTCAGCAGGGCGGCGCCCGTGTCTTCCAGCACCACGCGGCCGTTTTCCAGCACGTAGCCCCGGTCGGCGATCTGCAGGGCGCGGTTGGCGTTCTGCTCCACCAGGAACACGGTCACGCCTTCGGCGCGGATGGTCTGGATGATCTCGAAGATCTGCGCAATGATCAGCGGCGCCAGGCCCAGCGTCGGCTCGTCGAGCAGCAGCAGGCGCGGCTTGCTCATCAGGGCGCGGCCGATGGCCAGCATCTGCTGCTCGCCGCCGCTCATGGTGCCGGCACGCTGGGCAGCACGCTCACGCAGGCGGGGGAACAGGTGGAACACGTGCTCGATGCCGCTGGCGATGTCTTCCTTGGGCAGGAAGAAGCCGCCCATCTGCAGGTTTTCCGTCACCGTCAGCGCCGGGAAGATGCGCCGCCCCTCCGGGGAGATGGCGATGCCCTTGCGCATGATGTGGTGCGAGGGCAGGTTGGTGATTTCCTCGCCCTCGAACTGCACCGAGCCGGAGGTGGCCTGCGGGTTGCCGCAGACGGTCATCAGCAGCGAGGTCTTGCCCGCGCCGTTGGCGCCGATCAGGCTGACGATTTCCCCCTGATTGACGTGCAGGCTGACGTGATCGACCGCGCAGATGGCACCGTAGTGGGTGCAGAGCTGGTCGATGACGAGCATGGGGTGTTGCGCGTTGGCTTTTTTGGTGTTGGCGGCTTGCATCATGCCTCTCCCAGGTAGGCCTTGATGACCCGTTCGTTGCTTTGGATTTCCGCAGGCAGGCCGACGGCAATCGGCTTGCCGTATTCCATCACCAGGATGCGCTCGGAGACGCCCATCACCAGCCCCATGTCGTGCTCGATGAGCAGGATGGTGACGCCGTATTCGTCGCGCAGGCGACCGATGAGGTGCTGCAGGTCTTTTTTCTCCTGAGGGTTCAGGCCCGCCGCCGGTTCGTCGAGCATGAGCAGCTTGGGTTCGGTGATCATGCAGCGGGCAATTTCCAGGCGGCGCTGGTGGCCGTAGGCCAGGTTGCCCGCTTCGCGGTTGGCAAACTCGGCAATGCCCATGTAGCGCAGCCAGTGCATGGCCCGCTCGATGGATTCCTTCTCCTGCTTGCGGTAGCTGGGGGTGTTGAACAGCCCGGCCAGCACCGAGGCCTTGTTGTGCTGGTGCTGGGCGACGAGCAGGTTCTCCAGCGCCGTCATGGTCTTGAACAGGCGCACGTTCTGGAAGGTGCGCACCACGCCCCTGCGGGCCACGCTGTGGCTGCCCAGGCCGTCGATGCGCTGGCCCTCCAGATTGATGTTGCCGGACGAGGGGGTGTAGAAACCGCTGATGCAGTTGAATACCGTGGTCTTGCCCGCCCCGTTGGGGCCGATGATGGCAAAAATCTCCTTGGGTTGCAGGTTCAGCTGGATGCCATCGACGGCCACCAGGCCGCCGAAGCGCATCCCCAGGTTGTGTATCTCGAGTAAAGATCCGCTATGTGTCATGCTGTGTTCTTTCCGTCTATCGCGATAGCGGTTTCAAGCCTGGCCGGCAGAGCCAGCGGGGCCGGTATCCACCTTGATCTGGTGGCGCTGCATGGGGAACAGCCCCTGGGGACGCCAGATCATCATCAGAATCATCACCAGACCGAAAATCAGCATCCGGTATTCCGAGAATTGGCGGGCAACTTCCGGCAGGGCCGTGAGCAGCACTGCAGCCACGATCACCCCCAGTTGCGAACCCATGCCGCCCAGCACCACGATGGCCAGGATCAGCGCCGACTCGATGAAGGTGAACGACTCGGGGTTCACGATGCCCTGGCGGGCAGCGAAGAACGCGCCGCCAAAACCGGCAAACATCGCGCCCAGGGTGAAGGCCGAGAGCTTGATCTTCATGGGGCTCAGGCCCAGCGAGCGGCAGGCGATCTCGTCCTCGCGCAGGGCTTCCCAGGCCCGGCCGATGGGCATGCGGATCAGGCGGTTGCTGATGAACAGCGTCACGATCGCCAGCAGCAAGGCCATCAGGTACAGGAAGATCACCATGTGCATCGAGTTGAACGACAGGTCGAAGAACTGGTGGAAGGTCTGCGTCCCTTCCACGCTCGGGTTACGCGCCATTTCCAGGCCCATGACGGTGGGCTTGGGAATGCTGGAAATGCCGTCCGGCCCGCCCGTCCAGTCGGTCAGGTTCACCAGCAGCAGGCGGATGATCTCCCCGAAGCCCAGGGTCACGATGGCCAGGTAGTCACCGCGCAGGCGCAGCACCGGAAAGCCCAGCACGAAGCCGAACAGCGCGGCCATGGCCCCGGACAGCGGCAGCGCCTGCCAGAAGCTCCAGCCGGCCCAGTGGTAGAGCAGGGCGTAGGTGTAGGCGCCCACGGCATAGAAACCGACGAAGCCCAGGTCCAGCAGCCCGGCAAAGCCCACCACCACGTTCAGCCCCAGGCCCAGCATGACGTAGATCAGCGCCAGGGTGGCGATGTCCACCGCATTGCGGCCGGCAAAGAACGGCCAGGTGGCGGCCATCAGCAGGGCGGCAAACATCAGGGGCCTGGCCCACTGTGCGGGCAGGCGCGGAATCTTGGGCAGGCCCAGGCCGACGCTGCGGGCCTGCAGGGCCGGGCGCAGCAATTGCACGACGAATACCGCGAGGCTGCCCCAGAGCACGTAGCTCCAGTGCGCATCCAGGCTGAGCTTCATGCCGGCGCGTTTGAGCTCCAGGCCGAAAATCGGGATGATGACCAGGGCGGCGATCACGGCGGCCAGCAGGGCCGGGAGCAGGTTGTTCTGAATCTTGCGCATTACACCTTCTCCACTTCAGGTTTGCCGAGCAGGCCGGAGGGGCGGAACAGCAGAATCAGCACCAGCAGGCTGAATGCCACGATGTCCTTGTATTCCGACGAGATATAGGCCGCAGCCAGGGTTTCGGCCACGCCCAGGATCACGCCGCCGAGCATGGCGCCGGGAATCGAGCCGATGCCGCCCAGCACGGCAGCGGTAAACGCCTTGATGCCGGCAATGAAACCGATGAACGGGTTGAGCTTGCCCACGGCCAGGGCGATCAGCACGCCGCCGACGGCCGCCAGCATGGCGCCGAGCACGAAGGTGAAGGAAATCACCTGGTTGGTGTTGATGCCGAGCAGGCTGGCCATGTGCATGTCCTGCGAGCAGGCGCGGCTGGCGCGGCCCATGCGCGAGTGGCGGATGAACAGCGTCAGGCCGATCATCAGTACCACCGTCACCACGATGATGAGAATACGGGTGTAGGGAACAAAGACTTCAAACCCGCTCTCGTCGCCAAAGCGCAGAGCGCCCGGCAGCAAGGCAGGAACGGCCATGTCGCGGGCGCCCTGGCCCAGCGCAACCCAGTTCTGCAGGAAGATGGACATACCGATGGCCGAGATCAGCGGCACCAGACGCGGGCTGCCGCGCAAGGGCTTGTAGGCCACCTGTTCCACGGCGTAGCCGTACAGGCCGGTGATGAACACGGCGACCACCAGCATCAGGCCGATGACCATCCAGATCGGCAGGCCGCTTTGCGTGCCGACGGCCGAAAGCGTGACCAGGCCGACATAGCCGCCGATCATGTAAATCTCACCATGCGCGAAGTTGATCATGCCGATGATGCCGTAGACCATGGTATAGCCGATGGCAATCAAGGCGTAGATGGCCCCCAGTGAGAGGCCGTTGAAGAGCTGCTGTAACAGCTGAGGGATGAAGTCGTTCATATACGCATTTCCTGCGCCCGGGATGCCGCAGGCAAGTACCGGGACGCATAGCTTTTGGAACTTAAAAGCCCACAGGCCTCGTCAAGGGGACACTGTGGGCCATCTGAAAAAGGACGGATTACTTGTCGGCGGCCGACTTGCTGCCATCCTTGTGCCAGGCGTATACGGGGAAGTCGAAGGCTTTCAGGTCGCCCTTGGCATCCCAGGCCACGTTGCCGGTGGGCATGACGAACGAGGTCTTGTGGAGGTAGTCCGCGACCTTGTCGGCGTCGTCACCCACGGCCTTGATGCTCTGGGCAATCACCTGGGTGGCCGTGTAGGCACCCATCTGGAAGGCGCCGGAAGCATCGCGGCCCTTGTCCTTGAAGGCCTTGACCAGGGCAGCGTTTTCCGGCTTGGAGGCCGGGTCGGCGGGCAGCGTCACCAACATGCCTTCCACCGCGTCACCGGCAATGGCGTTGATCTCGGGGTTGCCCACGCCCTCGGGACCCATCATGCGCACTTTCAGGCCCTGTTCGGCCGCCTGACGCAGCAGCAGGCCCATTTCGGGATGGTAGCCGCCGTAGTACACGAAGTCGGCACCGGCGCTCTTGAGCTTGGTGATCACGGCAGAGTAGTCGCTGTCACCGGCGTTGATGCCCTCGAACAGGGCCACTTCGACGTTGGCTTTCTTCAGCTCGTCACGCACGGAGGCAGCGATGCCCTGGCCATAGGACTGCTTGTCGTGCAGCACGGCCACTTTCTTGGGCTTGGCCTTGTTGATGATGAACTTGGCGGCAGCCGGGCCTTGCTGGTCGTCGCGGCCGATGGTGCGGAAGACGTAGTGGAAGTTCTTGCCTTCGGTCAGCGCGGGCGAGGTGGCCGAGGGGGTGATGACCACGACACCTTCGTTGTTGTAGATGGGGGCGGCAGCGATGGCTGCGCCGGAGCACACGGGGCCGACGACGTAGCGGATCTTGTCGTTGACCACGCGGTTGGCGGCGACCGGGCCTTGCTTGGGTTCGCAAGCGTCATCGACCACGGTGGTTTCGATTTTCTTGCCGTTGATGCCGCCAGCAGCGTTGATTTGTTCGACAGCGGTGGCAACACCTTCCTTGACCATGTCGCCGTATTGCGTCAGGGGGCCGGTGGCGGGAATGACCATGGCAATCTTGATGGTGTCTGCGGCGTGGGCCTGACCCAGCAGGGCGGCGCCAGCCAGACCCATAGTAGCTACCAGAGTTTGCAGACGGAAGGGAATGTGCATGGTGCTTGTCCTCTCTTTAGATGGTTGATGCGCACATGAAGTTTTCGGTTGATGGACAAACATTGCAGTTTGCAAGCTTGTCACATGGGGCGAGAGGATAAAAATTGCGTGTGCAAGCCAGCAAGCGGGTTTTTACTATGGCTGCCTTTCCTTTTTGCGAGGTCGTGGCGTGTATATGGACGGGCTGCCGTTTGCTCCGCATAAGAATAGCAATAAATTGTTGTTCTATAAGGGACGAAGTAAAAAAGCAAGCGGAAGATTCTCATGCTCCTGCCTGCAGCGGCCATAAAGGATCATTTTTCAACAAGGGTTAATACTTAGTCAAAAAATGGATCAAAAGTCTGCCGGACAGTGAAAAAACAGGGCTTGTCCGTGGATCGGGTGGGGGAAACCCAGGCTCTGGGCGTGCAGCAGCAAACGCGGGGCCAGCGTCTGCACGGCCAGGGGAGCGTACAAACCGTCGCCCGCCAGGGGCCAGCCCAGGTGGGCCATGTGAACGCGCAACTGGTGGCTGCGGCCGGTGATCGGCTCCAGCCACAGGCGGGTGCAGCCCGCCGGCACGTCGTCTTGCCTGGGTGCTGCGCAGTAGCGGGTGCTGCTGGGTTTGCCCGCCACGGCATCGACCATTTGCCGGGGGCGCCGCTCCCAATCGCAGCGCAGGGGCGCATCCACCTGCTGCCAGCCCGGGGGCAGCGCCGGCCCGGCAGCGATGGCCACATAGCGCTTATGGACCCGGCGTTCGGCAAAAGCCTGGCTCAACTGCGCCTGTGCTGCCTTATGGCGGGCCAGGACGATCAGGCCGGAGGTTGCCATGTCCAGGCGGTGGACGACCAGCGCATCGGGCCAGAAAGCCTGGGCGCGGGCGCTCAGGCAGTCCTGCTTGTCTTCGCCCCGGCCTGGCACGCTCAGGAGTCCCGCCGGCTTGACCAGCACCAGCAGGTCGGCGTCTTCATACAGGCACAGCGGGCGTGGCGTCATGCGCAATTATTCCTGGCGGCCATGCCAATCGGCTTTGGGGTGCAGCAGTTGGTCGACGATGGCGCACAGCTCGCTGACGTCGTTGGGTTTGTGGATCAGCGCCAGGGCGCCGGCGGCCAGGGCCTGCTCGCTGATGTCGGAGGTGACGTAGCCCGAGGCCAGGGCCACCGGCAAGTCCGGGCGAATGGTCTGCGCCGCCTTGAGCAGATCCAGGCCGCAGTAGCCGGGCATGTTGTAGTCGGTCACCACCAGGTCGAAGGCCCTGGGCGTTTCCTGCAACGCCTGCACGGCGGCACGCGGGTCTTCGAAGGTCGTGACCTGGTAGCCCCGGCGGCGCAGCAGGCGCTGCACCAGCAGCACCAGGGCCGGGTCATCGTCCACGTACATCACGTGGTGCTGTACCTGGGGGGCGGTGTGCAAGGC
>CABIIJ010000070.1 GCA_902175065.1 uncultured Comamonas sp. | reverse complement strand
CAACCCTTCGGGCAAGGCAGCAAAAAACCGCACTCGTCGTTGCGTACCTTGACCAGGCCACCAGCCTGGCCTGCGGCACGCGCCTAGATTGCGGTTTTTTGCTGCCTTGCGGACACCATGAAAAGATCGTGAACAGGTTCTAACGCACATTGGTCTGCAATGTTTGTTCGCGGGTGAAGCTGAAGCGGGCCACCACGGCGATCTGGTCGGCCTGCGCCCGCATGGCGGCATTGAACGGGCCGAAGGGGCCGGCGGCATAGGCAATCGCCTGGGCGCGGCGATCCAGCACGGGATTGCCGGAGCTTTGCACGATTTCCGTCTCCAGCACGCGGCCATCGTGGTTGATGGTGAGCACCATGATGAGGTCGCCATAGAGCTTGCGGCCCTGCGCCTCGGGGAAGTTCTCCGTGCCCTTGTCCTCGACCTTGTGGCGCAGGGCGTCGTAGTAGACGGCATAGGCAGCCTCCTGCGTGGCCGGGCTGATGTAGCGCTTTTTCGGGCGGGCGTTTTCTTCGTTGATGCGTTTTTCCAGCTCGGCCAGTTGCTTGAGGAGCTGCTTGCGCCTTTGCTCCTGCTGCTCGCGGGCCTGTTGCTGGGCGGCCTCGCGCGGGTCGTATTCCGGCAAGTTGTCCAGGCGCTTGCGCAACTGCGTCAGCAGCGTGGCCTGCTGCTGCTGCAGGGCATCGAGCTGGCGCTGGCGCTCTTCGAAATCATCGCCGATGCTGGTCAGCGCCGAGTACGGCAGCGGGCTGGTCGCCCGCCCCTGGGCCACGTCGCCTCCCCCCGCCAGGTTCGCCTGGGCGATGGCCTGGGCTTTTTCCGGACGCTCCTGGCTCTGGGCGTTGACCAGGATGACCTCCAGCGGCGTGTCCTGGAACACCCGGTTGAACTGTTCCGGCGCAACAAACCGCACACTCAGCAGGACGGCATGGACGGCCAGCGAGACGAACAGGGCGATGGCAAGGGGGGAAGCGGGTTTTTTCACGGCGTGGAATTATCGGTGCTCTGCGCTTCGTTCACGTCCACGGCAATGGCGATGGGGCCGGCGGCGACTTCCTCGCTCTCGTCGTCCAGCGGTGCATCGTCGCTCGGGTCGTGCGGGTCGTCCAGGCGGGCGGTGACGGTGCCGTGGATGTCCAGGCTGATCAAATCCACCTGCCCCAGCCTGACGCGCACCCGCGCACCCCGGCCCATGCCCTGGGCGCCGAGCACGTTCACCACCAGCGGCAGGGTGTCGGCCCGCACCAGGGCGCCGCCAGCAGCTTCGTCGCGGATGATGGCGCCGTCGATCTCGGTGATCCGGTTCTGCTCCAGGTATTTCAGCGTCCAGAAGCGCTCCATCCCCGCCTGGTAGCCGTTGTAGGCGCCATAGGTGGCCTCGAAGCTGCTGATGATGGAGAACAGGTCCGCATCCTTGGGCTTGAACGGCGCAGCCAGCGCAGCCGTGGCGCCGTGGCGGGCGCAGGCAATCACCTGCCACTGGTTGACCAGATCCACATAGCGGCGCAGCGGCGAGGTGGCCCAGGTGTAGCACTTGACCCCCATGCCCGCGTGCGGCAGCGCCTTGGTGGACATGCGCACCTTCACCCCCGGGGCCATGCTGGCCTGGCTGCGGTAGATGCCGGGCACGCCGTAGTCGGCCAGCATCTGGCCCCAGGTGCTGTTGGCGACGATGGCCGCCTCGGCCACGATCAAGTCCAGCGGCGCACCGCGCTTGCGGGTGGTAATTTGCACGATCTCGCTGCCATCGGGCGCGTTCTTGCCGTTGCCGTCCAGGCGGAAGCTGTAGTCCGGGCGGCTGAAGTTTTCCGGCTTGCCGCGTACCACTTCGCGCTGGGCTTTCAGGTGCCGGGCCAGTTTGTGCAAGAACGATAGCTCCTGCCACACGTCTTTCAAGGATTGTGGGATGTTTTCCACCTGAATCTGGCTTGTATCCTGCGCAAGATGCTCCTCTGTTACGATGTGATCGAGCTGGTCGTGGCGGAAATTGTGGGCCACGGGCACCCGCTCCAGGCGGGTGGTTTTCTCCAGTACCTCAAAGCTGGCTTCGTCGTAGGTGACGTACAGCGACACCGCCGGGTTGGCGCGGCCTGCATCCAGGGTGTAGATCTGCACCACCTCGTCGGGCAGCATGGTGATCTTGAAGCCGGGCATGTAGACCGTGGACAGGCGCTGGCGGCCCAGCTTGTCCAGCTCCGACCCCGGCGCAATCGCCAGCCCCGGCGCGGCGATGTGGATGCCCACCGTCACCTTGCCGCTGCCCAGCCCGGTGACGGACAGGGCATCGTCGATCTCGGTGGTCTGCGAATCGTCGATCGAGTACGCCTGCACGGCGGCCAGCGGCAGATCCTCGGGCGGCTGGGGCGCTTGCAGCGCGGCAAAGCCCGTGCCCTTGGGAAAGTTGTCCAGCAGAAAGCGCTGCCAGTGGAACTGGTAGGCCGAGGCGATCGCCCCCGCCTGCTGCAGCAGTTGCAGCGGCGCCTGCTGCGCCTGGCGGCTGGCCTCGACCACGGCCTTGTATTCCGGCGCGTTCTTGTCGGGCCGGAACAGGATTTTGTAGAGCTGCTCCTGAATCGGCGCCGGGCAGCGGCCACCGACCAGCTCGGCGGCCCAGGTGTCGATCTGCACCTGGAGCTGCTTTTTCTTCTCGATGGCCGCCAGCGCCTGCTGCACGATCTCCGCCGGGGCTTTCTTGAACCGTCCCTTGCCCGCACGGCGGAAATAGTGCGGCGCACCGAACAGCGCCAGCAGCATCGCCGCCTGCTCGGTCAGGCTGGCGTTGTCCGAGAAATAGTCCCGCGCAATCTCGGCAAAGCCGAACTCGGCCTCGGGGGCGAACTCCCAGGCCAGGTCCAGCTCCACCTCGGCGGCCAGGGCCTGCGCCTGGGCCAGCAGTTCGGCCGGGCCGGGTTTGTCGAATTTGAGCAGGATGTTGGCGGCCTTGGCCTTGACCCGCTTGCCCGAGTCCAGCTCGATTTGGGAAGAGGCCTCGGCCTCCGACAGGATGCGGCCGGCGAAAAACTTGCCGGCGTCTTCAAACAGTGCGTGCATGGGGGCGGATTGTCCCACGACGCCTGCATGCAGCAGCAAATCCTGCGCGGCAAAGATGTGCGCCTGCGCCGCCGCAGCCCTTCACGCCAAGTCGAGGAACTCCGCCAGCACCGGCAGATGCTGCGCAAAGTCGCTGATGGCGTGGTCGCCGCCTTCGACGATGTGCTGCTGCGCCTGCGGGTAGCGCTGCACCATGTCGCGCCAGTTCAGCACTTCATCGCCGGTGCAGAAAATGCCCAGTTCCGGCCCCGCCGGGGGGCACTCGCGGGTGGACAGGGCACGCAGCTCGTCGATGTATTCGGCACGAAAGAAGATGGCTTCTTCCGGGTTGTGCCACTGGGGCTGGGTGCCGATGTAATGCGCCAGGGTCTGGTCAGGAAAGACGGCCGGGTTGAGCAAGGCGCTTTTGCAGCGCTTGTGCTGCGCCACGTAGCTGGCGTAGTAGCCGCCCAGCGAGGAGCCGACCACCGCCATGCTGGCGCCAGGCCAGTCGGCCACCGCCGCCAGGACCTGCTGCATGGCCTGGGCGGGCGAGGCCGGTAGCTGCGGGCACAGCCAGACCACCTGGGAATGGCGATGCCGCACGTAGTCGGCCACCATGCGGGCCTTGGCCGATTGGGGGGAGGAACGAAAACCGTGCAGGTAAAGCAAATGGGTCGTGGGCATAGGACAAAACGGCAAGGAACCTGGCGCTGGCACCGGATAATGGCGGGTTATGCCCGCTGAATTCGACAAGCCTTCCCTGCTGCAACGCATTGTGCCCATGTTCCTGGGCTTTGACTGGGTGCTGCTGCTGCTGATCGCCCTGCTCGCCGGCCTGGGCCTGCTGGCGATGTATTCCGCCGGCTACGACCACGGCACGCGCTTTGCCGACCATGGGCGCAACATGCTGCTGGCGGGGGGGATTTTGTTCGTCGTGGCGCAAATTCCGCCGCAGCGCATCATGCAGGCCGCCGTGCCGCTGTACGGGCTGGGCGTGGCGCTGCTGGTGGCGGTGCTGCTGTTCGGCATCACCAAGAAGGGGGCGCAGCGCTGGGTCAACGTCGGACTGGTGATTCAGCCGTCGGAGCTGCTGAAAATCGCCATGCCGCTGATGCTGGCGTGGTGGTTCCAGCGCCGCGAGGGGCTGACCCGCGCCTGGGACTTCGTCATCGCCTTCGGCCTGCTGGCGGTGCCCACGGCGCTGATCCTCAAGCAGCCCGACCTGGGCACCTCCCTCCTGGTGCTGGCCTCGGGGCTGGCGGTGATCTTTTTTGCCGGGCTGTCCTGGAAGCTGGTGCTGCCGCCGGTGCTGCTGGGCGCCGTCGGCATCGCCCTGCTGATCTGGAATGCCGACCAGCTCTGCACCGACGGCGTGAGCTGGTACTTCCTGCACGACTACCAGCGCACCCGCGTCTGCACCCTGCTCGACCCGATGCGCGACCCGCTGGGCAAGGGCTTTCACATCATCCAGGGGATGATCGCCATCGGCTCCGGCGGGATCTGGGGCAAGGGCTTCATGGCGGGCACGCAGACGCACCTGGAGTTCATCCCCGAACGCACGACGGACTTCATCTTTGCCGCGTTTTCCGAAGAATTCGGTCTGGCCGGAAACTTGACGCTCATCGCCGGCTTCGTACTGCTGGTGTGGCGGGCGCTGGCGATTGCGCTGAAGGCCAACACGCTGTTCGGCCGCCTGATGGCCGCCGCCGTGGCGGTGATCTTCTTTACCTACGCCTTCGTGAACATGGGCATGGTCAGCGGCATCCTGCCCGTGGTGGGCGTGCCCCTGCCCTTCGTCAGCTATGGCGGCACGGCCATGGTCACGCTGGGACTGGCGCTGGGCATCCTGATGTCGATTGCCCGCGCCCAGCGTCTGGCACGGCGGGCCGCGCGGCGCAGCTTGTAACCCTCTCTCTACAATCCACCTCCATGATTGCACGCGAACCCACTATCGAACGCTTGGCCACGGCCCGGCAGTTGCTGCTCGAACCCTTCGGCCTGGACGAAAGCCACCTGGCGCAGGCGCTGGCCGCCATCCGCGCCCACGCGGTGGACGATGCCGACCTGTATTTCCAATACACCCGCGCCGAAGGCTGGAGCCTGGAGGAAGGCATCGTCAAAACCGGCTCCTTCTCCATCGACCAGGGCGTGGGCGTGCGGGCCGTCAGCGGCGAGAAAACCGCTTTTGCCTATTCGGACGACATCTCCCTGCCCAGCCTGATGGACGCCGCGCAGACCGTGCGTGCCATCGGCGCGGCAGGCAAGAGCGCCAAGGTGCGCATCCCCAAGGCCAAGGTGGCCCCCAGCCGCAGCCTGTACCCGGCGCTGGACCCCATCGCCACCCTGGGCAGCACCGACAAGGTGGCCCTGCTGGGCAAGGTGGAAACCCTGGCCCGCGCCCAGGACCCGCGCATCGTGCAGGTCATGGCCGGGCTGGCCAGCGAATACGACGTGGTGCTGGTGGCCCGCGCCGACGGCACCCTGGCGGCGGACGTGCGCCCGCTGGTGCGCCTGTCCGTCACCGTGATTGCCGAGCAGGGCGGGCGACGCGAAGTCGGCTCGTCCGGCGGCGGCGGGCGTTTCGGCCTGGCCTATTTCGACGATGCGCTGATTGCCGAATACGTTGGCGAGGCCGTGCGCCAGGCCCTGACCAATCTGGATGCCCGCCCCGCCCCGGCGGGCGAGATGACCGTGGTGCTTGGCCCCGGCTGGCCCGGCGTGCTGCTGCACGAAGCCGTGGGTCACGGGCTGGAGGGCGACTTCAACCGCAAAGGCTCCAGCGCCTTCAGCGGCCGCATCGGCCAGCGCGTGGCGGCCAAGGGCGTCACCATCCTGGACGACGGCACCCTGCCCGACCGGCGCGGCTCGCTGAACATCGACGACGAAGGCCATGCCACCCAGGCCAACGTGCTGATCGAGGACGGCATCCTGAAAAACTACATGCAGGATGCGCTCAACGCCCGCCTGATGGGCGTCAAGCCCACCGGCAATGGCCGCCGCGAGAGCTACGCCAGCCTGCCGCTGCCGCGCATGACCAACACCTACATGCTCGGCGGCGACAAGGACCCGCGCGAAATCATCGCCAGCATCAAGAAGGGGCTGTACGCCACCAACTTCGGCGGCGGGCAGGTGGACATCACCAGCGGCAAGTTCGTCTTCTCGGCCAGCCAGGCGTTCTGGGTGGAAAACGGCAAGATTCAATACCCCGTCAAGGGCGCGACGCTGGTCGGCAACGGCCCGGAGTGCATGAAAAAAGTCAGCCTGATCGGCAACGACATGCGCCTGGACAGCGGCGTAGGCACCTGCGGCAAGGAAGGCCAGAGCGTGCCCGTGGGCGTGGGCCAGCCCACCATGCGCATCGACGGGCTGACCGTGGGCGGCACGGCTTGATGTTTTGATAGCTTCTGGCGCTTACTCAGCAAGGATTTCAAGCCATTTTTATTAAAAAAAGGGACGCTGACAGCGTCCCTTTCTGCATGTCCGCATGGTGCGGCAGCAAATGTTACTGCTTGCCCGCTTCGGCGGCCTTGGCGCGTTCGGCAACCCCCTGGGCCTTGAGCTGTTCGGCCATCTGACGCTGCTTCTCGACCAGCGGCGGGAAGGGGCCGAAGCGGTGCTGGTCGGCAGGCGCCCCCAGCAGGTAGGGCGAGAAGGCAGAGTCCACCGGCTTGTTCCAGCGGGCGGGGAAGTCCACTTCCAGGTTCGCCTTCACCGGGCGGGGCTTGGACAGCATGTAGGCCGACACGTCATAGGCCTCGTCGTCGGTGAGCTGCGGCGCATCGAAGCTGGTGCCCTGCGGCATGTTGTGCTTGACGAAGCGCGTCGCCATCGCCAAGCGGTTCATGCCCGCGCCGTTGTTGAAGGTGTCGTTGCCCCACAGCGGCGGGAAGATGTAGCCCTGCGCATCGCCCGGCTGACCGGCGCGTACGCCCTGGCCGTCCGCGCCGTGGCAGACGGAACACTTGGCCTCGTACACCTTGGCGCCGGCCTCCAGATCGGCACGGCGGTTGGGCATCTTGCTCTGCACCATGCCCGCGCCCTCGACGGTGGCGCCCACCGGAATGCCGCGCGACAGGAAGGAAATGTAAGTGACGAAAGCCTTCATCTCGCGTGAATCCAGCGGCAGCGGCTGGCCGCTCATGCTGCGCTCCATGCAGCCGTTGACACGCTCTTCGACGGTGCTGATGTCGTCCTCGCGGCCCCGGTACTGCGGGAAAGTGGCGCTCACCCCCGTCCAGGGCATGGCAAAGGGCTTGGTGGCTGCCTGCTGGTGGCAGGAGGCGCAGGCCAGGTTGTTCCCGGCATAGCGCTTGCCCACGTTCAGCACCTCCGGCCCGATGTGGGCAAAGGTGCGCGTGGTCAGGGCGTGGCCGTACTGCACCAACTCTTTGTACTGGCCGGGGGGCAGTTGCTCGATATCGGGCACGGCATGGTCGGTCAGCTTGACGGTCATGGGGGCGTCGGCGGCCAGGGCCGGGCCGGTTCCCAGCAGAACGGACAGGCCGACGAGAAGGAGGGTGGGGGTGGTGCGGGGTTTGATCATGACCCTATCGTAAGAAGGGTCGTTCTGGCCGCCCATTCTCTCAATCGGTGACGAACCTAGCCGAAACAGGCTAGGGTACGCGCCCGCGCCGGGCTGCCCGCCGCCCGCTCCCTATACTTTTTACATGCGCAACCAGGGTATTTCCGAACTCAAATGGCCGGCAGCCGCCTGGCTGCTGGGCCTTGCCGTGCTGCTGGCACCCGCTGCGCAGGCGCAGCCCGACACCGCCGTGCGCCTGGGCGCTTTGTCCGTGCTGGCCGATACCGACACCCAGCGCCAGTGGCAGCCGCTGGCCCAGGGCCTGCAGGCCGCCCTGGGCCGGCCCGTACACCTGCAAACGCACGATCTGGCCGCGCTGGATGCTGCCGTGGCCCAGGGGGCGGTGGATTTCGTCGTCACCAACCCCGGCCATTACGTGGCGTTGGAGGCTCGGCATGGCGCGGCCCGCATCGCCACCCTGTCCGCCGCACAGGGCGACCCGGCCCATGCCGTCGGCTCGGCCGTCGTGGTACGGGCCGATGCCGCAGGGGCTGCGCCCGCAGCCCTAGCCGATCTGCGCGGCTGGCGCGTCGCCGCCGTGGCCGAAGAGGCCTTTGGCGGCTACCAGCTGGCCGCCGCAGCCTGGCTGGCGCAGGGCGTGGACGCCGAGGAAGGCGGCCTGCGGCGCAGCTTCACCGGCTACCCCATGCAGCGCGTGGCCCAGGCGGTGCTGGCCGGGCAGGCCGATGCCGGCATCCTGCGCACCTGCCTGCTGGAGCAGTGGGAGCGCCAGGGCATCGTCCCCGCCGGGGCGCTGCGCGTGGTGCCTGCGCTGCAGGCAGAGCAGGAACCGGCACCGCAGACATGCCGCACCTCCACCCCGCTCTACCCCGGCTGGGCCTTTGCCGCGCTGCCCGGCACCGCGCCGGAGCTGTCGCGCCAGGTGCTGCTGGCCCTGCTGGCCCAGCCCGGTGGCGTCGCCGCAGGCGATGGCCTGGGCGATGGCTTTGGCGGCGTCTGGACGGTGCCTGCCGACTACCAGCGCGTGCACGACGTGCTGCGCCAGTTGCAGGTGGAGCCTTATGCCTTTTTACGCGCCACCCGCATCCAGGCCCTGCTGCGCCGCTATTGGGGCTGGGCGGCGGCCCTGCTGGCGCTGGCGCTGGCAGGCGCGGCCTACCTGCTGCGCGTGGAAGTGCTGGTCAAGCGCCGCACGGCGGAGCTGACGCACAGCCTGCACGAACGCGAGCGCCTCGCGCACCAGAACGCCCGGCACCAGGAGGCGCTGGGCCACCTCTCGCGCCTGTCCATCCTGGGGGAACTCTCGGCCATGCTGGCGCATGAGCTGACCCACCCGCTGGCCACCATCGGCAACTACGCCGCCGGTCTGCGCCGCCGCGTGGCCCAGGGCAATCTGGCCCCGCAGGCGCTGGAGCAGGCCTTGCAGGACATCGCCCAGGAAAGCGAACGCGCCGCCCGGGTCATCGGCAGCGTGCGTGCCCTGGCCCGCAAGCGCGTGCCGGAACGCGCAGCCATCGCCCCCCAGGCCCTGGCGCAGCAGGCGCTGGCCCTGCTGGGCGGCGGGCAGGGCAGCCCGGACATCCGCCTGCGCTGCGCCCCCGGTGCCGAACGGCTGCGCGTGCGCGGCGATGCCCAGCAACTGCTGCAAGTGCTCGTCAACCTGCTGCGCAACGCCTGCGACGCGCACCGGCTGGCCGGGGGCCATGCCCGGCAGCCCATCGACCTGGAAATCGGCAGCGAAAACGACAACGAAAGCGGCCACCTGGCTCTGGCCGTGCGCGACCACGGCCCGCCCCTGTCGCCGCAGGCCCGGGCGCTGCTGTTCACCCCCTTTCACACCACCAAGCCCGACGGGCTGGGCCTGGGCCTGTCCATCAGCCGGGGCATTGCCGAAGCCCACGGCGGCGCATTGCACGCCCGGCCCGTGCCCCAGGCCGAAGGCGGCGGCATGCGCATGGTGCTGCTGCTGCCGCTGGCCGCCCCACTGCCGCCCTCTCCGTCCAACAGCCAACCCGCCGAAGATTTGCCCGCATGACCGCTGCTGCCCCTCCCCCCCAGACTCCGCCCCGCATTCACGTGGTGGATGACGATGCCAACTTCCTGCGCTCCCTGCTGTTCCTGCTGCAAGGACTGGGCTTCGATGCCCTTGGCTACCCGACAGCGGAAGACTTCCTGCACGCTGCGCCTACGCCAACGCCCCAGGGCTGTTGCCTGCTGTTGGACATCCGTATGCCGCGCATGAGTGGGCTGGAGCTGCAACGGCGCTTGCACGCACAGCTAGCAATGCCCATCGTCTTCATGACCGGCCATGGCGACGTCGATCAGGCCGTGCAGGCGCTGCGCGGCGGCGCGGCGGACTTTCTGCAAAAACCGTTCAGCGAGCAGACGCTGCTGGACGCCCTCAACCGCGCCGTGGCCGCCAGCGTCCAGGCCCAGCGCCAGCAGGCCCGGCAAGCCCAGGCGCTGGAGGTGCTGCAACGCCTGTCCCCGCGCGAGCGCGACGTGGCCCGCCTGCTGGCCCTGGGCCACAGCAACAAGGAAGTGGCCCGCCTGCTGGACATCAGCGACCACACCGTCCACGTCCACCGCCAGGGCATCACCCGCAAGACCGGCTCCGGCCACGCTGCCGACCTGGCCCGCCTCATCCTGCGGGCCGCGCCGCAGGAGCTGGAAGAAGGGCAGTATTGAAAAAGAAGCTGCTTCCACTCTTGATTGCTTGATTTCAGATATAAAACATATTGAAATCAAGCAATAACAAGCGTAAGCAGATACATTAAAAATAGCAAATGGCGGGTGCCAATGCCTGTGTGAGAAAACTGCACAGGTTCTCAAACAGGCACATCGGCAGGGCCGGGCATGGCGGCGGGATGCTCCTGTCCTCCAGCCCGTCGGCTGCGCCATTGCGAAGGCGTGCAGCCGGTGGCCTGATGGAACATGTAGGTAAAGGCCGAGGTGCCGGCATAGCCCAGGTCGATGGCAATGCTGGTCACGCTGCGCGGCGTGGTCAGCCATTCCAGCGCCAGCAGCAGGCGCAGCTGCTGGCGCCACTGCCGCAGGGAGGTACCCGTTTCCTGCGCGAAGTGCCGCGCCAGGGTGCGGGCGGACATGCCCAGCGCCTGCCCCCAATCGTGCAGGCTGCGCGGGTCGGCGGGGCGGGCGTATAGCGCCTCGCACATCTGGCGCAGGGGCGGGCGTATAGCGCCTCGCACATCTGGCGCAGGCGCGGGCTGTGCGGCCAGGGCAGGTGCAGCTGGAGCTGCGGCAGGCGTTGCAACTGGGCACGCAGCATGGCGTGCAGCGTGTGCAGGTAGGCAGCGTCTTCCTGCCGCCCTGCGGCTTGTTCCAGCTCCACGATCAGCGCCCGCATCAGGGGGCTGACGGCGTACGAGGTGCAGACGGCAGGCAGGCCCAGATCGGGCGCATCGTCCACATACAGATTGCGGAATGCCGCGCCATGCAGCGCGTGCGTGGCGTGGCGCGTGCCGGTGGGAATCCAGATGGCCTGCTCCGGCGTGATGACGTACCGGGCGTGTGCCACCGTCACCAGCAGCGTGCCCGCCGTGGCATAGACGAACTGGTTCCAGCGGTGCGTATGCTCGGCAAACCCCTGGCCCGGCCCCAGGTTTTCCGAGCGCAGCACCACCGGCTGCAGCAGTGCCTGCAGGGCAGGCACGGGCAGCAAAGAAACCATGCGGGTGGATGAGGAAGGCACAAGGCGGATGTTTGGCATGTCATCGATAGCACTTGTCATAGTATCGAAAAACTGCCGTTGACCGCATGGCTAGCATGGCGGCCTGAACCACCGGATGCCCGCGCCATGCCCCCTCTCCCCCTT